>JANXMS010000623.1 GCA_025354525.1 Acidobacteriota bacterium
ACGGTCGAAGGTTTGCTACCCGCTTCTTTCAGCTTCACCTCGCGGTTACGCCTTGCGGTTCACTACGGTTGCACTCATCGGCTCCGATTGGCTCCTTTCATCCAAATAGATTCTGCCCATGCTGGGCACACAGGGCGCGGCGAAAGCCGCCTGAAGAGAATACCGGATGAGGATCGCGCTTAGGGGCTCGCAAGTTCGCCACATCAAGTCGCGAGCTGATCGGTCGCCTGCATCCCACACGGTCTAGCGATTCTTGGCAACCCGCCCGTCGCGGAACTTGGTGACCAAACCCGCGCGGGCGCTTCTCCGGCATTCCGCGATCTCCATGTTTGCAGCGCCGAGGCTAAAAGCGGCCCGCCTGAAAGGCGCAGGGATTACAGAAAGTCTTGACTTAATAGAGGCATATCTGCGACGTCTGAAGAGATCAGGAGCAATGTCGGGAGAGAGGAAGGGGCAGCGAGCCTCGGCGAGATCGACTACAGGTCATGCATTGACGGGGCCCTGAGCTGGGACAAACGTAGTTTGACGTCCGCCCAATACGGGGCCGATAGTTCGGGTTTCCAGAACGCCTCCATTAAGACGGGGATCGCTCTAGACCGGGCACTCAGAAACTAAAAGAGTCTACAGGCTGAAGTCGTCCGGGCCGACGCGGAACAGATCACCATGACCGTCCGCGGTCATGGCACCAGCGTTGCGAAGGCAGACGTAGTTCGTTTCAGCCGTTCGCGCAACACCGTAATCGGCGCGGCTATCGGCGTAGGAGCCTCGGCTGCCGCGGGTGGCTTCCTGCAGAAGCGCCTCAACAATGAGGCCAGGAACGGCGACCGAGCTCTCGCCGTATCACTCGCTATCGGCGGCGGACTTGGCGTAAACTACCAGGATCAAACTTGTATCCCTCTCTCTAGCTCTCTCGATCACCCTGTTAGCTGGTGACATTCGCAAAGGCGGCTCCCTCGTCGGCCGCATTGAATCCGGCGGCGACGTCCGCATCCATGGGTCCTTGGTCGGCAAGATAGAGTCCGACGGCGGCATCCGCGTCAAGGGCTCGCTGGTCGGCAAAATCGAATCTGATGGCGGCATTCGAAAAAATGGCACCCTAGTTGGGAAGGTTGAAAGCGACGGCGGCATTCGGGTCAACGGCAGCCTTGCCGGAAAGGTGGAACGCGACGGCGATGTGCGCAAAAACGGCAGCATCATCGGTCGCGTCGAAGGGGCCCCTGCCGCCCAGGCGGCCATCATCTTCTTTTGGGACTTCTTTACTATTTAGCGGAGAAGCTTCCGGCGCGACTCTCGGCGTCGTCAATTCCCCAGGCCACCACTCGGTCAACGTCACGGCGGACGGCGAAATCTTCACCGCCGTCCGCCCAGACCGCCTTCTCTGGTTTAAACGCTAAGCACCGGACACGGCGACTCGCGCACAATCGCGTAGGCATGCGTCGTCAAGCGACCCAGAATCGTGTCGTCCGTATGGCGACCGATCACCACCAAATCAGCACCCCACTCCGCCGCCACCCGATGCACCAACTTCGCCGGCGAACCAGGCTCCGTCACGGTCTTCGCCTGAATGCCCGCAGCCTCCATCGCCTCTGTCAGCGTAACCTCCACGGCCGCCTTCAGCGCGAACTCCCACGACGGATCAAATGAAAGATCCACGCCGTTGCCCACCACCGGCAACGCATGCACCACTACCATCTCCGCAGCGCCCATCTCCTTCGCAGCGGCCAAGACGTCCGCCGTTCGCGGTCCTAAGTCCACGCCGACAACAATCTTTCGAAATGCCTCTCGCCCCGGCCCAGGCTCCTTTGCATGCGCCGCCGTCAAAACCGGCACCGGCGCATCGTGCAGAACCTTGGCCGCCACGGAACCCAGAATGAACCGACGGAACGCTCCGAACCCGTGGGTCGCCATCACCACAAGGTCGGCTTTCTCTGCGACCGCCAGTCTTACAATCTCCGACGCCGGCTCCCCTTCGACGAGAACTACCCGAAACGCGCAGCCCTCCAAATGCTCTTCGCAGAACGCTCGCAATTGACTTTCCAGCAACGGCTTCTGCGCCTCATACCAGTCGAGGACTACCGCGCCAGGAACATCCATCCCCTCGGTCATCATCTCGAATGGCCGCACCGCGTGCACGGCCACGATCTCGGCGTTGCTCGCCTCGGCTAACATCCGCGCCCGGTGGGCCATCAGAACCGACTGGGGGGCAAAGTCAACCGCAAGTACAATTTTCTGAAATTTCTTCATGGCAACCACAGAATACACCCGACCTTAGAAAAAGTATACCCTCATGTCCGAATTACACTTCAGGCGTCCCGCGGACGCACGTAGAAATCGATCGCCTCCAGGGCCGACAACCCTTTCGGCTCCTGGCTGGCCTCGGGGTGCGTCGTCCGATAGCGCTCCAAAACCAACTTCTGCATTTTTTTCACAACCTCCGGATGCTTAGCGGCAACGTCGGCAAACTCGCCCGGATCCCGCTTCCGGTCGTACAACTTCACGTACCTCCCCGGCGTCGGCTCATCCGTCTCGTACCCGTCTGTCCGCTTCCGCTGCCCCGAGCAATGGATAAACTTCCACTCTCCACTGCTCACGAAAACCTCTTCATTTTCCAGATACTGACTAACGACGTGGGTTCGCCCCGGTGCCCTTTTGCCTTCGAGAAACGGTCGCAGGCTTTGCCCGTGCTGACCCGGCAGCGCCCCAATTCCCATCATGTCCGTGATCGTCGCCGTCACATCGATATGCTCGGTCAACACCTCCACCACGGCCCCCTTCCTCACCCGCCCTGGATAACGAATAATCAGCGGCACCCGCAGCGCCGGCTCGTAGCCGCAGTGCTTCTCAAACCGACCATGCTGGCCAACGCAGTAACCGTGATCGGCGAGGTAAACCACGAACGTGTCCTGCTCCAGGTTCAACCGCCGCAGCGCGTCCAGCACGTCGCCGATGTTCCGGTCGAGCATCGCCACCGAAGTATAGTAAGCCGCCTGAATCCCCTGCTTCTCTTCTACGCTCAGATCCCGGAAAATCAGCGGAATCTGCCCCGCGTCCTCCGGACCCACCTTCGGGGCTGTAAACGTCGCCGCCGGAAACTGAGCCGCCATATCGACGGGAAAGTCGTAGGGCGAATGCGGCTCGGGAAAGCTTACCCATAACGCAAAGGGGTCGTCCTTATGCTTGTCCAGCCAACCCACCGCCTGCCGCGCGGTAAACGTCCCGCGCATCTCTTCGTAGTAGCGCGGAAACGGCAGTTTCTCGGCGTTCAGCCAGATCCGCGCCGGATCGCGAAACGGCCGCCACGCTGGCTTCGTCTTCCCCTCCACCTTTCGCTGCACCGGGCTGCCGCTCCACGCCTTGTTGATGTCCGCCTCGGTCATCATCGTGGCGAACCCGTACAGGCCCGGTGCCGAGGTCCGGTTCAAATGCATCTTGCCAAATACCGCCGTCTGATAACCCGCCTGCTTGAACTGCTGGGCCAGATTCGGTTTCTCCGGATCGAGTGAAGTCTTCAGCACCGTCACCCCGACCGCCGACGGCATCAAACCCGTCAGCAGACTCTGCCGTGAGGGCGTACAAACCGGCTGGTTGCAGTAGTGCTTCGCAAACCGAACCCCCTCGCTCGCCAGCCGATCAATGTTCGGCGTGCTAGCCTGCCGATTCCCATCGCAGCCCATGACATAGGCGGCATGGTCATCGGCAATTAGGAACAGAAAATTTGGCTTCTTCGGCGCCGCCAGGCCAGCGAGTAAAGTTCGACGGGTAATCATCCGCCTCAGTCTACAACGCTGGCCCACCCTCTGCGCGTCAGGTCCCAATAGATAACGAACCCAGCCACCGCCGCCACCGCGAACATCCCGATCCCCAACACCGTTTCCTGGAAGATAATTTCACCGATGCCGAACAGCGACCCGTAAATCAGCACGCACCCGCACACCCAGCACAATAGGTTATTCAGCCCGTCGCCCGCCGGCTTCACGTCCGGGGCCAGCTTCGCAATCGGACCCCAGCCATTGCGAGACGGCCGCGTCCGCCGGTAGAACGCAACCAACGTCTCGTTGCTCTCCGGTGCCGTCAGAAACGTAGCAGCCAACCAAGCCACCGTCGTCACGCCAACCGTAATCATCATCAGATACGCGAACTGCCGTGGATCATCCGAATCCAAACCCGCCATCGTCTGCAGCAGCACGGACACGACAAACGCCGTCCCCATCGCCACCAATACCACCGCAGCAGCAACACCCCGCCCGTGCCCGCTCCGGTAACGATCAGTAACCTCCAAGCACCAGAGATCGACTTCACGTAGAACGTGACCACGGCCGACACGAGCCTGATCAAAACCGTCACTACCTGCGATACCCGAACCAGTTGCAGGTCGCTAGCTTCCGGCTTCAGGAACCGGCGATAGAAGTGGTTGACGATGTAACTCGCGCCCCAGTTCAGTTGCGTGGCGATCGTCGACATATACGCCGCCGCGAAACCAGCCACCATCAACCCGCGCAGCGAAAGCGGCAAATCGAGGCGAGCCCCACCAAAATCCACGGCCACAGCCGCAGCGCATAGTGGGCGATGTTGAACCACAAAGTCGCCAGCAGCGAATGCCGCTCGTCCTTGGCAGAGAACATGCGTTGCGCCACATAGCCGCCGTCCCCCGGCTCCGCTCCCGAGTACCACACCGCCCACCAGTTGAGAGAAATATAGACAAGGAAAGTGATCATCGGCATCCAAGGCGAATCGAGGTCCGGCACAAAAGCCAGCACGCCACCCTTGCCCCCGGGAGCAATCCCCTTGGTCCGATCAATTTCGTGCAGCTTGCCCAGCATCTGGTCCATCCCGCCGACGGCTTCCACCGCACAGTAAGCCAATATAATCACCATCGCCATCTTGATGAAGAACTGCACGACGTCGGTCACCAGCACGCCCCACAGGCCGCTCATCGTCGAGATCAACGAAGTCACCGCAATCAATCCGATCACCACCGCCAACGCCGTCGCCTTATCCACTCCCAGAATCATCATCAAGATCTTTACCGTTGCCAGGTTCACCCACCCCAGAACGGTGCGGTTGATCGGCAAGCCGAAATACAACGCTCGAAAACCCCGCAAAAAGGCAGCCGACGTCCCGGCATAGCGGATCTCACTGAACTCGATATCCGTTGTGACCCCGCTTCGCCGCCAAAGCCGCGCGTAGAAAAACACCGTCAGCATGGCGCTAACGACAAAGTTCCACTACAACGAGTTCCCCGCTACACCGTACCGCGCCACCATGCCCGTCGCCGCCAGCGGCGTATCGGCGGCAAATGTGGTCGCGACCATTGACGTCCCCGCGAACTACCACGGCCACATTTCGTCCCGGCAGGAAAAACTCATCCATGCTCTTCCCTGCCCTGGCCGTGTAATAAAAACCGATTCCAATGTTCAAGGCAATGCAAACCGCGACGATAAGCCAGTCCAGGAGAGTCAGTTGCATCCGATCAATTATCCGCGTACCCAGATCTGCGCTAGACTAGGCAGATGAGCATGAAGCTCTATTTATCTTTGTTAACACTGTGTTCGGCCATGCTCTATGGCCAGCAAGTCACGGTTAGCGAAGAGGAGTTGCAGTGGTTCCCCGGCGTCTCCGATTCGAGCAGCCCCGTTCATTGGCGCAACGGACAGTTGATTGTCTTCAACTCGGACGGCATGCCCATCCGCAGCGAAGGTACGTCGGTTCAAAATCTCCGCCGCGTCCGTGCCGTCCAGCTCAATAGTTACCAGAACCGCCCGCTCTGGATTGAATCCACATACCAGGACACCGACGGCACATTGTACGCCTGGTACCACCACGAAGTGTATTCTTATTGCGAGGACAACTACCTTACCGCCCCAGAGATTGGCATGATGGTCTCTTACGACAACGGCATCAACTTCCGGGATTATGGGATCATCCTGACGGCGGGTGAGTTATCCGATTGCAATGCGCAGAACGGCTACTTCGCCGGCGGCAACGGTGACTTTAGCGTCTTACTCGACGAAGAGAAGAAGTATTTCTACATCTACTATTCCAACTACGCCGGCTCGTTGAGCGCCCAGGGCATTGCCGTCGCTCGACTGGCCTTTGAAGATCGACTCGGCCCGGTCGGTCAGGTTTGGAAAAACTACGGCGGTAAATGGAATGAACCCGGTTTGGGTGGTTTTTCCGAAGCCGTGTTCCCCGCCAAAGTAAGCTGGGTACGCTCCGATACCGATGCATTATGGGGTCCCTCGTTGCACTACAACACGTATTTGAACAAATACGTCATGCTGATGAACCGTTCCTGCTGCGAGCCTAACTGGCCCGCCGAAGGTATCTACATCAGTTACTCGAGCGACTTAGGCGACCCCAACTCCTGGAGCGCTCCCGAACGGATTCTGGCTGGCGTCGGCTGGTACCCGATGGTGATCGGCCTCGGCGTCGAAGAAACGGACAAACGCTCGGGGCGGACCGCTCGCCTATTTGTCGGGAGTGACTCGCGCTGGATCTTGAACTTCCGCCGGTAAAGCGTTAGGGCGTCGAGACTCGACGCCGCAAGATCCGCTCATTCAAGTGGGCACCCCAAACTTGGGCAGCACGAAGCGCATCAGCACGACATAGCCAGCGATCACCGCCAACGGCAACCAAATTTCGTTCATATCTCATAGATGCACTCGTCAGCCATTTGGTGACAACTCAGCAAAAGTGAAGGGGCCGACAGAACTCTCGTTCCATCGGCCCCTTTTCCATTTTACTGGTCCAACTACTGCGGCGCTTCGCCCTTCAACTTCTCGCGCTGCTCTTTCAGCACCGCCCGGCGGCTCAGTTTGATCTTATTGCCTTCCAGCGCCAGAACCTTAACCATGATCTGATCCCCTTCGTTCAACTCGTCCCGCACTTCCTTCACGCGGCTCTCGGCGATCTCGCTGATGTGCAGCAAGCCATCGGTACCCGGGAAGATTTCGACGAACGCGCCGAAGTCCACAATCCGAACCACGGTACCGAGGTAAACCTTGCCGGGCTCGGCAACTGCGCAAATGTTGGTCACCCGCTGGATCGCCTTCTGCGCCGCTACGCCGTCGGTGGCATAGATGTTCACCGTACCGTCGTCGTTGATGTCGATCTTGCAGCCCGTCTCTTCGGTGATGCTCCGAATCATCTTGCCACCCGGACCAATCAGCTCCCGGATTTTGTCGGTCGGGATCTGCAACGTGTGGATGCGCGGCGCATGCAGCGAAAGCTCGCCGCGCGGTTTATCGATGCACTGCACCATGATGCCCAGGATGTGCAAGCGGGCTACGCGAGCCTGCTCAAGAGCCTCTTTCATCAACCCGGTCGTCACATTCGGGACCTTAATGTCCATCTGCAACGCCGTGATCCCGTCCGCCGATCCGGACACTTTGAAGTCCATGTCGCCGTAGTGATCTTCCGCACCCGCGATATCGGTCAGAATGGCGTACTGATCGCCTTCCTTCACCAAGCCCATCGCGATTCCGGCCACCGCTTTCGACAGCGGAACCCCAGCGTCCATCATCGACAAGGAAGCGCCGCAAACCGAAGCCATCGAGCTCGATCCATTCGATTCCAAAATGTCGCTCACCACGCGAACCGTGTAGGGGAACACTTTCTCCGAAGGCACCACGGCCGTCATCGAACGTTCCGCCAACGCTCCGTGCCCAATCTCACGCCGTCCCGCGCCGCGCATGAAGCCCACTTCGCCCACCGAGAACGGCGGGAAGTTGTAGTGCAACATAAAGCGCTTCGAAAGCACGGTCGGATCCAACAACTCAATCCGTTGCTCGTCGTCTTTCGTGCCAAGGGTCGTCGTGACCAAAGCTTGGGTCTCGCCACGGGTAAACAACGCCGAACCGTGGGTCCGCGGCAGAATGCCAATTTCGCACTCGATGTGCCGAACTTCGTCGAACGCACGACCATCCGGCCGCCGACGGTCTTTCAACATCTCATCACGGAAGACACGCTCTTTCAACACGCCGAACAGCTCTTTCGCTGCCGCTTGTTGATCTTCCGGATACTTCTCGACCACTTTCTTCTTGGCCGCGTCGATCAGCGAGTAGCTCTCGATCTTACCGTGCTTCTTCGTGTTCAGCGCATCGCTAAGCTCGGCACGGATAAACCCATCGATCTCGTCGAGCAACGGCTGGTTGACCGCCGGCGTCGTGTAGACCTTCTTCGCTTTCCCCGCCAGCTTCATCAGTTCGCGGATACCAGCGTTCAGCTTCCGGCAGCATTCGTGACCAAACTCGATCGCTTCCAGAATCTCGGACTCCGAAACGTGGTTCGATCCGGCTTCCACCATAACGATACCGTTGTCGGTGCCCGCTACGATAATGCTCAACGACGATTCCGCCGCCTGCTCGTAAGACGGATTCGCTACCAATTTGCCGCCCACCTTGCCCACGCGAACCGCGCTCAGGACATGATGAAACGGAATATCGCTGATCGCCAGCGCCGCACCGGCTCCGGCAATCGCCAAGGAACCCGGATCACGTAACGGATCAGCCGACAACAACATCGCAATTACTTGCGTCTCATGCGAATACCCTTCCGGGAAGAGGGGCCGAATCGGACGATCAATCATCCGGCTCGTCAAAACTTCCTTCTCGGAAGGACGACCCTCGCGCTTGATGAAACCACCCGGAAAACGGCCCGTCGAATATGTGAACTCGCGGTAATCTACCGTCAACGGGAAGAAATCAGCGTTTAACTTCGGCTTGTTAGCCGTACATGCCGTGACCAGCACTACCGACTCGCCGGAGCGCACAATCACCGATCCATTTGCCTGTTTGGCCATATGGCCGGTTTCGATCGAAACCGCCAGACCAAACAGGTCAATTTCAACTTTATGAAGCATTACTATTCCTTGAACCGAATTGACTCGAAATCAAGGAGACGCGAGGAGCTAGTGTACGCGCAGTCTTATCCGCTCACCAGAGCGGAATTCCGAAAGCTTTCCACTAACGACGGATGCCAAGGCTGGTGATGAGCGTCTTGTAACGCACCGGGCTGTCGCCCTTCAGATAGTCCAGCAGCCTGCGCCGCCGTGCCACCATCAAAAGAAGTCCACGGCGAGAGCTGTGATCCTTCTTATTTGCCTTGAAATGATCCTGCAACTGCGTTATGCGCTGGCTCAGGATCGCAACCTGGACCTCTGGTGAACCGCAATCGGTCTTATGGATCTTGTACTTCGCGATTACTTCTTGTTTCGATTCATCCGCCAGTGCCATGCCGTAAAGTGGATACTCCTTAGTCTTTCCTTAATCGTTTGATGTCAGAAAATAGAATAACACAATCCGAACGATTATTTCGGTCCAAGACGAATTGCACCGTCCAATCGAATCGTTTCGCCATTTAAATACGAATTTTCCACCACATGCCGCACTAGCCGCGCAAACTCCGCCGCCTCACCCAATCGGTTCGGGAACGGCACCGTTCTCCCCAACTCCCCTTTCACCGTCGCTGGCAGCCCATCCAGCATCGCCGTATCCATTAAACCCGGCGCGATCGTCACCACCCGAATCCCCACCCGCGCAAACTCTCGCGCCAACGGCAGCGTCATCCCCGCCACCGCCGCCTTCGACGCCGCATACGCCGCCTGCCCAATCTGACCATCAAACGCCGCAATCGACGCCGTATTCACAATCACCCCCCTCTCTCCGCCCTCGTCCCCTAAATTCTCCATCATCGCCGCCGCGGCCAATCGAATCACGTTGAACGTCCCCAATACGTTCACCCGCATCACCCGCGCAAAGTCCTCCAGCGCCATCGGCCCCTCTCGCCCCACCGTCCGCTGCGCCGTCGCCACCCCCGCGCAGTTCACAACAATATCCACGCCCCCCGCCAATCCCGCCGTCACGTCCTCATCCCGCAGCACGTCCTGCCCCAACGCCCGGTCCAACACCCTCACCTCCGCCCCCGCCGCCCGCAACTCCGCCACCGTCGCCGCCCCCAATCCCGACGCACCGCCCGTCACCAAAACTCGCTTCCCGGCTATCTGCATAATCCCTTCATAACATGTTCGCCGTAAAACAAAACAGCTATACTTTGTTTGGCCCCCCTTATGCAGCACGACTGGTTCCCGCTCTGGCTCAGCCTCCGTGTGGCCGCCTTGGCCACGGTGCTCTCCCTTATCGTCGGCCTAGCCCTGGCCTGGCTCCTCGCGAACCGCTCCTTCCGCGGCCGCGAACTCCTTGATGCCACCATCTCCCTCCCCCTCGTCCTCCCTCCCACCGTACTCGGGTTCTATCTGCTAATCCTCCTCGGCCGCGAATCCGCCCTCGGCCGCTTCTACGAATCCGTCACCGGCAGCCCTCTCGTCTTCACCTGGCAAGCCGCCGTCGTCGCCGCCCTCTTTCACTCCGCGCCTCTGCTCATCAAGTCCGCCCGTGCCGCCCTCGAATCGGTCGACCACGTCTACGAACGCGCAGCCCGCACCCTAGGAGCCTCCGAATGGCGGGTCTTCCTTCACATCACTCTGCCCCTCGCCCTCCGCCCCATCCTTGCCGCCGCCGCCCTCGCCTTCGCCCGCTCGCTCGGCGATTTCGGCGTCACCATTATGCTGGCCGGCAACATCCCCGGCCGAACCCAAACCGTCGCCGTCGCCATCTATGACGCCGTCGAAGGCGGCAACGGCGACCTCGCCCGTTCCCTAGTCTTAGCCGTCTCCGCCCTCGCCATCGCCCTCCTCACCCTCGCCAACGCCCTCGCCCCCAAACGAGCCTGACCATGCTGCAAGTCCGCCTCAAACACGCATTCCCCGCCCGCCCAGGCTCCCGCGGCTTCGCCCTCGATCTCGCCTTCGAAGCCCGCCCCGGCGTCACTGTCCTGTTCGGTCCCTCCGGCTCCGGCAAAACCCTCACCCTCGATTCCATCGCCGGCTTCGCCACCCCCACCGCCGGACGCATCTTACTCGATGATTCCATCCTCTACGACGGCGAAACCCGCGTGAACCTCCCCCCTCAAGCCCGCCGCTGCGGCTATGTCTTTCAAAACTACGCCCTCTTCCCGCACATGACCCTGGCCGACAACCTCGCCTTCGCCGCCCACGCCCTCCCCCCCCGCGAACGCGCCCGGCAAGTCAAAGACTCCCTCGAAAAGTTCCAACTCTCGGACGTCGCGGCCCGCCGCCCCGGCGAACTCTCCGGCGGCCAAAAGCAGCGCGGCTCCATCGCCCGCGCCCTCCTCCGCGCCCCCCGCATGCTCCTGCTCGACGAGCCCGCCCAAGGCCTCGATGCCCCCCTCCGCCAAGAGCTATATAGCATCTTGCGCTCCGTCCGGGCCCAGTACGAAACCCCCATCGTCCTCGTCACCCACTCCCTCGAAGAGTGCTTCGAACTCGGCGACTCCCTCCAACTCATCAGTGAAGGACGCATCATCCAATCCGGCTCCCCCCGCCAAGTCCTCGACCATCCCGGCTCCGCCGAAGCCGCCCGCCTCCTCGGCATATATACCCTCCTTCCCGCCGAAATCCGCGCCCTCGATCCCGGCCGCCAAACCAGCCGAATCCGCTGCCTCGACCACGACCTCATCGGCCCCTATTACCCGTCTCACTTCATCGGCGACCGCATCACCCTCTGCCTACTCCCCTCCGTCCTCCGCGCTCTCCCCCGCTCTGGCACCCCTGCGGAAAACCAAATCCCCGCCACCCTCGAACGCGTCGCCGAACGGCCCCATTCCGTCATTCTTCACTTCGCCGAGGGCCTCTCCGTCGAAATGTCCCGATCCGCCTACGAGCCCCTCCGCCAAACCCGCCAGTGGCTCATCCACTTCCCGCCCGCCGCGCTCCGCATCCTCTGATATGCTGCATTGCCAAATCGCCGAGGCTCCCCCGGTCCATCCCGCCGCCGACTGGTTTCAACTCCGCGCCAAACACCTCCCCACCCGCGAACTCTACGCCCGCGCCCTCGCGGCCCTCGCCGCCGCCCCACACAAAAAACTTCTCATCAACTCCCGCCTCGACGTCGCCCTCGCCGCCGGAGCCCACGGCCTCCACCTTCCCGCCCATAGCCCCGCCCCTTCCTCCTTCCGTCCCCTCACCCCCCCCGGATTCCTCATCGGCGTCTCCTGCCACACCCTCGACGAACTCCGCCAAGCCGAAGCCGAAGGCGCGGACTATGTCTTCTTCAGCCCCATCTTTCAGCCCTTTTCCAAGCCCGGCTATCACCCCGGCCTCGGCCTCGCCGCCCTCCGCCAAGCCTGCTCCGCCATAACGCTTCCCCTCTTTGCTCTCGGTGGCATCACCCCCGAAAATGCCTTGGACTGCGGCGCGGCAGGCGCTGCCGGAGTCGCCGGCATCACTCTCTTTCAACCGTGAAACCCTACCGTCCCCCTAGGCATCTCAAACCATAGCTCCATGAGAATCTTCGCCGCCCTTTTTTTAGTCTTCACCCTCCAGGCCCAAACAGCAGACTGGCGCGAAACCGAAATCAATGGCCGCCGCATTCGCTATCAAGTCGTCGACGGCGAAGCCCTCGTCGGCGACATCGTTCTCGGGCCCGTAAATGACATCGAATCCAAGCCCAATCGCGCCGCCAGCGTCGTCCTCGGGCAACGCTACCGCTGGCCCAACGGCGTCGTCCCCTATGTCATCGATGCCGACGTCCCCGATGCCGCCACCCGCCTCGAACCCGCCATTCGCGCCTGGAACGACGCAACGCCCGTCCGCCTCGTCCTCCGAACTACCGAAACCGACTACATTCAGTTCCGCCGCAGAAACGGCTTCGCTTGCAGCTCAAACGTCGGCCGCATCGGCGGACGGCAATTTATCAACCTGCCCGATACCTGCCTCGTCGGCTCCGTCATCCACGAAATCGGCCACGCTCTAGGCCTCTGGCACACCCAGTCCCGTCAGGACCGCGACATGTTCGTCGACGTCGACTACGCTTCAATCGCCCGCGGCGACCAAAGCCAGTACGAACCCTCCCTCACCGACGGAGACGACGTCGGCCCTTATCCCTTCGATTCGATCATGCACTACTCCGAGGACGGTTTCGCGTACCCCCTCCTCTACGCCATGCAGACCATCCCCCGCGGCGTCACCATCGGCCAGCGCACCGCCCTCTCCCCTTCCGATATTGACACCATCACCCGTCTCTACGGCACCGCCCCCCGCCGCACCACCATCACCTCCAACCCTCCCGGCCTCACCCTCTTCGTCGACGCCCGCTCCGTCACCACCCCCGCGTCATTTGACTGGTCCCCCGGCTCCACGCACACCCTCCGCGCCGACGATCAAACCCGCGACGCGACCCAGTTCGTCTACGGCCGTTGGAGCAACTTCGGCCCTCGCATTCAAACCATCACCGCCGCCGCCAACACCACCGTTTACACGGTGCACTACCAGCGAATGATCGCTCTCCCCCTATCGAGCAACCCCGCCGTCGGCGGCACCATCGCCCTCACCCCTCCCGCCGAAAACGACCGCGTCCCCGCTGGCTCGCTCGTCCAACTCAACGCCGTCCCGGCCCCCGGATTCGAGTTCACCAACTGGTCCGGTTTTGGCTACTTCTCCCTGCACGGCAGCGCCAACCCAATCCGCATCCCCCTCGAAGGAACCGACCTCCGCTATACCGCCAGCTTCTCGAATACCGTCCTAACTACCGTCACCTCCAACCCGCCCGGCCTCCGCGTCGTCATCGACGGCACCAGCCAAACCACCCCGCGCCGCTTCAACTGGGCCCCTGGCTCCACCCACACCCTCAGTGTCGCCACCCCCTCCCAAACCGCGCCTTCAACCAACTCCCGCTACGAGTTCGCCTCTTGGTCCCTTGGCGCCGCCGCCTCTCAAAGCTACACCGCCACCGCCAGCCCCAACACCCTCACCGCCGACTTCTCCGCCCAACATCGCGTCTCCGTACTCATCCCCACGAGCCGCGGAACCATTACAGTTGACCCCGCCATCCCCGCCGACGGCTTCGTGCCCGCCGGCACTGTCCTCACCCTCACCGCCTCGCCTAGCACCTCCTTCGTCTTCACCGGTTGGGGCGACGACGCCGCCCCGCAAGTCACCGTCGACCGCGATCTGTTCCTTTCCGCCAACTTCGCAATCCCCAATGTGATCACCGTTGCCGGTACCGTCAACGCCGCCAGCCAACTCGTCTCCTCCATCGCCCCTGGCCAATTTCTAACCCTCTACGGCCTCGCCATCGGACCCGCCGAGCCCGCCGGCCTCGCACTAACGCCCCAAGGCCGTGTCTCCACCCAACGCAACGATACCCGCGTGCTCTTCAATGGCATTCCCGCACCGCTCACATATGTCTCAGCGAATCAGATCAACTGCATCGTTCCCTACGGCGTCGCCGAACCCTCCGCCACCATCCGCGTTGAAGTCGTCGACCGCCCCACCAACTCGTTGAACTTCCCCGTCCAAGCCGCCTCTCCGGCCTTCTTCACCTACAACTCCTCCGGCCGCGGCGGCGGCGCGTTCCTGAATCAGGACGGCAGCATCAATTCCCCCGCCAACCCCGCCGCCCGCGGGGCCATCGTCGTCCTTTATGCCAACGGCACCGGTCGCACCTCGCCCGCCCAAGTCGACGGCGAGGTCACCGGCAACAACCCGCCCCGCCCCGCCCTGCCCGTGAAGGTATTCATCGCCGACCGAGAGGCCGAACTGCTCTTCGCCGGCAGCACCCCGGGAGTCGTCAGCGGCTTGACGCAACTCAACGTCCGCGTCCCCCTCGATCTCGACCCCGGCATTGTCCCCGTGGTCCTCGACCTCGGCGGCATCCGAGGCCCGCGTACCGTCAGCCTGGCGATCCGTTAAACTCCCGTCACCAAAAACGGCGTCGTCGTCGGTGCCGGCGACCCTCCCTCGGGCTCCACCGACAGCGCTACCGCCGCGATCCCCGCCAAGTCGAATCCCTGCACGTCCAAATGAACCGCTCCGCCCGCCTCGTCAGCCCGGAAAGTCCCCGCCGGACGAGGTGCCCCCGTCTTCGGCACGAGCCACATCGCAAACACTTTCCCGCTTTCGAGGCGCGGCAAATTGTTCGCAAACAACAGCACCCCGCGCTCCGGGTTCACAAACACCCGCGCCACCGCCTTCCGCTCCTCCGTCCCACTCGTGTTTAGTACAGTCGTCCCCGGTGCCCGCAAAAACGCCAGCGTCGACTCCGATTTCCGCAATTGAGTCTGCGTCAGCGCCAGCTCCTTCTTCGTCTCATAAGCATCGCTCCGCAGTCGTCCGCTCTCCGTGCTGTAAAAAACGAACCCAGCCAGCAACCCAGCCGTCGCCAAGCCCCACGCTCCGAACCAGGTCCACCCGGTCTTCTCCTCCACCCCCGCCGCCGCCAAAATCCGCCGCCGCAATCGTACAGGCGGCTCCACATCCGGCACCATCGTCGAAATCATGGCGTTCGTCGCCATCGCCGACCGCAACAGCCGCTGTGCCTCCGCCGACCCACCCCGCAGCTCCGCATCAATCTCGGAACGCTCCGGCTCCTCAAGCAGCCCCAGAGCATACAACTCATACAACGTATCCCGATTCGTTTCGCTCATACGAGTGCCGGCTCCTCTAATTCTTCCCGAAGAGTCCGCAACGCCGTCCTAACCCACGTCTTCACCGTACCCAATGGCTGCCTCATCTTCTCCGCCATCTCCGTCTGCGACAAGCCCTCAAAATAGGCCAACTCAATCACCGTCCGCTGGTTCTCGTTCAATTTCCGAAATGCCTCTTTCAACTGCTTCGCTCGCTCGGCGTTCAGTATCGTCGACTCCATATCCACAAAAAAAGCCGGCGACTCCGTTCCCGTTAACTCAATCGCGTTCTGCGTCATCCGGCCATCCACAGACCGCAAGTAATCAATCGCCCGGTTCCGCGCCACCGTCAGCACCCAAGGCCCAATCGCCCCCCGCTGATTGTCAAATCCAGCCATCCGATTCCACACCCGCAGAAACGTCTCCTGCGTCAAATCCTCCGCCACGCCCGCGTTGCGGACCACCCGGAAAATTAACGCATAGGCCATTCGCCCATACTTGTCGTAGAGTTCCCGCAGCGCCTCCGGCTCCCGGGCCTTCAGCCGGTCCGCCAAGGCGCGATCAGACTCGGAATCGAGCACCGCGAATAAGATCGGGAAAAAATACATGTTTGTGTAAGGTGTACGGATTTTGCACCGGACTGCCTTTAGTATAACTCTGGCTATACTGAGTGCTTGACCTGGTACACGTGGCAAAACGGCGTTCAGCAAGGACCGTTCGAAAAGCAACAAGTCACGGATCTCGCCCTCGCCGGCACGCTGGGCCCCCTCGCCCTCGTCTGGCGTGAAGGTGCGACTGGCTGGTCGCCAATCTCCGAACTGTTGGCCCCCGTCGCTCCCAACTTTCCTACCCGGCCCTGCGCCCGCTGCGCCAACCTCTACCCTGAACACCTGCTCGCACCCTGGGGCGGCGTCGAGGTCTGCGCGTATTGCAAACCCCGCCATCTCGCCGAACTCCGCGAATCCGCCGCCTTCCTCCCTGGACACGCCTCCTATGCCAACTGGGGCACCCGCTTCGCCGCCCGCATGATCGACGGCGTCATCCTCTCCGTCGTCAACCTGATCGTCCAAGTTCCCATGCTCCTCTCCTTCGGCTTCGGCAAGCCGACCGACTTTGAAACCAGTCGTGTCCTCTTCATCTACGCCGCCACCACCCTCACCCAACTCGCCGTCCAGGGCGTCTACGAAATCTGGTTCGTCCACCGCAAAGGAGCCACCCCCGGCAAGCTCATCCTCGAACTCCAAATCCTCGATAGCGAAGGCAAGCGCCTCTCGAAAGGCCGCGCCATCGGTCGCTACTTCGCCCAATACATCTCCGGCCTCACCCTCGGCCTCGGCTACCTCCTGCCCCTCTGGGATCCCGAAAAGCGAACACTCCACGACATGATCGCCGACACCCGCGTGGTGAAAAAATGACCGCCGCCCCCCGCTGCTACACCTGCGGCCAATTCATCCCCGTCGAAGACTGGAACCGCGACCCCCTCCCCTGCTCGAAATGCGCCCGCCTCGTCCAAGCTTGGGTCTTCCCCGCCGCCTGGACCAACCCCGCCGGCCTCCCCCCTACGCCCGTCTCCGACGCCAACGCCGCCTCCTGCTTCCACCACCCCTCCAATCAAGCCGACCTCGCCTGCAGCCGTTGCGGCCGCTTCGTCTGCCACCTCTGCGCCTCTGGCACCGGCGAACACGCCACCTGCAACGTCTGCTTCGCCCGCCTAACCGCCCACCGCGACCCCGCCTTTCAACGCCGCGCCACGCTCCACGATGGCATCGGCCTCGCCGTCGCCACCCTCCCCGCCCTCACCATCTTCCTCCCTCTGTTCACCGGCCCCGTCGCCGCCGTCTACACCCTTGCCACCTGGCACCGCACCCGCACCGCCGTCCCCCGCGGCCCCGCCTACCGCTGGCTCGCCCTCCTCTTCTCCGTCCTCAGCATTGGAACCTTCGTCGCCTTCGTCGCCTTCGCCGTCTACCGCACCCGAGCCACCCCATGAGCCCCTATCGCTCCTTAACCCCTTGGTCCCCCGGACTCCTCCGCAGCGGAGCTCTCTTCGATGGTGACGACCATCTCCTCCACGTCACCTCCACCCGCGTCCAACACGAATACCAGCGCTTCCCCTACGCCGAAATCCGCTCTCTAACCCTCACCCACCGACCCCTTTGGACCACCTCCCGCATCCTCTGGCTAGCCGCCCAAGCCATCCTCTTCCTCCTCGCAGTATTCACCGGCCACTTCTTCCTAGCCGTATTCCCAATTCTCTGCTTCTTTCTGATCCTCCCTCACATCATCGGAGGCCAACGTTGCCGCGCTCGCCTCCTAACCCTCTCCGGCGAATGGACCCTCCTCGGTCTCTCCACCAAACGGGCCGCCGACCAAGCTCTGCCCCAAATCATCGACCGCATTCAAGCCGCGCAAGCCGACCTCCCGGCCGTCCCCCACGGACTCCCCCTCGTCACCCCCAGCACCGCTCCCATCGTCTCCTCCAACCCCCGTGCCCTCTGGTTCGCCCTCAGTGCCACTCTCCTCCTCGCCGTCTTCTCCACCGCCACTTTCTCCCGCCTCCCCAACTCCCGAGCGGCCCTCTTCTCTCTCCAGTGCCTCCTCTTTCCCACCACCCTCCTCCTCGCCATCGCCCTCTGGAACCGTGCCCGCCGCTACCAAATCTTCCCCCCGATTCTCATCGTCGTCACCGTCCTCGACACCCTCCTCCACATCGTCTACGTCGCCCTCGAATTCCGTCGCCCCACCTTCTCTCTCGACCTCGCCCAATTCACGCTCCTACTCCAAAGCTGGCAAAACGTCCTCCTCGCCGTCGCCCTTGGCTGGCGCATCTTCGGGGCCGCCCTCGCCGCCTGGATCGGCTACTCTTCGAAGGACCCGGCATGATCGCCCAACTCCGCTGCCTCCAACACGCCGCCCGCGAGGCAGTCGCTCGCTGTCCCCAATGCCGCCAATCCTTCTGCCGCGAATGCATCACTGAACACGACGGTCGCATGCTCTGCCTCCCCTGCCTCGCCAAGCAATCCGTCCTCCTCAACGCCCCCTCCACCCTCTGGCCTAAACTCGGCTGGACCCTCGGTGCCTTCGCCGGCCTACTCCTCGCTTGGGTCTTCTTCCTCGGTCTCGGCGAAATCTTCCTGCGAGCCTCCGGATGAAAACCTCCTGGACCGAATCCGCTGACGCCGCCGCCGCCCTCCTCCGCCAAGCCTCCCCCCGCGCCTGGACCATCTGGGCCCTCTGCACCCTCCCCTTCGCTTACCTCCTCGGCCGCCTCCTCCTCGCCGCCTCCTTCGACGCCTTCTACTCGGAACACGCCGCCCCCCTAACCCTCGCCGTCGCCGCCGCCTACCTCCTCAAACAAGTCGGCGAAGCCTACTTCCAGGGCGAGCTTATTCGCACCCTCGGAGCCGCTCCCCCGCCCCTCCGCCTCGGCCCCCAACTCGCGCTCCAACCCACCGCCCTCATCGTCCTCCCTCTCGCCGCCCTTCTCTTCTTCCCCCTCGCCCCGGCCGTCACCTTCTATCGAACCCTCTCCGTCTCCGGACCCCGCCAAGCCCTCGCCCACGCCACCCGCGACGTCATTCTCCAAAGCTGGGAACTCTCGCTCCTCATCGTCGGCGGCCTCCTCCTCTGGATCAATCTCTTCGCCCTCTGGCTCATTCTCCCCACCCTCCTCCGCGCCTTCTTCGGCTGGGAAACCTCCTTCGGTCGCATCGAAAACCGTCTGTTCAACCTGCCCAGCTTCTGGGTCGTCTCCCTCCTCACCTACCTCGTCCTCGACCCTCTCTTCAACGCCATCTCCGCCCGCCGCGTCTTCCTCCACGAAGCCCGCAAATCCGGCATCGACCTCCTCGCCGCCCTCCGCGTCCTCGCCACCGCCCTAATCCTCATCACTCCCCTCCCAGCTCAAGAAGCGCGCGACCTCGAACAAAGCATCCAGGAAACCCAACGCGAACCCGGCTTCGCCTTCCGCCAACCCCGCGAACCCGACTCCCCCGAATCCCAGGAAAACTGGATCCTCCGGGGCATTCGTGCCATAGCCCGCCTCATCGAAGATTTCCTCGAATGGGTCCGACCCAAGAAAGACCAGCCCCCCGCACTCCCCGGTGCCGGCCTCAGCCCCCAAGCCGCCCAGAACCTCCTCATCGGCCTAGCCGTCTTTCTCGTCCTCGGCCTCGGCTTCTATCTCTATCGTCACCGTCGCCCCAGCTATCCCCCCACCGTCGCCGCCACCACCCTTCCCTCCCCCGACCTCACCCGCGAAGACCTCCGTCCCGACGCCCTCCCCGAAGCCTCCTGGCTCGCCCTCGCCGATGACTACACCGCCCGTGGCGACTACCGACTCGCCCTCCGAGCCCTCCACCTCGCCGGCCTCCGCCGCCTCGGCGAACGCGGCCTCATCACGATCGCCTCGACCAAAAGCGGCGGCGAATACGGCCGCGAACTCGAACGCCGCTCCCGCCCTCAACCCGTCGTCTTCCCCCTGTTCTCAACCAATCTCCGCCGCTTCGAAGAAGCCTGGTACGGCTTCCACGAACTCAACCCCGCAGCCGTCGCCACGGTCCGCCAACGCTGGCAGGAGATCCGTTCTCATGTGGGCTAAACTCGCCTTCGGCAGGTCCCTCCTCCGCGCCGACGCCGAAGGCTCAAAGCTCCTCCACGACAGTCTTCAAAAGCGCCCCACTTGGACCGTCCGCCGCCACTTCACCCCCGAGCCAAGCTCCCCGCCGAACCCGTCGTCTTCCTCCTGTTCTCAACCAATCTCCGCCGCTTCGAAGAAGCCTGGTACGGCTTCCACGAACTCAACCCCGCAGCCGTCGCCACGGTCCGCCAACGCTGGCAGGAGATCCGTTCCCATGTGGGCTAAACTCGCCTTCGCCACCCTCCTCCTCGTCTTCGGCTGGTCCCTCCTCGACCTCGCCGATGCCGCCTACGAACGCGGCGAAGCCTACCCCCCCTGGTCCAGCCTCCGCGCCGACGCCGAAGGCTCCAAGCTCCTCCACGACAGTCTTCAAAAGCTCCCCACTTGGACCGTCCGTCGCCACTTCACCCCCGAAGCCAAGCTCCCCGCCGAACCCGCCGTCATCCTCTTCCTGAATCAACGCCCTGAAACTCTAGCCAAACTCACCCCCACCGTCGACCGCCTCACCGCCGGCGGAGCCCGCGTCCTCATCGGAATCCCCGAACAGCGCAAAACCCTCCGTAAAGGCAACCACACCGACGCCGAAGCAAAGGACTGGCTCGGCCTCCACTTCGAACCCCAAGCCTCCGGCGAACTCATCGCCGGTCGCTTCGAAGAACGCACCGCCTGGAAACTTCTCGCGCAGGACCCCGCCTGGAAACGCAGCGACGGTCTTGCCGAACTCCCTCGCGGCCCCGGCTCCATTCTCGTCCTCACCGGCCTCGAACTCCGCAACGACAAACTCCGTCAGGCCCCCAGTGGAGACCGTCTCCTCCGCCTCCTAGGCCCGTCCCATCGCGTCATTTTCGCCGAAAGCACCCTCGGCGTCGCCGACCAGGGTGGTATCGTCAACCTCATCCGACGCGCCGGCTGGGGACCCGCCGCCCTCCTCCTCCTCGCCGCCGCCGCCCTCTACCTCTGGCGCGCCGCCACCCCCCTCCTCCCTGAACGCGCCGACGCCATCCTCCGCGATGAACCCGGCGGCGGAGCCACCGCTCTCGCCCAACTCCTCCGCAAGCACGTCCCCCCTTCGGACCTCCTCGCCACCTGTCTCGAAGAATGGAAAAAGGCAGCCGGACTCGTCCCCCGCTGGCAAACCCGCCGCACAGCCGAACTCTCCGGCCCCCCGGTCGCCGCCTACCGAAAAATGCAGCAACTCCTCCGCCAAAAGCCAACCCTATGACCCTCGAACAAATGCACCAGCTCCTCGCCGAAGCCCGCGCCGAAATCGGCCGCGTCGTCATCGGCCAGCGCGACGCCGTCGACCAAGCTCTGGTAGTCGTCCTCTGCGGCCAGCACGGCCTCTTCGAAGGCGTCCCCGGCGTCGCTAAAACCCTCCTCGCCAAAACCCTCGCCGCCGTCATGGGCGGATCCTTCCAACGCGTACAGTTCACCCCCGACCTCATGCCCGCCGACATCACCGGCACGAATGTATTCAACCTCCAACGCAACGAGTTCACCCTCGCCCCCGGGCCCATCTTCACCTCCTTCCTCGTCGCCGACGAAATCAATCGCGCCCCCGCCAAAACCCAATCCGCCCTCCTCCAAGCCATGCAGGAGCACCAAGTTTCCATCGACCGGTCCACCTATCAACTCCCCCCCGAGTTCACCGTCTTCGCCACCCAAAACCCCATCGAACACGAAGGCACCTACCCCCTCGCCGAAGCGCAAAAAGATCGCTTTCAACTGAAAATCGAAATCGGCTATCTCGACCGCGCCGAAGAGATCGAACTCGCCCAGCGCCAGCTCAACGGCGATTCCCCCGAATCCCGCCTCGCCCAGGGAGCCGTCCGCCCCGTCCTCGCCGGTGGCCAACTCGTCGCCCTCAAAACCGCGCTTCGTCAAGTCCGCATGCGCGACGAAATGGTCGGCTACGTCGTCGAAATCGTTCGTCGCACCCGTACCGCCGAAACGCTCCTCACCGGTGCCGGCCCCCGCGGCACCCAAGCCCTCCTCGGTGCCGCCCGCGCCTACGCCGCCCTCGAACGACGTGACTTCGTCACCCCCGACGACGTCAAACGCATCGCCGCCGCCGTCCTCGCCCACCGCCTCATCCTCCGCCCCGAATTCGAAATCGAAGGCCTCACCGCGGCCGAAGTCATCGCCCAGATCCTCGCCCAAGTCCCGGTCCCCGTATGATCGACCCTACGAACGCCCTCAACCACCTGCCCCCTCCGAGAAATCGTCCAGGTGTCCGTATAAAGACCGTTCCCACGCCCCGCCTAATCGCCGGTTGGCCCTCTCGTACCCTCAACCAACGAAAACCTCCCGCCACCTCCCCTTCTCGCACCCACACCCGCCACCACCGAAGCAATCGCCCAGGTGTCCGTATAAAAACCGTTCCCACGCCCCGTCTAATCGCCGGTTGGCCCGCTCGTACCCTCAACCACCGAAAACCTCACGCCACTTCCCCTTCTCGCACCCACGTCTTCCCCCACCGAAGCGGTCACGTACGTGTCCGTACGACGACCGTCCCCAGCACCCGCCTCACCGCCGACCTACCCACGCCCGCCCTCAACCACCAAGCACCTCCCGCCACCCTACCCCGTCTCGCACCCACGCCCTCCGCTACCGACCCATTCACCCAGGTGTCCGAATGAAAATCGTCCCCACCCCCCGCCTCATCACCGCCACCGCCCTCCTAGCCCTCCTCATCGCCGGGCTACCCGCCTTCACCCTGCCCGCCATAGCCCTCCTCCTCGCCCTCGCCGCCCTCGACTTCGCTCTCAGCCGCCGACTCCTCTCCACCGTCCACATCGGCCCCCTCGAACCCATCCGTACCTACCTCGGAGTCTCCACCCCTCTAACCCTCTCCGTCTACGCCCCGCCCAACGCCCGCCTCTCCCTCGCCCTCCCCCCCGAACTTGATCTCGAAGCCGAAACCGGCACGTCCTGGCAATTCACCCCCCGCGAACGAGGCCGCTACAAAATCATCGCCCTCGCCGTCCAAGCCCCCTCCCGCCTCGGCCTCTGGGAACTCCGCCAACGCTTCACCCCCGACGCCGAAATCCGGGTCTACCCCCGCGTCCGCGGCTCGCTGGAAATGAAGGCCCTCGCTCGCGCTCTCTCCGGCTCCCGCCACATCCGCCAAGTCGGCCGCGGTCGCGAGTTCGAAAAGCTCCGCGAATACTCGCCCGGCGATAGCTTTCAAGACGTACACTGGAAAGCCACCGCCCGCCGAGGCACCCCCGTCACCCGCACCTACCAACTCGAACGAACCCAGGAAATCTTCTGCCTCATCGATTGCGGCCGCCTCCAATCCCGCCGCCAAGAAGGGCAAACCGTCCTCGATTGGAGCCTCACCGCCGCCCTCCACCTCGCCCTCGCCGCCGACCGCCAAGGCGACCGCCTCGGTCTCCTCGCCTTCAGCGATCGCGTCCACGGCTTCGTCCGCCCCAGCAACGGGGCCGCCCACTTCGCCGCCTGCCAGGAGATGCTATACCCCTTGCAACCCTCCCCCGCCGTCACCGATTTCGCCGAAGCCGCCACCTACCTCCGCGCCCGCCTCCCCCGCCGCGCCCTCGTCATCGTCTTCACCGCCCTCGACGACCGCGCCTCCGCCGAACCCTTCGCCCGCGCCGCCCGCCTCCTCGCCCAACGCCACCTCGTCGCCGTCGTCGCCGCCCGCCCCCCTGGCTCCGCCCCCCTCTTCAGCGGCCCCGAAGTCCCCGACCAGGAAGCGATATATAGCAAGTTAGGCGGCCACCTCGTCTGGCGCGGCCTCCGCCAACTCCAACTCGATCTCGGCCACCAAGGCATCCGCCTCGCCTTCGAAGAACCCCGCGAAATGGGCCTCCGAGCTCTCACCATGTACGAAGAAATCCGCCAGAGGCAACTCGTATGATCCTCGATCTCGACCGCTTCGTCCGCGACGGCGAACCCCTCTGGCAAGCCCTCGACCAGCAACTCACCCATCTCGAAAAACACCCCTACGCCACCACTGGCGTCCCCGACCTCGAACGTCTCCACGCCCTCTATCAACGCGCATCCTCAGACCTCCTCCGCGTCCGCGCCCTCCACTCCGAGGCCCGTCTCCGCAACTACCTCGAAGGCCTCGTCAGCCGCGCCTACACCGCCATCCACGGCGTCACCGAACAGCGCCGCTTCGCCCCCCTCGCCTGGCTCCTCCAACACTTCCCCCGCGCCGTCCGCCGCCACTCCGGCGCCCTCGCTCTCGCCATGGCCCTCTTCTGGGGCGGCGCCGCACTCGGCGCTATCCTCCTCGTCCTCCTCTTCGAAGACCGCGCCACCCTCTTTCC
Organism: Acidobacteriota bacterium; assembly: GCA_025354525.1. GTDB lineage: Bacteria > Acidobacteriota > Terriglobia > Bryobacterales > Bryobacteraceae. The sequence continues at coordinate 24,418 of JANXMS010000623.1, forward strand.
CTTCGCCGGTCTCGAAGCAAAACCCAGTGAACGCGTCAAACGCGAGACCATCGAGCGAAGCCAGCAAGTCTCCGCCCAAACCGGCCGCTTCTCCGCCCATCTCATCCAAAACAACACCCGCGTCGCTATCTTCACCTTCGCCCTCGGCATCACCTACGGCGTCGGCCCCACCGTCCTCCTCTTCTCGAACGGCGTCTACCTCGGTGCCGTCGCCATGGACTACATCAAGGACGGCCAAACCATCTTTCTCCTCGGCTGGCTTCTCCCCCACGGCGTCATCGAACTCCCCGCCATCATCCTCGCCGGCCAAGCCGCGTTTCTGCTCACCGGGGCCCTCCTCCCCCGCGGCCGCCGCTCCCCAGTCTCCCAACGTCTCCGCGAAATCTCCCCCGATGCCCTCGCCATCATGGGCGGTGTCGCCGTCATGCTCCTCTGGGCTGGAATCGTTGAAGCCTTCTTCTCGCAGTATCACGAACCAGTGATTCCGTATGCGGTTAAAATCACATTTGGCATCGGCGAACTCGCCGCCTTCCTCGCCTTCCTCCAACTCGCGGGCCGCCGTGAAACCAGCAAGCTCTTATGAAGAATGAAGGCCTTGAAGTTTATACCCCCGAAGGCGTCCCCTTCTCCATCCCTCTCGCCGGTGCCGGCTCCCGCCTCGTCGCCTTGGTCGTCGACCTCCTCGCCATCATCGCCCTCGGGTCGATCGTCTTCTCTGCCCTCAAGGCCTTTCAAACCGCCGCTCCCGACGCCATCGGCGGCATCCTCACCCTCGTCTATTTCGTCCTCTCTACCGCCTACGGCATGGTCCTCGAAATCTACTGGAACGGCCAAACCCTCGGCAAGCGCCTCCTCGGCCTTCGCGTCATGGACCGCCACGCCCGCCCCGCCACCGCCACCCAAATCGTCGTCCGCAATCTCCTCCGCCCCGTCGATTCCATCCCCGTCTTCTACCTCGCCGGCGCCCTCTCCTGCTGGTTAACCTGCCATTGCCAACGCCTCGGCGATCTCGCCGCCGGCACCGTCGTCGTCCGCACGCAGGAATCCCTCCGTGCCGACTGGAGCCAACTCACCCGCGCCAAATTCAACTCCCTCCGCGAACACCCCGCCCTCGCCGCCCGCCTCCGCCAACGCACCGTCCCCGAACTCGCCGCCCTCGCCCTCGACGCCGTCCTCCGCCGCGAGGAACTCGCGCCCGAAGCCCGCGTCGAAGTCTTCGCCGCACTCGCCCTCCGACTCCGCACCCTAGTCGAATTCCCTGCCCACGCCGTCGAGTCCCTCTCCGACGAACAATACGTCCACCGAGCCGTCGAAGTGCTCTATAGCACCTCCCGCGCCGCCTAGCCGAACAA
>JANXMS010000186.1 GCA_025354525.1 Acidobacteriota bacterium
CTCATCTTCTCTAACCAATCCGTATCCGTCCGCACCACCCCGTTCGCATCCATCCATCGAAAATCCCGAAACCCCAAATCACAAGCCCGCCCGTAATGATGGGTGCTCTCGCCCGGCCCCGCCCACGAAGCCCGCCGCGAAATCGTCGCCTGCGTCCCAAACGCCCGCCGCCACCCGGTCAGCGTAATCCAAAGCACAATCCGATGCTCTTCATACATCCGCCGCACCATCTCCACGATCTGCCTCTGAAATCCCGCTTCAAACTCGCCGTAGCTCTCAATCTCGTAAATCGATTTCGCCGCCTCCGCCGCCGTCGCTTCGAAGTAGACAATCCGCGACCCCGGCAAAACTCGCATCCCCACATAAGCCGCCGGCAACGCCGCCCGCAGAGCCATCCACGTCGGCCCCTCCGGCTTCACCGGACTCTCCACGATTTTGTTGTCCCGCTGAAATGCCGCCAACGCCAGCTTCGTCCCCGGCCCTAACTCCCCATCCATCCGAAAAGCCACGTACGGTCGTCCACTCGGCCCCTTCGCCACCCGCAACATCGCCTGCAACAACGTCACATCTTCCGGCGCATTCGCCGCACCCTCACCCACCGCCGCCGGCACCGCCCACGCCAAAGAGCAGACGCACAACGTCACTCCCAAGCCGTGTCTCAGTTGTCGCATGCTGTTAGCCTAACGCAATCCGGCATCGCCCAACATACTTCTCCTCCCCGCCGATCACTGCGCCTACCCTCACGCCTCCGCCTACCGCGGCGGAGCCCCCCAACCCCCACCTTCTGCCGCATCGCCGCCACGGGCGCGATGTTCCTTCACGTTTTGCTCCCGATCCTAGCTGCTCCGCCCGACCCCGGCAAACCCGCCGACAATCCCGCCGGCCCGGCCCTCCGCCTCGAAATCAACGCGTACGCCGACGAAATCCCAACCACCCTCATCGTCATCCCCCACGATAACGGCTGGCCAATGCCCCCGCATTCCCTCGCCATCCGCTATCTCACCCACTACCGCTGGGCCTGCCGGCGAATACGGCGAGGTCGATAAATCCCGCTCCAGCCGCTACCTCCTCGCCAAAAGCCCGAACCCGACTTCTCCCTGGCTGTCTCCATAGCCTTCCGACAACTCCGCGCCGAAGTCAAACGTTGGCGCCAAGCCACCGCCGATCCCGCCTGCCCCGGCCCCTGGGATACCTTCCCCTACACCGGCCCCGCTGTCGCCAACCGCGCCCCCGCCTAGCATACAATCAGTATCGGTATGCCTCTCACCCGCCGCTCCCTCCTCTTCGCCTCCCTCGCCCAGCGCCCGGCCAACCGCCCGAACATCATCGTCATCCTCGCCGACGACCTCGGCTACGGCGACGTCGCCTGCTACAACCCCTACTCCAAAATCCCCACCCCCAACATCGACCGCCTCGCCAAAGAAGGCACCCGCTTCCTCGACGCCCACACCCCCTGCGGCGTCTGCTCCCCCACCCGCTACGGCCTCCTCACCGGCCGCTACCCCTGGCGCACCGAACTGAAAGCCCAAGTCCTCTGGCCCTGGGACCGCCCCCTCATCGAAAAAGGTCGTCTCACCCTCCCCAGCATGTTGAAGACCTTCGGCTACTCGACAGCCGCCATCGGCAAATGGCACCTCGGCTGGGACTGGGCCACCACCGACGGCTCCAAGGTCAACACCACCGTCAAAATCGGCGACCCCCAACGCGAAATCCGCAACGAATTCGCCAAGAAGGTCCGCCTCGATCAACCCATCGCCGAAGGCCCCATCACCCGTGGCTTCGATACATACTTCGGCGTCGATCTCCCCAACTTTCCGCCCTACACCTTCATCGAAAACGACCGCCTCACCGCCCCCGCCACTGAGCCCAAACCCGACGCCATGTTCGGCTGGCCCGGTCTCATGAAGCCCGGCTGGCGTCTTGAAGGAGTCCTCCCAGAACTCACCCGCCGCGCCGTCTCCTACGTCACCGAAAAGGGCAAATCCAACCAACCCTACTTCCTCTACTTCCCCATGTCCTCCCCCCATACCCCCATCGCCCCCGACGATGAGTTCCTCGGCAAAAGCAAAGCCGGCAAGTATGGCGACTTCGTATTCCAAACCGATTGGTCCGTCGGCCAACTCATGGACGCCGTCCGTAAGTCTGGCCAAGCCAACAACACAATCGTTCTCTTCACTTCCGACAACGGCCCCGAGAACCTAACCTATCCCGTCCTCCAGGAGTTCAACCACGCCAGCCAAGGGCCTCTCCGTGGCGCGAAGCGTATGCTCTGGGAAGGCGGCCACCGCGTTCCCTATATCGTCTGGGGCCCCGGTCGCGTCCCCGCTGGCCGCACCGAATCGGAAATCGTCTGCCACACCGACGTCATCGCCGCCGTCGCCACCATCACCGGCTACAAACTGCCTCACGACTCCGCCGAAGACGCTTACGACATCTCCGCCGCCTGGTTCGGCCGCAAGCACAACCGCCCCATCCGCGAAGCCACCGTTCACCACAGCATCAACAACGAATACGCCCTCCGCCAAGGCGACTGGGTCTTCATCGATTCCAACGGCACCCACGGCCCCGCCGAACCCGCTTGGTGGCGCGACCGCAAGGGAATCAAAAAACACAACGACCCCGGCGAACTCTTCCATCTCCAAGAGGATCTCGGCGAACTCAAAAACCTCTACACCGCCTACCCCGACAAAGTGAAGCAGATGAAGACCCTGCTCGAAAAGTACAAGGCCGATTCCCGCAGCGTCCCTCCGCGATGATGATTACCGCAACACCGGCAGCCCAATAAACGATGCCTCGCCAACGGCATGATGAATCCGCTGCGTCGCCTTCTTGTAGTCGCCCGGCTTAGCCAGAAAAATATTCGCCACGAACGTCTGCGGGTTCCGGTCATACAGCGGAAACCAAGCCGACTGCACCTGCACCATCACCCGATGCCCCTTCCGAAACACATGGTTCGCGTTGGGCAGGGCGAACCGATAGGGCAGCGCCTTGTTAGCCTCAATTGCCTTGGCAAACTCTAAACTCTCCCGATACCGCCCGCGAAAAATGTCCGCCGCCACCATCAGCTGATAGCCTCCCATCGCCGGCTGATCCGCCACTTCGTCCGGATAGACGTCGATCAATTTCACCACCCAATCCGCATCCGTCCCCGTCGTTGAAGCCACCAGATTCACCATCGGCTCCCCCGCAATCTGCAGCGGTGCATCGAGCGGAGTCGAAACAAACGTCGCCACATCCGGCCGCCCCGAGGCCTCCCGCTGATCGTCCACCAACCACAGCGGCCACGTCAACCCATTCGCCACGTCATAGCCCATCGGCCGAATCGGCCGCGCCCGAAACGGCACCGGCTTCGCCGGATCGGAGACATACTCCGTAAACCGCTCCCCGGTCGGTTCGGTAAACCCAACCTTCCCCTCCGCCTGCAAGTAGAGCCGTTTCTCCGCCGTCCCCGACGGCGGCCAACTCGGCAACCGACGCCACTTATTCGTCCCCGTCTCGAACGCCGTCACGGTCGCCAAGTCAGCCTTCGGAGCACCCTCCCGCAAATACTGATCTAGAAACGGAGCCAGAATTTCCTCACGGAAGTACAACGCCGTGTCGCTATTGAATTTCAACGCTCCCAGCGTGCTCCCCTCGCCAATCATCTGCCCGTGAAACCAAGGCCCCCTCACCATAAAAACCTTATCGTTGTTCACGTCCTTCGGCTTAATTGCCTTATAAACCGCCGGCGCACCATAAATGTCCTCTTGATCCCACAAACTATGAACCAGCAACACCGGCACCTGCAACGGCTTGGCCGCCAGAATCTGATCCACCGCCTGATCCTGCCAAAACGCGTCATACCCCGGATGTTCGACAATCTTCCGCCAAAACCCCGTCTGTTCCAGGCCCCGCCGCCGGCCCAGTTCCCCCGCCGAACCCGCTTGCAAAAACATGTCGTACTCGTCAAAGTGCGTCGACCACCAACCCAGAATCGAGTCGTTATCCCGGGTCCCCTGCTGGTTCCAGATGTAGGGCATATTGATCTGCCGAAACGCCCCGTTGTGGAACCAATCATCGCCCTTCCATCCGTCCACCATCGGGTTCATCGGCACCGAAACCTTCAGCGCCGGATGGGGATCCACGAGCGCCATCAGCGGCAAAAACCCGTCATAGCTAATCCCCAAAATCCCCACCCGCCCATTCGTCTCCGCAATGTTTTTCACCAGCCAATCGATCGTGTCGTAGGTGTCCGTCGCGTGGTCCACCGTCGTCGGATTCCGTTTCCCGCGCAGAGGCCGGTTCATCACATAGTCGCCCTCCGAGCCATACTTACCGCGCACGTCCTGCAGCACGCGGATGTACCCGCCGTTCACGATCACGTCCGCCGCGTTGTCATACCCCTGGAGAATCGGACCCAGCCGCGCACTCTGCGTATGGTTCGAAAGCGCCTTGGCATCGTAAGGCGTCCGTGTCAAAAGAATCGGAGCCTGCTTCGCCCCCTTCGGCACCAGGATCACGGTGAACAGCTTCACCCCATCCCGCATCGGAATCATCACATGCTGGCGCGTATACTGAAACGCGTCCGCAGGAATCGTCAGCTTCGCCGGCGTCTCCGAAGGAAATGCGGCTGTTTGCTGCGCCCGTAAAGGAAGCAGGATCAAGAGAGCGGAAAGTAGCTTGGTGGATGTCATGGAGCGATGCGAGACCTGTCAGTGATCATGCCACACGGGTCACTTCCAGCGATGCAGCGTTGAGCAACGCGCGGTTCAGCGTGATTCGACTCCGCCGCCGGTGGCAAAGTGCAAGCGATGCTTAGTCCAACGACCGTGGAGGAAATTGTTCCGATCGTCGACGCGCTTTCGCCGTCCGAACGGGCTCGACTGATCCGCCTGCTCACCTGGACGCGGCGGGATGTCGATTCGTCCGTTTATGCGGCCATTCCCCCCGGTCCAGATGAGTTCTATGCGGACGAGGATCCCCGCTCCCTGGATAGTGAACGCTGGGAGAGCGTGGCTTGAGGCGCGGAGAGATCCGCTAGTACACGTTTCGCCTTCCAGACAAGCGTCGGCCGGTAATGATTCTGACCCGAAGCGAAGTAATCGACCGGCTGAACGAGGTTATCTGAAGCAGTGTTAACTCTGGAAGATCGCATGCCGGTTATTTGCGCGTTGAATTTCGACCCCGTGTCGACAGCACAGCGCGCAAGAATCGTACCGGTCTTGAGCTGTTCGGGTCAGCGTAAAGATCAGGGTGAAAAACTGGTGGAAGTGGGAAGATCCCGCCCTACGGGCGGGAATTCTCAAGGCATAAGGGTTTATCGATCCAATGCTGCGAACTGCGGGTGATGTGTTTTCGGCACCACCCTTTTTTCTGCCATCGTTCCGATGAGCCCCTCCGGCTATCCCTCAGCTAAGTTGCGTCCCCGCAGAGCTCGCTTCAGTTTCACCTGACAAGATTTATTATCCACTAAGCCGCCGTCTTCTTCGAGGAAAAAAGCGGCTTACTCCGTAAGGGTAACTCCGGACGCTCCGATAACTCCCGTCGCTCGGGCACCTGCTCCAGCTTCCGGTCCCGCGCCACGTGGATCTCAGCCTGCCTTCCCGCCCCTGTTCGTTCGATAAGCGATTCGGCGGATTTTGCTTTTGGTTGGGTTTGTACGTCGAACGGCGTCTGGGAGGCGTTTAGGTCGAGGCGGGCACCAAAGAAGGGGGATGATTTGCTTGCACCCAGCGGGTGAGGACA
>JANXMS010000218.1 GCA_025354525.1 Acidobacteriota bacterium
CCAGGATTTAGCGCATTGTGCCATCCCAGGTCGGCTACGAGCCCGCCGACAGTGGGCATGAAGCCACGGGAGCACCCGCCGCCGGTGGCAAGTCGACTTTGGTAGTTGTCGTTTCGACCGTTTCTAATTGTCGCCAAACACCATGCTGAACGCGATCGTGTTCGTTGATTCGACAATGAGTTCACTAGATGGAGGGGATGTGAGTGTACACCCCAATGCCTTGTAAAACTCAGGCTTTTCAGCCAATGTTCGTGCCAGGGGCCGCATTCGGCGAATCGCTCCGTCGTGAATTCCGATGAAGTAATGATTTTCATGCAACTTCGCGGTACTGTTGAATGAGGTGGCCTTGATGAAGTTAAAATACAAGGCCGGGTTCTGCCCTTCTGCCATAAGAACTGATTCTGATCGTCGCAAGAATTCATCGACTTCTTGACGCAGGTGGTACCGAAATAGCCTCACGTCCTCTGTTGCTTCCGGATCTGATTCGGAAAGCCCGTTCCGCGTCGGCGGTTCCCAAAATGCGTTATTGAAAAGTCGTGGCCGCAGGTCAGTCATGTTTTAATTATGGCAACTCCACAGCGTCGAGAAGACCTATCGAATCGCGACGAATGAATCGTCGCTCGCGAAGAGACGCTAAGAAATACTCACCGCCCTGATCATTGCGAGTTGGTGGCGGATTTCCCACTATCAGGAAGTTGGCGAGCCCTAAGACCCTTTCGGGAAGTCGCCCATGGTTGTGATGCTCAAACCGTCGATGTACGGCTGTGGGCAAGGGATTCCGTCGATCAAACCAGTCAAGTCAGACCAGGAACCGTGAAAAGTAAGTCCGGCGCGCGCTCTACTCGAGACTGAAGCGCCGGAGTAATTCCTCCAGGCGTTACCGTCACTCACAGGAATGCGATGAAGTCCTCCACTGCAAGACCGGCACCACAAAGGATCGCCCGCAAGGTGCGCGATCCAACTCCTTGTGATCGGGCACAACGACTTGGGCCATAGGTTCGTCGCGGCGAAGGACCATGTGGCGGCCTTCTTGTCGGCGCAATCGAAAGCCAACTTTTGCCAACGCTTTTGCGCAATCACGGCCAGAAACGCTCGGGAGCTTACTTACACAGCGACCAGAAGAGTATCGAATCGCTCTTCCGAAACGGGCAAGTGATCTTCCACTAAGACCGTGACATAAAGCTCAATTGCGGCTCGAATATTGCTCACCGCTTCCTCGCGGGTTTTTCCTTGGCTTACGCAGCCCGGCAGGCTCAAGCATTCCGCCACCCACTGCCCATCTTCGCCCTTAAAAACTACGGCTTGTCTCATTTGCCTCCCTCATAACCGAAAGAAGCCCAGTTGCTTCTCAAAGACAGTTCGCCCTTTTCACTCGATTAGCGGTGGTACTGGCCGCCGTGATGCGCAGGGCGTGCCTCTAGTAGGGGTCGATGACGGCCCCGGCCCTCAGCGAGACTACACCGTTCGGGTGCCAAATGTAACGGGTTTTAAACGTGCGTCGGCAACGGATATTCCTGTGATACGCTCGCACATTCTGCCGAATCCGGTGTCATCCGGTTTCAGAGGTCGCTAGGTTCGAGGCCAGTCTTCTTCGCGATTTTGGAAAGTATGGTGGGCCCGACTTCGTCAGAGTCGTGGAAGGAAAAGGGGGTAGTCGGCCCATTTTTTCTTCTTCATGATTTTGTGGGAACCAACGGTGCGGTCGTGCCGCCAACCTATTCGCAGGAGGGCGGCGAAAACACTCCGCGCCTTCGTAGAGGGCCAAGAACTCAAGCGGCGATGTCGAACGTCGCGTTCACCGAATGTGGAGGGAGCTCAGAGTGAGCGATCCGATCCTGCACTATTTCAAGTGCTGCTGCTTGCGCATTTTGAATAGCGTCCTGTCGTGAGTTTCCGTACAGGATGATGTTCAGTTCCGGGATATTCGCGATCCAGCGGCCATCCACTTCCCGATCCAGTGCAATCGTGAGCTTCATGAGCTTACGGTCGGAGATAGTCGGGGATCGGGAACTTAAGCTTTCCGACTTTGCCTTGGATTTGGACGCTCATTTCCGTTTCGCGGTCAGAGGCGGAGAAGATCGGCTGGCCGTCTTCGGCTTTGGTGGGGAAGACGAGCCAGAAAATTTCATAAGCATAGTCTCGCGGAGCCAGCGGGGCGAGGGCCGGGAGGTCTCGCAATTGGGGCGCGCTCGTCCCGCGGACGAAGCGAGGGGAATTGCCCAACAGAGCCACCCAGCCGCTGGGGATGATGCCGGAACCTTCGCGAGGATCGATCTCGATTTGGACGATGATCTCACCAGCAGCCTGTGCGTCGGCGACGAGCTTTTGCGTCTCGGCGGCGGTAAGGCTTTTGGAAAGCTGTTCCAGGCGGGCCCGCGCTTTGATGATTTGGGGCGTCAGCCACGTGGCCCGCACTTTGAAGTTATAGCTGCGGTCGGTGGACGTTATCCGGAGGTCGAAGGTTTTTCCGACCTGGCCAGCGACCCTTCCCGCGAGGACGAGCTTCTTGGCTAGTTTCGCGTCCCAGGTAAGATAGCTGTCGTCGGCAGGGAGAACGTTCGCGAGGCCGACAGCGGCGAGGAGGAGGCGGCGCGTCATTACCTTATAGAGTATAGGAGGATCTATGAAAACTCTTCTTGTCCTTTCGATTTTGGCGGTGAATACCTTTGCCGCTCCGCAGTCGTTTGATGTCGTCGTCTATGGCTGTACTTCAGGGGCCGTGACGGCCGCCGTGCAGACGAAGAAGATGGGCAAGACTGTCGTGATGGTTTGCCCGGAACGGCACTTGGGCGGGCTGACGGCGGGTGGATTGGGGTGGACCGATTCGGGGAATAAGGCCGTGATCGGGGGGCTGTCGCGGGAGTTTTATCATCGCGTTTGGCAGCACTACGCCAAGCCGGAAGCGTGGAAATGGCAGAAGCAAGCAGACTTCGGCAACAAGGGCCAAGGCACCGTGGCGCTGGACCAGGAGGCGCGGACCATGTGGATCTTCGAGCCGCATGTGGCCGAACAGGTCTACGAACAGTGGGTGAAAGAGTTGAAGATTCCGGTGGTAAGGAATGCTTGGCTCGACCGGGGCAAAGGTGTGAAGAAGCAGGGCGATCGGATTGTTTCGATCACGATGGTCGACGGGAAGAGCTACGCGGGGAAGATGTTCCTGGATGCTACCTACGAAGGCGACTTGATGGCCGCGGCGGGGGTTAGCTATCACGTGGGGCGCGAGGCGGGGAGCACCTATGGCGAAAAATGGGCGGGGGTACAAACGGGTGTTTTGCACCATCGGCACCATTTTGGAGCTGTAAAAGCGCCTGTTTCGCCGTATGTCGTACCGGGCGACCCAAAGAGCGGGGTGCTGCCGCGCATCAGCACCGCGCCGCCGGGAAACTACGGGGAGGCGGATAGCAAGATTCAGGCCTACTGCTTCCGGATGTGTCTGACGAAGGTTCCGGAGAATCGGGTGCCGTTTGCGAAGCCAGCCGGATATGACCCGAAGGAGTACGAGTTGCTTGTGCGGATTTTTGAGGCTGGGTGGCGGGAGACGTTTCAGAAGTTCGATGCAATTCCGAACGGGAAGACGGATACGAACAACCATGGGCCGTTCAGCACCGATAACATCGGGCGGAATTGGGACTATCCGGAAGCGAGCTATGCGCGGCGGAAGGCCATTGAACAAGAACATGCGCAGTATCAGCAGGGCTGGTTGTACTTCATTGCGAATGACCCGCGGGTGCCGGAGGACGTGAGAACGGAGATGGCGAAGTGGGGGCTGGCAAAAGATGAGTTTAAGGGGAGTGGCAATTGGCCGCACCAGATGTACATCCGGGAGGCGCGGCGGATGACGGGGCAATCCGTGATGACGGAGAACGAACTGCTGAAAAAGAGGGCGACTCCCGAGTCGGTCGGGATGGGTTCGTACGGCATGGATTCGCACAATATTCAGCGGTACATCACACCGGAAGGCTATGTGCAGAACGAAGGCGATATTGGCGTGAGCACGAACGGACCGTACCAGATTTCGTACGGATCGATTGTGCCGAAGCGAGGGCAGGTGGCGAATTTGCTGGTGCCGGTTTGTCTATCGAGTTCGCATATCGCGTATGGGTCGATTCGCATGGAGCCGGTGTTTATGATTTTGGGCCAGTCGGCGGCGACTGCGGCGGTGATGGCGATCGAGAAGAACTTGGCGGTTCAGGAGGTGTCCTACGCGGAGTTGAAAGCGCGCTTGGAGAAAGACGGGCAGGTTTTGGATTACCGGGCGGCTAAGTAGCCGAGGCTGGTGAGGAACTCGATCATGCGGGCCGTGGTTTTTTCGTAGTATTCGTTGTTGGCGCGGCCGTGATTGAAGAAGCCGTGGGTTTGGCCGGGGTAGGAGACGAGTTCGCATTTGGTGCCGAGGGAGACGGCTTTGTCGCGGTAGAGTTCGATGGGGCGGAAGGGGACGGTGGTATCGGCTTCGCCGTGGAAGATGATGGTGGGCGGGGCTCCGCGCTGGAGGTGGTGGAAAGGGGAGAGGTCGTTGGCGGGGACGCCTAAACGTTCTGCCGAGAGACTGGCGGGGAAGACGAGGGCGGGGTTGAACAGGACGAGAGCGTCGGGGCGGGAGCTGGCTTTTTCAATCTCGCTGGGTTCTTCGAAGCCGGGCACGGTGGCGGTGGCGGCGGCGAGGTGGCCCCCGGCGGAGCCTCCACCGGCGGCGATGCGGTTCGGGTCAATGCCTAGGCGCTGGGCGTTGAGGCGGACGTATCGGAGGGCGGATTTGGCGTCGCGGACGCAGGAATCGACCTTCACTTGGTGTCGGGAGGCGACGCGGTAGTCGGCGGTGATGGCGACCATGCCGCGGGAGGCGAGGAGCTTGGAGTGGTTTTCAAACTGGGCGGGAGAGCCATTGGCCCAGCCACCGCCGAAGAAGAAGACGATGGCGGGGCGGGAGTCAGTGGCGGCGTGGCCGGGGGGAGTGTAGATCCAGAGGCGGAGTTGGACGTCGCCGACGCGCTTGTAGACTTCTTCCTGGGCACCGGCGAGGGTGGGCGGGTACTTCAGTTGGGCGAAGGTCGGGAGAGCCAGAGCGGCGACGAGGAGGGCAAGGCGCATGAAGAGATTATGTCGCAAGCCGAGCTTTGGTAGTTTAGAGGCTATGCGTATTTGTTTGTCCCTCCTTGTGATGATGGCCGCAGCCTTGAGCGCGGCGGAACCCAATAAGCTGACCGCGGAAGAGAAGGCAGCGGGCTGGAAGCTGCTTTTCGATGGCAAGTCGATGAAGGGCTGGGAGGACATTCGGAAGGCCACGCCGCCGGGAGATTCCTGGGTGATTGAAGACGGTTGTTTGAAATCGGTGCCGGAGCCGAAGTTGCGGGAGGATCTGTTTTCGGCGGCGAAGTATGGGGATTTTGAGCTGGTTTTTGAATGGAAGATTTCGGCGGGCGGGAACAGCGGGGTGAAGTATCGGGTGCAGGATCGGTTTTGGATTGATGAACGGCGGATCAAGGAGTTCAAGAAGTTTGAGGACTTGGCCAACGACGCGGTGAGGAACCGGAAGGGGACGCGGAAGGACGGGACGCAGGAGTATATCGTCGGCTTTGAGTATCAAGTGATCGACAACGTTAAGCACAAAGACGCCCAGCGCGGCGCTTATTATCAGGCGGGGGCGCTATACGGGATGGTTCCGGCGACGCAGGCGGCATCGAAGCCGGTGGGGGAATTTAATCAGGCCCGGGTGACCGTGAAGGGGAAGCACTTCGAGCACTGGTTGAACGGGGTGAAGGTGGCGGAGGGGGAGATGGATGCGCCGGCTGCGCTGGCGAAGACGGCGGAGCGGTGGACGAAGGAATCGTTGATCTATCAGGCGCTGGCGAATCAGCCGGTGAAGCAGTGCCCGATTACGCTGCAGAACCACGGCGATGCGGCGTGGTTCCGGAACATAAAGATTCGCTCGATTACGAACTAGCGGAAGAGCTGGGGAGCGAGGTGTGCGCCCCTTCGGTGACGACCTATTCCTGCTGCCCGTTGCGTTTGGTTAAGCGGTCGTCTTTGCCGCAGGCGATCCAGAGGAGCTTGCGCTGATCGTTGGCTTTGGCGGCGGGAGGTCAGTGGGGATACCGCCTTAGCTGAAGGCAGCGACTTGGGAGGAGGTATCGAGGTGGCCGGCGGCGCTGGTGAATCAGCCGGCGAAGCGGAGTTCGATTACGCCGCAGAACCACGGCGATGCGGCGTGGTTCCGGAACATTAAGATTCGCCAGTTGGGGAATTAGCGGAAGAGTTGGGGAGCAAGAGTCGAGAGGGAGCGCCGCCAGACGAGCCAGGTGTGCGCCCCTTCGGTGACGACGTATTCGTGCTTCACGTTGCGTTCTTTCAAGAAGGCGACGAACTTGTTGTTGGCGTCGATGAGGCGGTCGTCTTTGCCGCAGGCGATCCAGAGGAGCTTGAGTTGGTCGTTGGCTTTGGCGGTGAGGTTGGGGAATGTTTGCGCGAAGTCGCCGGGGATGCCGCCGGAGCTGAAGGCACCGAGTTGAGAGAAAGTTTCGAGGTGGTTGAGGCCGACGACGAGGGTTTCGGCTCCGCCCATGGATAGGCCGGCGAGGGCGCGCTGGGCTCGGTTGGTGGAGGCTCGGTAGGTTTTCTCGACGGTCGGGATGACCTCTTTCAAGAGCGACTCGCCGAAGAGGTCGAAGCTCTTTTTGCCCATGGTGCGATTCTGCAAGACTTCGAGGGTTCCGTAGCCGAGGGTCATGACGACGAGCATTGGTTTGGCTTTGCCTTGGGCGATGAGGTTGTCGAGGATGACGTGGGCTTGGCCGACGGAGGTCCAGCCGCTTGCGTCGTCCGAGAAGCCGTGGAGGAGATAGAGAACGGGGTATTTCGTCTTGGCTTTGGGGTCGTAGCCGGGCGGGGTGTAGACGAAGAAGTCGCGCTGATCCTGGCAGATGGCGGAGCGGAAGAAGTGATGATGGACGGTGCCGCGGGGGACGTCGCGGGTTTCCCACAGGAGGGAGGCGTCGGGCGAGGGGACGTGGAACATGCTCGTGGTGCTGAGCAGGTTCGGCTTCATGGACGGATTGCCGGGGTCGATGAGGCTGACGCCGTCAGCGTTGAAGGAGTATCCGTACATGTCGGGGGCGAGGGCTTCGGTGGTGATGGACCAGACGCCTTTGTCGTCCTTGACCAGGTCGGCGGGGCGGCCGCCTTCTCGGTTGAGGGTGACCTTGGCGGCGTTGGGGGCGCGGAAGCGGAGGGTGACTCGACGGTCGGGATGGACCTCGGGAGAGACGAGGCGGGGCGGTGGGCCTTGGGCGAGTAAGGCAAAGGGAAGGAGGAAGAGGAGTGCACGCATGACGTAGGAATTCTATCCTAGAAAGCGCATGTTGAGAATTTCTTTGGGCAAACTTTGCTATGAGTTCAATCGATTGGACGCGCCGCGGCTGCGGGTGGAGCCGGGCACGCGGTTGGTGGTGGAGAGCGAGGACGCCTTTTCGGGGCAGATTCGGACGGAGACTGATCGGCGGGATAAGGCTGCGATGCCTTACTCGAACCCGACGACGGGGCCGATCTACGTGACGGGTGCCGAGAAGGGGGATGCGTTGGCGGTGACGATCCACTCGATTCGGCCGACGCGGGGGGAGTGCTACACGCGGACGTCGGATCCGAAGATGTTGGCTGAATGGCTGGGGACGGATTGCCCGCATGGGACGCACGTTTGTGCGATTAGTGAGGCGGGGATTCATTGGAGCGATACGGTGACGATTCCGTATCGGCCGATGTTGGGATGTATTGGCACCGCGCCGGATTGGGGAGTGCCGACGACGAACCCGGCGGGGCCGCATGGGGGGAATATGGACATTGTGGAGGTGGCGCCGGGGAGTACGCTTTATCTGCCGGTGTACGTGCCGGGGGCGCTGCTTTACTTAGGCGATGCGCACGCGGCGATGGGCCATGGGGAGCTGTCGGCTTCGGGGCTGGAGATGCCGGCGGAGACGGAGATCACGGTGGAGGTGAAGAAGGGTTGGACGATACCGGGGCCGCGGATTGAGACGGAGATGGAGCTGGTTTGTGTGTCGTCGGCGACGCCGCTGGAACGGGGGATTGCGCAGGGGTATGCGTGGCTGATTCTTTGGATGGAGGCCGAGTATGGTTGGGACCGATGGAAGGCTTATGATTTGCTGACTCATGCGGGACAGATTTCGGTGGGGTACTACAGCGGGGGGGCGGTGGCGGTGAAGATCGGGAAGAGGTACTTATGAGCGGGACGCGGATTCGGCAGGTGGAGGTGATGCCGATTCGAGCGCCGCGGAGGGAGGCGGTGCGGTCGGGGTTGAATGGGTCGGATCCGGTGACGGCGTCGGAGTTTGGCATTGTGCGGATTCTGACTCAAGACGGCGTGGAGGGTTTGGGGGAGATTTCGATTACGTTTCCGCGGATTGGATTTTCGCTGTGCCATGCGGCGAAGCGGATGTTGGCTCCGGCGGTGGTGGGGCTGGATGCTTTGGCGACGCCGGTGGTGCTGGCGGAGATTGACCGGGTGATGGGCGGGGAGTTGAGCGCGCCGTATTTGCGGGCGGCGTTTGAGATGGCGTTGTTGGACATCACGGGGAAGCACTTCGGGGTGCCGGCGTGGGCGTTGCTGGGGGGGCGAATGCGGGAGCGGGCGGGGCTGGCGTGGGGGGTGTATCAAAAGTCGCCGGAGGAGATGGCGGCGGACGCGGCGGCGGGATGGGCGGCGGGGTTTCAGGCGATCAAGCTGAAGGTGGGGCGGGGGCTGGAGGACGACTTGGCGGCGGTGAGGGCGGTGGCGCGGGCGGTGGATGTTCCGCTGCGGTTGGACGCGAATATGGCGTGGCCGAGTACGGCGGAGGCGGCGCGGGCGATGAGGGCATTGGCTGGGGTCGGGCGGGTAGAGTGGTTTGAACAGCCGTTGGGGAGGAGGAACTTGGAGGGGTTGCGGGCGTTGCGGCAGCAGACGGGGTTGCCGGTGATGGCCGACGAAAGCTGCCAGTCGTTGCGGGACGCTTATGAGTTGGCGCGGGGGGAGGCGGCGGACGTTTGGAACGTATACGTGGCGGAGGCGGGGGGATTGCGGGCGGCGGCGGAGATTTTCAGTTTGGGAGCGGCGGTGGGGGTGCCTTGCATTCTGGGGAGCCAGGCGGAGATGGGGATTGCGACGGCGGCGTGCGCGCATTTGGCGGTGGCGCTGCCGTGGTTGCCGTATGCGATTGAGACGTTCGGGCCGTTGCGGTATGAACGCGATATTGTAACGGGGCCGGGGATGATTGCGGGTGGTTGGTTGACGCCTCCGGCGGGGCCGGGGTTGGGGGTGGAGTTGGATTGGGACGCGGTGAAATCTATGATGGTGGAACTATGAGTGAGCGGAAGATCATTGACTGCCATACGCATTTGATGTGGTACCCGGACCATATCAGCGAACAGTATGCCGAGGAGGCGCTGGCTTCGAAGCTGGTGAAGTTGAAGCGGAGCGGGGGTTTGGCGTATGCGGCGAATTTGGATAAGCACGTTTATGATTCGACGCCGGAGAGCCACTTGAAGGCATCGGAAGGGATGGCGCACGTGGTGGTGTTTGGGTTGCAGGCGAAGGCTTGCGGGCTGGACATTCCGAACGAGATTATTTCGGAGTATGTGGCGCAGCATCCGGGGCGGATGGAGGGCTGGGCGTCGGTGGATCCGAACCGTCCGGATTGCATTGAGCATTTGGATTACTGCGTAAACACTCTGCAGTTGAAGGGCTTGAAGCTGGGGCCGGTGTATCAACATTTTGACCCGCAGGACCGGAAGCACTGGCCGTTTTTCAAGCGGGTGCAGCATTATGGCTTGCCGATTATGTGGCACCAGGGGACGACGTTTCCTTCGGCGGCGAAGTTGAAATGGGGACTGCCTTTGCAGCTTGAAGACTTGGCGATGGACTTCCCGGATTTGAAGATGATCATTGCGCATATGGGGCATCCGTGGGAGACGGATTTAATTGTGCTGATTCGCAAGTGCCCGAATTTGTACACGGATATTAGCGCGGTTCACTATCGGCCGTGGCGGTATTGGCAGGCTATGGTGACGGCGATGGAGTACGGGGTGGAGCACAAGATTCTGCCTGGATCGGACTTTCCTTCGGGGACGATGGCGAACATCGTGGCGGGGTTGCGGAACGTGAACCAATTGGTGGAAGGGACGAGGTTGCCTAGGATTCCGGAGGAGGTGCAGGATATGATTTTGTACGAGAACTGGAAGGCGTTTTTCCCGGATTGGGCGTGAGGAAGTAGGGGAGGAAGGGGTGGGGGCGGCGCTATTTGCACCAGGGTCAGATGGCGGAGGAAGACGCCGACGGAGACTTCGGCAATCAGGGTGAAGCCGAGGGCAATGAGCCCGGCGGGTAAGGCGGCGTGAGGGGCCAGAGGAGGGACGAGCCAGCGAGCAGCGAACCAGATGGCGACGAGCATGAAGGGGGCTTCGAGGAGTTCGGCGGTGGGAGCGCCCAGGAGAGGGACGACGAGGAGGGTGCGGAGGGTGCCAAGAACGAAGCCGACGCCGAATACCAGGAGAAGGTAGACGACGCCGGCACGGGCGGGAGGCATTAGAAGCCGATGGTGATGATGGCTTCGATTTGGTTGCGCTTGCTGACGGTGGAGAAAGAGTTGAAGCTTTCGCCGAGCCAGCGGGTAAAGCGAACGCTCGGCGTCACCCGAATGCCGAAGGGGTCGATCAACTGACCGCCGAACCCAGCGACGAGGCCACGGACGTTCTGGTTTGGCAGGGTCGGATGGCAGCAGGTCGGTTCTGTGGCACCGAGAACGGTGACCACGCTCGACTTGATGTTGGAGACTTTGCGCATCACGCCACCGCCTTCGACGAACCAGCGGCCACCGGCTTTCTCGCGATCCTTGCCGAAGAAGCGAACGGTGACGGGGATGTCGTAGAAGCGGGCTCGGGTGTCTTCAAACACGGTGGCGAAGCGGCGCTCGTCGGCGGCGGTGAGGGGGCTGTCGACGCCGCTGAACACTTCGCCTTGGCGGTTGTAGGCGACGCGGCGGAAGAAAAAGCCGATGGTGGCGGCGAAGCGGTTGGTGATAAGGACTTGCCCAATGCCGCCGTAGCCGACGCGTTGGCGCTGGACGGTGGTGGCGTAGTTGCCGACGGTGGGAGGCGAGGTGACGCTGCGGGAGAGCGTGCCATTGTTTAGGGTGTCGAGCACCATGACCGATAGCCCGGCACCAAGCGAGAAGCGGCGCACGTATTTGATGCGCTTTTCCATCGACTGGGTGTTGGCGGAAGGGGCGGGCACCGGGGTGGAGGCCGGAGCCGGGGCTTGGGCCTGGGTCTGAGCCGGGGTCGGAGCCGGGGCTTGGGCCTGGAGTCCGGTGACACCCAGACAGAACATCGCCATGAGGATGGCGGACCGTTTCGAAATTTTCAGCATTCGCGTACCAACAATTTTAGCGTACCCGTGATACAACCTCTAGACGATGATTGCTAGCCGTGTTCGTTACAAAGTTCTCGCGTTCGGGGTGGCTCTGGGTGCCATTACGTATATGGATCGCATCGCGATCTCGATCACGTCGAAGCAGATTACCCACGATTTGGGATTGACGGATCAGCAAATGGGCTATGTTTTTAGCGCTTTTACGCTGGCTTATGGGTTGTTTGAGATCCCGACGGGTTGGTGGGGTGACAAGGTGGGAACACGGAGTGTTCTGATGCGGATTGTGTCGTGGTGGTCGATGTTCACGATCCTCACCGCCACCGCTTGGAGCTTTGGAAGTTTACTTGTAGTACGTTTTTTGTTTGGAATCGGGGAGGCGGGGGCATGGCCGAACTCGGCGAAAACGTTTTCTCGATGGTTTCCGAAGACGGAGCGAGGGCGAGCGCAGGGGATATTTTTCATGGGTGCGCACGGAGGCGGGGCGTATTCTCCGCTGTTGATTGCGTGGATGCTGACGTTTCTCCCTTGGCGGATGGTGTTTGTCGTGTTGGGTTCGGTGGGGTTCGTTTGGGCGTTCGCGTGGTACCGCTGGTTTCGCAGTGAACCGGGGGACCATCCGGAAGTGAACGCGGCGGAACTGGCGCTGATTAGGGAAGGCCGGGAGGAGCAGGCGAGCCACGGCAACGTTCCGTGGGCGAACATTCTGATGGATCGAAATGTGATTCTGCTGTGCATTATGTACTTCGTGCAGACTTACGGCTTCTACTTTTACTTGACGTGGATGCCGACGTATTTGGAGCGGATCCGGGGGTTCAAGGCGACGGATTTGGGACTGTTTGCCGGAGCGCCTATGGTGGCTTGCATGGTGGCGGATCTGACGGGCGGGATAGCGACGGACGCGATGACGAAGCGTTTTGGGTTGCGGCTGGGAAGGACGATAGCGGGCGGGAGTGGATTCGTTTTTGCGGGGTTGTTTACGATCCTGGGAGCTGGGGCGGCGGATCCGACGATGGCGGCGCTGTACTTGGCGTTAGGCGCAGGCTGGGGGGCGTTTTGTTTAGGAGCGGCTTGGGGAACGTGTTTGGATATTTCGGGGCCTCATGCGGGCGTGGTGGGGGCGGTTATGAACACGGCGGGGCAGGTGGGCGGATTTTTAAGCCCGATCGTGCTTGCTTACCTGATCCGCGAGACAGGAGATTGGAACACGCCGCTGAACCTGACGGGAGTGTTGCTGTTGATTGGCGCGGTGTGTTGGATCTTCATTAACCCGACGCGAAAGATCGCTTTACACTAACGGTATGCGCTTTGTTTTGGCAGGTTTGTTCTCCTTCGCATTATTGGCTCAGCCGGCAAAACCGGTGGGGGAGCCTCCGCCGATCCAGAAGAAGAGTTCGATTGTGATCGGCGGGAAGACGCTGAACTACACGACGACCACGGGGCGGATGCCGCTGTTGAACGAGGCGGGGGAACCTGAAGCGCACGTGTTTTATGTGGCGTACACGCTGGATACGCCGACGCCAGGGAACAAGCGGCCGTTGATGGTGGCGTTCAACGGTGGGCCGGGGTCGGCGACGGTGTGGCTGCACCTCGGAGTGCTGGGACCGCGTTATATCCCGATGCAAGATGACGGGTCGTATCCGCCGCCGCCGTACCAAGTGAAGGACAACGCGCAGACGTTTCTGCCCTTTACGGATATGGTGTTTGTGGATCCGGTAGGGACGGGGTATTCGCGGGCGGCGAAGCCGGAGTTGGGTAAGAAGTTCTGGGGGGTTCAGGGGGATATCGCCAGCGTCGGAGAGTTCATTCGCCTTTACTTGGGACGGTATAACCGGTGGTCGTCGCCGCTGTATCTGATTGGTGAAAGTTATGGGACGTTCCGGGCGGCTGGCTTGTCAGGTTGGCTGGTGGACCGGGGCATGGCATGCAATGGCATCGTGTTGGTTTCGTCGATTTTGCAGTATCAAACGGCGCGGTTTTCGAAGGGCAACGATCTGCCGTATCCGCTCTTTCTTCCTACGTACACGGCCATCGCGTGGTACCACAAGAAGCTACCGGCATCGCTGCAGCAGGCGGGGTTGAAAGAGGCGACGGCGGAGGCGGAGAAGTTTGCGCTGAATGAGTATTCGGTGGCGTTGATGAAGGGTGATCGGCTGACGGCGGGAGAGCGGCAGGCGACGGTGGATCAGTTGAGCCGGCTGACGGGGTTGAGCAAGGAGTATCTGGAGCGGAACAACTTGCGGCCGGAGATCATGCATTTCATTAAAGAGTTGCGGCGGAGTGAAGGGAAAGTGGTGGGTCGGCTGGATGGCCGGTTGACGGCGGTGGAAGGCAACGACGGGGACGAAGTGGCGGGATTTGATCCTGCGATGACGGCGATTCGAGCGCCTTATACGGCGGCTTTCAACGACTACGCGCGGCGGGAGTTGGGATATGAATCCGACCTGCAATATTACATTTTGGGCGGGGGGATTGGGCCTTGGGACTACGGCACCGGCGGGCAGAACAAGTACGTGGAGACGGCGGATATTTTGCGGGATGCGTTTGCGAAGAACCCTTACATGAAGGTGTATATCGGATCGGGTTATTACGATTTGGCGACGCCGTATTTTGCGACGGAGTATACGTTTAGCCATATGGGTTTGCCGGCAGAGTATAAGAAGAACATCACGACGCGGATGTACGAAGCGGGGCATATGTTTTATAGCGTGAAGTCGGCGCTGGCGCAGTTGACCAAGGACGTGGAGGCGATGGTTACGGGGGTACGATAGGGGTATGTCTACGGCACCGATTCCTCGAATTAGCCCGGCGGAGTACATCAAGCTCGAAGAAGAGACTGGTGAGCGGTTTGAGTATTTGAACGGGGAAGTGTTTGCGATGAGCGGAGCGACGTTTCCGCACAATCAGATCGTTGCGCGTTTGATAGAACAGATTCGGGTTTTGTTAAAAGGGAAGGGCTGCGAGACGCTGGGTTCTGACCAGCGGATTGTGGTGCTGGCGACGGGGTTGGAGACCTATCCGGATGTCTCCGTGGTTTGCGGCAAAGTTCAGTTGGCGGGAATCCACGGGATGGCGATCGCCAATCCTGTGTTGCTGGTTGAGGTTTTATCGAAGTCGACGGAGGCTTATGATCGGGGCGAGAAATCGGCGCATTACCGGCGAATCGAATCCTTGCAGGAGTATTTGTTGATCGCACAGGGAAGGGTTGGGGTAGAACGGTATCGGAGAGCGGGGAGCAATGAGTGGGTGCTCTCGGAGTTCACGGAGCAGAGTGCGGTTCTGGAGTTGGCGAGTTTGGGGATCGAGATCCCGGTCGCGGCGATCTACGATGGGGTTGCGTTCGAGGCGGGCGGAAGATAATTTTATGGCGACGGCACCAATTCCGCGAATTAGCCCGGCTGAGTACATCAAGCTCGAGGAAGAGACTGGTGAGCGGTTTGAGTATTTGAACGGGGAAGTGTTTGCGATGGGCGGAGCGGCGTTTCCGCACAACCAGATTGCTGCGCGCTTGAGCCGACGAATTGGGCAGTTGCTCGAGGGGAAGGGCTGCGAGACGCTGGGTTCTGACCAGCGGATTGTGGTGCTGGCGACGGGGTTGGAGACCTATGCGGATGTCTCGGTGGTCTGTGGCAAGGTTCAGTTTGCTGGAGTGAACCGGATGGCTATCGCCAATCCGTTGGTGCTCGTTGAGGTGTTGTCCAAGTCGACGGAGGCGTATGATCGGGGCGAGAAATCGGCGCATTACCGGCGAATTGAATCGTTGCAGGAGTATTTGTTGATCGCGCAGGGGACGGTGCGGGTGGAACGGTATCGCCGAGCGGGCAAGAATGAGTGGGTGCTCTCCGAGTTCACGGATCTGGGTGCGATTTTGGAATTGGCGAGTTTGGGCATCGAGATTCCGATCGCGGCGATCTACGATGGGGTTGCGTTCGAGGCGGACGGGGGGCAATAAGCTTATGGCGACCTCACCAAACCCCCGCATCACCCCCGCGGAGTACGCCAAGCTCGAAGAAGAGACCGGCGAGCGATTTGAGTATTTGAACGGACAAGTGTTCGCGATGAGCGGGGGCACGCTGCCGCACAGTCTAATCGCAGCGCGTTTGAACCGACGGATTGGGGTGTTGCTAGAGAACAAAGGGTGCGAGACAGTTGGCTCTGACCTACGAATCGTGGTGCTTGAAACGGGTCTGGAGACCTATCCCGATGTTTCCGTGTACTGCGGCAAAGCCCAGATGGCCGGGACGCGCGGGATGGCGGTGGCGAACCCGGTCGTGCTGATTGAAGTACTTTCGAAGTCGACCGAAGCTTACGACCGGGGCGAAAAGTTCGCCCATTACCGGCGAATTGCGTCGCTGCAGGAGTATGTGTTGGTGGCGCAGGACAAGGTTTGGGTGGAGTGTTTCCGTAGGGGGGAACAGTGGACGTGGGTGCTGACTGAATACGCGGAAACGAGTGCGGCGTTGCGCTTGGATAGTCTATCGATTTCTATCCCGGTCGCCGCGATCTACGACGGGGTTGAGTTCGAAGCCGGCGGCGCGCGCTAGCTGATCGAGGGCGGCGAAAAAGGCTTTGTTGGTCTTGGCGGGAACTGGCTTCAAGGGGACGCCGGCAGGATGGTTCCGCAAGCCCCAGCGGAAGGCGAGGTAGTTTTCGGCGAGGCGGCTGTAGGGTTCGAGGCGAACTTGGCCGCGAGTTCGGCAGGGTGTGATGATGGGCCCTTCGTCGTCGTTGCCGAAGGCGTGAACTTCGCCGGCAAGCCAGAATTGGCCAACGAGCGCGGCGGTGATGGCGTCGAGTTCGTCGTGCTTCAATGTTCGAGCGGGAAGTTTGAGTCCATAGTCGATCAGGCCCTGGCGGAGACCGACTAGATCCGCCTTTTTGCAGGGAATTCCGAGCGCATCCTGCGCCGATCCGGGAAAACCCTCGATGACCGGAATGCCGTGGCTCTCGATTGTTTTTTTGAGGGCGATGCCGCGATGGGTAAGGCGGACCATCGAAGGAAGCAGGCAGGGGTAGACGCCGATCCGGAGGGCCATCAGTTCCCGCTCGGCGTCGCGAAGGATCGAACCGGGATGGCGGGGAAGCCCGAGCGGAGAATCGAGCGAGACTACCGTCGGCTTAGCCGCGAGGGTGGCGGCGAGGAGTTCGGCGTCGGTACGGAGGAGGGCCGTCGCTGCCCGACAGCCATCGAGGCGCGCCCAACCACTCGGTTTTACGTCGCTGCCAGTAAGGTCGATCCCGACCGATAGTTGTGCCATAATCTGGTTACCGTGTCCCCCCCAAACCGTTCGGATTGGGTAAACTCCCCCACAACTTCTTTTTATTAGCCGGGTTGGCAAAACCAATCTGTTCGTAACGAGGTGCCGATGCGGCGCATTGGGATTGTTTTCTATTTTTCTACGTTAAGCGGGATTTTCGCTCAGTCGGGAGAAAACTGCACGTTTCAGAGGGATCCGGACGAGTTTGTGCTGAAGCAGGAGCGAGCCTTTCGATCTGTCAATGATCGAACGATGGCTCTTGGGAAGCTCCGCGGCGCTACCGGGGCTCGGACGGTGAACGCTTGGGATCTACCTTGGCGAAACATGGTGGATGAGGAGATTCTGGGGCGACTTGAGATGGACCGGATCCCGGTCGCTCCGCTGACGACGGACGAGGAGTTCGTCCGCAGAATTTACCTCGATCTGATTGGACGGTTGCCGCGTCCGGACGAGCTTGGTGCCTTCGTTACGGATGGGACCGAGGGCAA
Source organism: Acidobacteriota bacterium (assembly GCA_025354525.1). Taxonomy (GTDB): domain Bacteria; phylum Acidobacteriota; class Terriglobia; order Bryobacterales; family Bryobacteraceae. The sequence goes on from JANXMS010000218.1 coordinate 17,160, forward strand.
GCGGGACGGGCTGATTGATCGGCTGCTGTTTACCCCCGAGTTCACCTATCGATGGGCTGCGTGGCTGGGGGACCTGGTGGGCAACCAGCGGACGGCGACCAACGTGAATCAGCAGAACGATGGTCGAAACGCGATGCACAACTACCTGCAGAGCGCGGTGGGGAATGGGAAGAGTCTGCGCGAGGTGGCGTGGGAACTTGTAGCTGGTTCGGGGAACAACTACGAGAGCGGTCCGGCCAACTGGGGCGTGAAGACGATTACGCCAGGGGGCCCGGTGCAGGACCGGTACGATTCCGCGAACGTCCGGGCCGCCTCGGTGTTTTTGGGCTTAGGCCACTACGATTGCCTGACTTGCCACGATGGTCGTCGTCACCTGGAGGAGCTGAGCTTGTGGGCGAAGTCGGTGACGCGGATGGATACTTTTCGCATGGCGGCGCATTTTTCGCGTCAGAATGTCGCGGGGCGGGCGAACATTGCCGGAAATTTTTTCACGAACAGTTTTGATGTGACGGATCGGGCGACAGGCACTTACGATCTGAGTACGAACTTCGGGAACCGTCCGAATCGGGTGCGTGTGGGGACGGTCGTGAACGTGACGCCCGAGTTTCGCAACGGGAAGGCGCCTGCCAATGGACAAGCCTGGCGAGAGGCTTACGCGACCGAGTTAGTGAGCGACCCGATGTTTTCGAAGAATCTAGCGAACCGCCTTTTCAAACAGATTTTCAACCTTGGGTTGGTGGAGCCGGTGGACCAGTTGGATCCGGCGCGGCTCGATCCGGATCAGGCTCCTCCGGAACCGTGGGCCTTCCAGACCAAGCACGTGAAACTGCTCTCTCGGTTGGCCGGGCAACTGGCCGATACGGACTATAACTTGCGAGAGGCGCTGCGGGTGCTCGTCTCTTCGACCAGCTACCAGTTGAGTTCCCGGTACGATGGCGAATGGAAGCTGGACTATGTGCCGCTGTATGCCCGGCACTACGCTCGTCGGCTGGAAGCCGAAGAGCTGCACGATGCGTTGGCGCAGGCCAGTGGGAATCTACCCGCCTATGTGATCGCGGGGTTTGGCGAACCGGTGAAGAGCGCATGGGGGCTGCCGGATACGAGCGAACCGCAGAGCAACGCGGGCAATGGGCGGAACTTCATGGACGTGTTTCTGCGGGGGAACCGGGATACGCAGGTGAGGCGGCAGGACGGGTCGATTTTGCAGCAGTTGGCGCTGATGAACGATCAGTTTGTGCGGGACCGGATTCGGGTGGCGAGTTCGGTGAATTTGCAGGCGGCATCCCGGATGACGGATCCGAACGCGATCATCAGCCATTTGTTTCCGCTGTATTTGGGACGGGAAGCCAATGCGACCGAACGGCAGAAATCAGTGCTTTTTCTGTCGCGGGCCACGACGGCGACAGCGAAAAACACGGCGATTGAAGATCTGGCCTGGACGCTGATCAACAAGATCGATTTTCTTTACAGCTATTGAGGAGCGACGACCATGGCGAAAGATAGATTTGGATTTGATTGGACGGGCGTCACAGGGCGGCATTTCTGGAAGGCTCCTCAGCAAGGACGACGGATGTTTTTTCGGCACTTGAGTGCCGGGCTGGGGGGATATTTTCTGATGCCGGGGCGACCGATGGAGACGGTAGCGAAGGCGGCGGTGCGAACACAGGGCAAGGCTAAGAACTGCATCTTTATCCTGATGAATGGAGGCCCGAGCCACATCGATACGTTCGATTTGAAAGTGGGGGCGTGGACGCCGGCGGCGTTTAATGCGACGAGCTATGACGGGGTGATGTGGCCGCAGGGGCTGTTCCCTAAGCTGGCCGAGCAGATCGATAACTTCGCGCTCGTGCGATCGATCAAGAGCTGGAATGCGGCGCATGGTTTGGCGCAGTCGTGGCTGCAGATCGGGCGGAATCCGCTGTCGGGGCTGTCGAAGATTGCGCCGCATATCGGTTCGATTGTGTCGCTAGAATTGGGAGCGCGGTCGGCGAATCGGACGATGCCGGCGTTTGTGTCTTTGAACACCGGAACGGGGCCGGCGCAGGGTTACTTGGCTCCGGACCACGCGCCGTTTTACGTGAATCCGGGAGGGGCTGGCCTGGCGAATACGACGCACTTCGATGGACAATCGGCGTATGACCGTCGGGTGGGTTTGCTCGTCGACATGGACACGGAGTTGCGAAGCTCCGGGGAGCTTGGCGCATCCGCGGTCGAGAACGCCAAGTGGGGCGAGGCGGCCCGGAAGCTGATGTACAACCCGGAAGTGGCGCGCACGTTTACGTTCGACAACAACGAACGGCTTCGGTATGGGAACTCAGGATTTGGCAGCGCGTGCATTACGGCGAAGAACTTGTTGAAGGCGAATCTTGGTACGCGCTTTGTGCAGATTTCGGTTGGCAGTTGGGATATGCATACGAACATTTACACGGGTGGCCTGAACCCGGGCAATGCGAATTCGCTGGGGCGGCAGTTTGATGCGGCCTTGGGGACCCTTCTGGCGGACTTGAAGCAAGAGGGGCTGTTGGATGAGACGCTGGTGGTGGCCATGGGCGAGTTTGGCCGGACGCTGAGCACGCCAAACCAGACGGCGGGGCGGGATCACTTCTTGCAACAGGCCGCGCTGGTGGCGGGAGCGGGGGTGCAAGGAAGACGGGCGATCGGCTCTACCGACGACCGGGGCGGTGCCACGATTGAACCGGGTTGGGCTCGGGAGCGGGACATCCGCGCCGAGGACCTGGAAGCTACGATCTACTCGGCGCTGGGCATTGACTGGACGACGGTTCGGAGGGACGACCCACTGGGACGCGGCTTTGAATACGTGCCGTTTTCGAGCCAGGATCTATACGGACCGATCGACGCGCTGTGGGGCTAGCGGCGATTGGCCGCGGGCTGACGGAGAAAGCTGATCGCTCCAAGGACGGTTGCCACGGCCCCGAGTAAGAGGAAGAGGGACGCCTTGAAATCATCGGGGCCATCGTAGTATCGGGTGGCCCAGAGGCCGCGTCCAATTAAGCCGACGACCGCGACCGTCCAGGCGAAGAAGAGAAGGGCCATTCGTCCAGTTGCAGCTAGACCTGTTGCAATCAGCCCAAACGCCGATAATACAAAGAGCGACCATTGCAGTTCCCAGCCACTCCAGGGGAGCACGTCAATCGCCATCGAAGTACTGCCCGCCAGCCATCCCACGAACGCCATGGCGAAGCAGGACAGACACAGGACAACATGAAAAAGCACACTATAACCGCGCAAGAGAGCTTGAATCATCAATTTATTCCTTCGAGCAAAGGGTTATTGTATCAGCGCTTGAGCCATTTGGTACGCGCCAGCGTGCTGATGTTCGTGACCTGCTGGCCCGCCGCGGCGCAATTGACGGTGGAGCAGAAGCTGGCCGACTTCCAGGCCGTGGTTGCACTCTACGCTAAGCAGTATGCGCCGTACGAGTGGAAGCTGGAAACCGAGAAGTTCGACCTGTACAACGTCGCGCCCTGGGTGGACCGGATCCGGAAGACGACGGACGATTTGGAATATTTGCAGACACTGTCCGAGTACGTTGCCGGGCTCAACGATATCCATTCCTCCTACGTGGCGAAGTCGACTTTTGTCGCCGATCTGCACATCTATACCGATATTTACGACGGCAAGGTTTTGATTGAACAGATTGATCGGGCGCATTTGCCTGTATCGCGGTTTCCGTTTGAGGTGGGGGACGAGGTGGTGCTGTTCGACGGCCGGCCGGTGATGGAGGTGGTGCGGGAGACTGCCCGGGGCGTGAAGTTTGCCAATGAACGTTCGACGATGCGCTATGCCACCGATCTGCTGGTTTACCGCGACCAGTCGCAACTTCCGCTGGCGAGCCGTTTGGGGGATAGCGCAACGATTGTGGTCCGGAAGGTGGACGGCAGCGAGTCGAGCCACACGATTCGATGGGACAAGTCCGGGTATCCGGTGACGAAGCTGGGGCCGGTGCCGAACGTCCGGTTCGCGGCGGCAGTTCGACCGAGAAGTGACGAAACCGAAGATCAGCCGTTGGAGATGAACGCGGCGCGGCGGTTGCGGGCGCGGTTGCAGCAGAACGTAGTGCCGGGTGCGGCGCGACATCTGACGGGCTTTGGGGCGCGGGCCCCGGTCTTCCGGCTGCCAACTAATTTTGTACAGCGGCTGGGCCGCAACCGGGCGGACTATTTTTATTCGGGGACGTACGTCGCTGATGGAAAGCGGATTGGTTACATCCGTATTTCCGATTTCCAACCGGTGGATTTTAGTCTGCTGTTTTTGCCGTTGCGGCAATGGGCGACCGAAATTGCGTATTTGAAGGCGAATACGGATGGTCTGGTGGTCGACGTGATGCGGAACCCCGGCGGCTTTGGATGTTACGGGGCGGACCTGATGGGCTATTTGACGACCAAGCGGTACTTCACCTTCGGGAACGAAATTCGGTCGACGTTGGACTGGGTGCAGTCGTTTTATGAGACGGCGCAGTTGACGGTCGACGATGGATTGGAACCCTGGGAAGTGATCATGCTGCAGAATGCGTACAAAGACGTTTTGACCGCCTATGGCGAGAATCGGGGCCGGACTGGGCCGGTGGCGATCTGCGCTGCTTCTTTAGATGTAGATCCGGTGGTTGATCGACTCTTCCAGCCTGTCGGCTACGACAAGCCCGTATTGATGCTGGTGGACGAGTTTACGACCTCGGCAGGCGACATTTTCGCGTCGATGGCGCAGGACAACGGCATCGCTACACTGTACGGATACCGGACGGCAGGAGCGGGCGGGGCGACGACGGAGAATTTGGCGGGCTTCTATTCCGAGGGGAGTGCCAGGACGACGATTTCGTTGTTGACCCGGGCGAAAGCCTACACGGCGCCGGGCTACCCGACGTCGATTTACATGGAAAACATTGGCATTCATCCGGAGTTGTCGGCGGACTATATGACTCGTGAGAACCTGATAAATCGGGGTGCTGCCTACGTTGAAGGGTTCAGCAAGGCCATCGTCGACCTCATCGATCAAAGGGGCCAATAGCCTAAGGTAGAATAGGGGAGTTGCGCTGAGGTTTCAGGTCTCTTACAATCATTCGAACGTGTTATGGTGAATCGGTCGCAATATGCGGAAAGGGCTCGCTCGATACTGCACTCGATTGTGGAATCCTACATCGAGACCGGCGAACCTGTGGCTTCACGGACGATTGCCAAACTGGGCGGGCATTTGAGCCCGGCGACTATCAGAAACGTGATGGCGGATTTGTTCGATGAGGGCTATTTGGCCCAACCCCACACGTCGGCGGGTCGCATTCCGACTGTGAAGGCGTTTCGGAGCTACGTGCAGACCTTGGCGACCCGCCGGCTATCGCTGGTTGATGTCCAGCGCATGCGGACAGAGTTGGGGCGGGCGGACGGCATGGAGGGTCGCATGGAGATGTCGAGCCACCTGCTGACGGAGATGACCCACAACGTGGGAATTACGGCGTCGATCCCATCGCAATCGCAGACTTTGGCGCAGATTGAACTGTTGCTGTTGGCGGACCGGCGGGTGCTGATGGTGGTGGAGACGCGAGATCACCGGGTGAGCAACCGGGTGGTGGGCCTTGATCGTTCGACGACGCAGGACGAACTGAACACGGTACGAAACTACTTCAACGAGAACTTCGCCGGTTGGACGCTGTCGCGGATTCACGTCGAGTTGCGCGAACGGTTGGCCGAAGAGCGGGCGATGTACGACGCGATGTTGCAGCGGCTGGAGATGCTGTATCAAAAGGGTCTGCTGGAAGTGGGCTTGAAGCCGCAGGTGCATCTGGAAGGGACGTCGAATCTATTTCTGATCGATCTCTCGTTGGACAAGGAGAAGCTGCGGGATTTGTTTCGGACGCTCGAAGAGAAGCAGCGATTGTTGGCTTTGCTCGACCGTTTTCTGGAAGCAGCGCCGGGCGAAGTGGGCGTGCAGGTGGGTTTGGGCGAAGTACACCCGAGCATGGAAGAACTGAGCCTGATTGGCTTGACGGTTACATTGCCGACGGGGCTATCGACGAAGTTCGCGGTGTTGGGCCCGATGCGGATGGATTACAGCCAAGTGATCGCGGCCGTTTCCGAGGTTGGCGCGACGGTGGAAGCGCTTTCGGCCTAGCGCTTGTAAGCCGAGATACACTAGAAGGGTGAGCGTTGAAATGGATAATGAAGAGGCGCTGTCTGGCGAGCCTACGGCGTCGGATGCGAGCGCGAGTCTAGTCGCTGAGCGAGACGCGCTTTTAGCGGAGAAGAGTGAGTTACAGAATCAGATGCTCCGTCAGCGGGCCGATTTTGAGAACTCGCGCCGTCGGGCTGAGCGGGAACGGATTGAATCGAGTGAGTACGCGGCGATGGAGGCGGTTCGCGCCATCGTGCCGGTGCTTGATGATTTTGAGCGGGCATTAGGGGTTCCCTGTGCCGACGCCGAATACGTGCGCGGGATGGAACTGATTTACCAACGGACGCTGGATACGCTGAAGAAGTTGGGTTTAGAACCGTTGGACGCGGTTGGGGCCAAGTTTGATCCGCATGTGCATCATGCGATCGATATGGTGACGACGGAAGAGGCGGAGGACCAGACGATACTGAGCGTGTTTCAGCGCGGGTACAACTTTAAGGGTCGCTCACTGCGGCCGGCGATGGTAAGGGTTGCTGTCCGGTGAGTAAACGCGACTATTACGAGATTCTGGGGCTAGCCAAGGGCGCAGATGAGGCATCGCTAAAGGCGGCCTATCGGAAGTTGGCGATGCAGCATCATCCGGACCGCAATCCGGGCGATAAGGCAGCGGAAGAGAAGTTCAAGGAAGCGGCCGAAGCGTATGGCGTGCTTGCAGATGCGCAAAAGCGGGCGGCGTATGATCGTTTTGGGCACCAAGGCGTAGCGGGAGCGTCGGGCGGAGGACAGGGCGGATTCGACCCGGAGACTTTCGGCGACTTCAGCGACATCCTGGGGGATTTTTTTGGCTTTGGTGATCTGTTTGGCGGGAAGCGAGGTGGCGGACGGACGCGGGCGCGGCAGGGCGAGCATCTCCGTTACGACCTGGAGATCACGCTGGAAGACACGATCCGCGGCATGAGCGCCGAAATTCAGGTGCCGCGCGCGGAGCAGTGTGGGCTGTGCAAGGGTACCGGCGCGGATGCAAACGACGGTCTGACGCAGTGCGCCACTTGTAAGGGCAAAGGCGAAGTGCTGCTGCAGCAGGGCTTCCTGACGATTCGGCAGACGTGCCGGACTTGTTCCGGTCGGGGCCAACTGATCCGCCGGGCTTGCACGAAGTGCGCTGGCGAGGGGTTTCAAAGGGTGGACCGAAAGCTGCGGGTGACGATTCCGCCGGGGGTCGACAACGGTACGCGGCTGCGGCTTGCCAATGAAGGGCAGTCTGGTTCAAACGGCGGTCCATCGGGCGATTTATTCGTCGTGCTGCTGATTAAGGAACATGCCGTGTTCGAACGCCGGGAGAACGACCTGCATTGCACGGTTGCGATTAATGTGGCGCAGGCGGCGTTGGGTACAGAGCTCGACGTGTTGACGTTCGACGGTCTGGAGCGAGTGAAGATCCCCGAGGGCGCTCAGCACGGGGAGCAGGTTCGAGTGCGGGGCAAGGGCGTGCCGTATCTGAATTCCGGTGGCCGGGGCGACGTGATTGTGAACGTGAGCGTGAAGGTACCCGGCAAGTTGTCGCGCGAGCAGCGGAAGCTGTTTGAGCAGTTGCGGGAAATTTTGCCGACGGATACGGAACCGCAGGAGCGGGGATTGTTCGACAAGGTGAAAGACTACTTCATGTAGGGTGGCGTTGAGTTTGGTAGAGTAGTAGTAGTCATGCGGTGAGGTGCGAGAGTGGTTAAATCGAGCAGTCTCGAAAACTGCCGTACCTTTACGGGTACCGTGGGTTCGAATCCCACCCTCACCGCCATCTTCAGATAGTTTTTATAAGCTCCATTATATTTAGGGCTTACCCAGGCTTTTAGTGCCGATAGGCTCTCGGTCTGCCCCGTTTCGAAGCAAGGGAAACAATACGTGATCCCCTGCGGTTGGAGCCGATTCATTGGTTCCATAAGAAGTACCGCTCGACCTCTACGTGAGCACCTCGGAAGTTGCTCCCAAAAACGTCGAGTTCGTCTCCACACTGGCAAGGCGGATGGATCGCCTTGCTTCGGGCGGAAGAGAGGTGACTGCCCAATCTACGCATCCGGCACCCTGAAGGATGGCTTCAGGCGAAAGAAGACCGGATCTGGTGGCTGGCCTGAACCTGAAGCCATACGCAGGCGCTTCTCCCTGACACATCGTGTGTGAAACTGAAATCGGTCCCGCAAGCCGAAATCGGTCCAGGTTCGGTGCGAATTCTTCGTGTCAACGGTCTTGAGGCCAAACCGAGCGGCGCTCCGATCAACGGGCCGTTGGGCATGTGCCCGCCATGCGGTCGATTCGTGGGGTTTCGACCTTCCTCATCCCAGCAACGATGGCCGACGGAGATCGAGTCGGTAGACCCCAATGCCTCCAATATCGCCGCCCGCAGGGCGGAACGAGTAGTTTCAGGCCGACGGCAATCCTCCTGATGGACGCTGAACCAAGACAAGGGAATGAGCCAGAAAGAAATTGGCTGCACGCCCAGCTGTGGTCAATCGCTCACCCTGACTTGCACGGAAAGTGAGGAAGAGCCAATTCTTCGCGAGTGCCGAAGCTCCAGTGTTTGGCGACAATTAGAGCGATACCCGCCTTAATGGAGGCGTTCTGGAAACCCGAACTACCGGCCCCGTATTGGGCGGACTGCAAGCTACGTTTGTCCCAGCTCAGGGCCCCGTCAATGCATGCGCTTGTCGTCGATCTCGCCGAGGCTCTATCCCTCTTCCTCTCTCCCGACATTGCTCCGGATCTCTTCAGACGTCGCGGCTTTGCCCTCTGTTAAGTCAAGACTTGCTATAATCCATCGACCGAACTACCCCGGCAGATGCGATTCGACATCGCCTCCGAATCCAAACGAATACTGGAAGCGCCAACGCCGAACTTCCCCTTCGAACGCACGCTGAGCGAGTTACAAGTTCCCTGGGTAACCGTAACGCCAGAGGCGGTAGTGGTCGCGCTTTCGTTTCGCCTGCGGGTGCAGTGACTATTCGTAACGCAGCGCTTCCACCGGGTCGAGCCGCGAAGCCTTGAACGCCGGCCATACGCCGAAAAACAACCCGATTCCCACGCTGACGCCAAAGCCAACCCCGATCGCCCAGATAGGCACCACGCTGGGCAGCGCCGGCACGAGTTTGCCCACAATCAACGTCACCAGAACCGAAATGATGATCCCCAGCAGCCCCCCGATGCCGGTCAACGTCACCGCTTCGGTCAGGAACTGAATCACGATATCTCCACGCCTAGCCCCCAGCGCCTTTCGTGTGCCGATCTCTTTCGTGCGTTCCGTCACGCTGACGAGCATGATGTTCATCACCCCGATGCCACCGACGAGCAAACCCAACCCCGACAGTGCCGTCGAGACAAGAACAATTAGCCCGTTGATCGAATTGAACCGGGCGATAATCTGGTCCGCCGTCGTGATCGAAAAGTCGTCCTCGGCCGCGGTTGGCGTCCTGCGAAAACGGCGCATCACCCCGCGTATCTCCTCATACGCATCGTCCCGCTTGCCCGGCTTTGCTTTCGCCGTCACGCTGAACCGGTCGGTTCCTGGATAACGCAAGCGCGCCACCGAAAGTGGCACGGTCACCTGCCGATCAATCGGATTCTCGCCGAAAAAGCCCCCCTTGGCGTCTTCCGTAATCCCAATAATGGCGTATTCCTGCCCCGCCACCGTCACCGATTGCCCCACGCCCCCGCCCGATGGAAACAAGGCCGCCGCCAGCTTTGGACCGATAATGCAAACCCGCGCCGCCCGTTGCTCTTCCTCTTGCGTGAACGGCCGCCCGGCAGTGAAGTTCCTCGGGTTCGTTATGAATACGCTCGCCGACGCTCCCTGCATCGTTACCTGATCCGACTCGAACCCCGGTACTTTGGCCGTGATCGGGCTCCGCCCAATGATCCCCGGCAGGAACATCGTCACGCTTGTTTCTTCCACCGACGGCACCAGCCGCTTAATCAGTTCCGCGTACTCCGGCCCCACCACGCGCCGCCGCACCTCGTTCACGCGTGGTTCCTGATTCGGGTCCCCCGAGTAACGCCCAATGAAAATATTGTCCGGCCCGAACTCGGAAAAAAACGTCGTAATGCCCTGCTGCAAACCCGTCAGCAGGCTCGACACGGTCACCACCGTCGTGATGCCGATCACGATCCCAAGAATTGTCAGCATTGACCGGAAACGGTTCGTCCACACCGCGTCCAGAGCCACTCCAATCGTCTCAGTAAGGGAAATTGTTCCGACTGTCATGTTTTTCTATTCCGCCCGCAAAGCTTCCACCGGATCGAGCTTCGCGGCCTTCGAAGCCGGATACCAACCCGAGATCACGCCCACCGTACTCGATACGAAAACGGCCAAAAATACATAAGTTCCTGTAATCTCGAGCGGTGCCTCGAAGGCAATCGAAAGTCCGATGGTCAGCAAATAGGCCAAGCCCAGCCCGATCATGCCCCCCAACATCGACATCATGAGTGACTCGATTAAAAACTGCAGCATAATGTCGCTTCGCCGCGCGCCCAGCGATTTGCGGATTCCTATCTCGCGCGTCCGTTCGGTCACGCTGACAAGCATGATGTTCATGATCACGATGCCGCCGACGACCAGCGAGATCATCGTCACCGGAACCACCACCACCTTAATCAACCCTAAAATCTGGTCGATAAAGGCGCGGATCGAATCCGGCGTGAGAAAGTCGAAATTGTCGGCCTGCGCCGGGCGCGTGCGAAATCTCGTACGCAGAGCGACCCGCGTAATATCCAGACTCTCGTCCAGCGTCAGCCCTGTTCCCTTGCGCGGTTTGGCGAAAATCGTAATGTTGTTTGCCGGGCCGATTAGCCGCGTGAAAACTTCCGAAGCAATATACACCGAATTATCCTGCGACCGTCCACCCGCGTTGCCCAGCTTCTCTTGCACCCCAAGCACGGTAAACTCCACGCCGCGCACCGTCAGCTTGCGGCCGAGCGGCGACACGCCAACGAATAGCTTTTCGCGCACTTCGTCCCCGATTACGCAAACGCTCTGCCTCGTCGCTTCCTCCTGCTCCGTGAAGAAACGTCCATCGGTCAACACGACGTCGCGAATGTCCGGCAAGTTCGCCGCTACACCAATAATGGCCGCGCCCTCATAGGTCACCTCGTTCCGCTTGATGTCTTCGATCCGCGTCCGATAAGGCGAATATAAAATCTGATCGCCGGTCGTGAGCCGCAGGTAGCTGACGTCCTCTCCACGGATCTGCTTATTCACCCGCAGCTTCTCGGCGCGTTCCTTACGGGTCATTCGCCCGACGTTAGCGATCTGCGCAATCAGGTAGGTCTCGCTGCCGAACGCCTTCGAGGTCGTAATCTCCGCATAGTTGCCGAGCCCTTCAATAGCGGCCCCGACCAGAACGACGCTGGTCACGCCGATAATAATGCCCAGCAGCGTCAGAAACGTTCGCAGCTTATGAGCTCGCAACGAATTAGCAGCAAGACCAATAGCAGTGAATAATTTATAGCGAAAGGAAGACACGAGAAGTTCTTCTTAGAATGACAGTATTCTCACGGAGCGACCACCACAACCACTTCCCGCACCGCATCGCCGCTCTCGGTCAAGTCCACGTCCACCGTCTGCGTCGCCTCGCCAATGGTTACGCGAATTCGATGCCGCCCCAGGAATCCGCGCGTCGACCACTCTCCTGTGTCTTCCGTTACCCCCTTCTCCCGAGTCCACCATTCGCCCAGCACGAGTCGTTCGTAGGCTTCCGCCATTGGCCGTGGCGACCAGTCCCGCCGATACATTCCGCCGCCCTGCGCCGACAGCCAATGCGCCCCATCCCAAAACCCCCACAGCAGGAAGCTTTTCATCTCCGGATAGGAAAACGCCGCGGTCATGTAGTCGGCCAGGTACTTGCCCTGCGCCTCCTCGTCGCGAAGGCCGCCCAGCACCACATCAAACTCCGTGATCTCCAGCGGCAATCCGAACTGCCCTAACTCGTCCCACGTCTCAAACACCCGCGGAATCGGCGTCAGCGGAACATTCATATGCCCCTGATCGCCCAGCATCGTGATCGGTGCCCCGTTGTCGATCATCTCCCGGATCACCCGTATAATGCCTTGTCGCTGGGGGTCACTCGCTCCCGCCCGCACGTTCGAGATGTTGTAGTCGTTGTAGACAAGGCCCACCGCGGGGTCGATCTCTCTGGCCCATTGGAACGTCTTCCACAGCAGATCGCGGCCTGCGTCGCGAATCACTTCGGTGTTCGTCACCGCCTCGTTGATCACGTCCCACACCACCACCCGTCCCCGCGTCCGCAAGGTCGCATCCTTCACCCTCATCTCGATTGCGTCCCGCAACGCCTGCCCCCGCAAGTTGCGGACGCTCGTCGGCAAGTACTGATACGACGGCCAGAGCAGGTTGTGGCCGCGCACAGGAATCCCATTCTCCGCGCACCAGTCAAGCATTCGCGAAGCGGTCGGCCATCCATTGCCGTCCTGGAAATTCCACTTGGTCGCGTTTTCCGGCACCGCATAGTTGAACAGGCGGCGAATCGTCGCCCGGTACTTCTCGCCGTCTGTCGTGTTCGCAAACAATGGCCCATCCGCAATCGCGGTTCCAAACCGGAAGCTATGCTGCAGCTGCTCCACCTCCACCTTCGCCAAGTGGATCGGCTGACCCTCCGCATCAACCACCTTCACCCGCAACCCGCCCATCCGAATCTGCCGAATTCGCTCCAGCGCCGGTTCCCGCCAGCTATCGTCCACCGCCTGACCACCGAAAGGATCAAAGTTAATGCTCGGCGGCACCGCCGTCTGCCCGCTCCAGTCTTCCAGCCGCCAACCCGCGAATTCCACCGTGCCAACATCGAATCCGAGCCGCACCCGCATCGCCGCCGTTCGAGCCCCGAACGCCAACGCCTGATAGGCAAACGCGAACTCCTTCCACTCCGGCGTCAACCGCACCAGCGTATCGAGCGCTTTCGTATTCGGTGCCGCGTTCAACTCGTGAATCAATCCCACCCGGCTCCCGTTTGCCGACCGCGCGTAAAATCGAAAACGAACCGACTGCCCAGCGCGCGTCTCGCCCGGAATCACGAGGGTCAGCTGCGGCGTCCACGGCTGGCCCGGCGTCACGGCCGTCGTCGTCGCCCGCAGCGCCGTCGCAAAGCCCCCCGGGCGTCCTTCCGCGCTCACCGTCTGCAGGTTCTGTGGTTGCGGATGGCTCCAACTTGCCTCCGAAATCAAATCCGGTTGTGCCCAAGCGCTCGCCGTAATCATCCCAAACAGAATCATCGTTCGCATGTCTAACAATTCTTGCAAATCCCTGCACGCCAATCCTTAACGCGTCGTCATACGATAATAGACCTGTATGCGTACCCTTGCCGCCCGTAACCGCCGGATCACTCGCCGAGGCTTCACCTTGATGGAGTTGATGATCGTCGTCGCTATCATCTTCGTCATCCTGGCAATCGCCGTGCCCAAATACAACCAGTCTAAAATGCTGGCTAACGAAATTTCGGCCACGCGGATGGTCGGGACCATCCACACGACCCAGGCCCAGTACCAGAGCCAATTCGGTCGCTACGCGGTCACCCTGCAAGAACTTGGCCCGCCCGCCAGCGGACAGCCGAGCCCTGCCGCCTCGGACCTCATCCCCGGCGACCTCGCCCTCGGTAGAAAAGGTGGCTTCAACTTCCAAATGCAGGGCACGCCTGGCGGGTACACCCTCACCGTTACCCCCGAGTCCTACAACGGAAGCGGCCGCCGTAGCTTCTTCTCCGATCAGACCATGGTCATTCGCGAGAATTGGGGCCCCGAACCGGCCACCGCTTCGAGCAAAGAAATCAAGTAATTGGTTTAGTTTACAAAACTTAAACTGACGGGACAAACGTTCGTCGTCATCATTACGTAAGAGACTGTGATGCAACTAATGTTCCGATTCCTTTTTTCCCTTGTTCTGGCGACTGCGGCCTTTTGCCAGCAAGCCCGTGTCCTCGGCACGGTCCAATCCGCCGTCCCCACCCTCGAAGTCAAGACCGACAAAGGCGAGGTCCTAAAGGTCGCCCTTATCGACAAGGCGACCATCCGTAAGATCGCCCCCGGCGCTAAAGACTTAAGCGCTGCCCAAACGGTTTCTCTCGATGACTTGGCTTCCGGAGACCGCGTTCTGCTCCGCGGTACCCAGGCCGGCGCTGATTTCTCGGCCGAGAGCATCATCCTGATGAGCTCCCGGGAAATCAACCAAAAGAATCAGGCTGAAACCGCCGAATGGACTAAACGGGGCATCTCCGGCCTGGTCGACAAGGTCGACCCGGCTTCCAACTCGATCACGGTACTCGTTCGCGGCACCGAAGGCACCAAGCCCGTCAAGGTCACCATCGCCGAAAAAACCGACATCAAGCGCTATGCCAAAGACTCTGTGAAGTATGCGAGCGCTCTGGCCAGCAAGCTGAGTGATGTTAAGAAAGGCGACCAACTCCGGGCCATGGGCGCGAAGAGTGAAGACGGCACTACGCTCACCGCCGAACGGATCATCTACGGCACTTTCCGCTCCGCAGCCGGCGTCATCACCGGAATCAACGCCGAAACCAAAGAAGTTACCGTCAAGGATTGGCAAAACAGTAAGCCGATGGTGATCCAGCTCTCGGCCGACACCACCGTCAAGAAAATGCCCAACTTCGGCGGCATGGGATCGGGCGGCGGTCGCCCCCCCGGAATGCCGACCGGTGGCCCCCCCGCCGGCGGCCCCCCCGCTGGCATGCGTCCCCCTGGCGGCTTCGATCCTTCTCAGATGATCGAACGCCTCCCCGCCGTCTCCTTCGCTGACCTTGTGGTCGGCGACACAATCATGATTGCCAGCACCCCGACTGACAAGCCAGATCGCCTCATCGCCATCACCGTAGTCGGTGGCGCCGAGCGTATTCTCACCATGCTCTCTGCTCAATCCCAAGCCGGCGCTGCTGGCGCTGCCGCCGGCGGCATGCGTGGCGGCATGGGCGGCATGGGCGGCGGTGCCGGTGGCCTCGACGCCATCATGGGCATGCCCGGCATCCAGTAACAACGAAACGAAACCACTAACGAGGACCACTTCATGACTCGCATACTATTCGTGTGTCTATTCCTGCTCCAAGCGCTTTCCGCGCAACTTTCGAACATCAAAGGCCGCGTCACCGACCCTTCGGACGCCACCGTCCCTGGTGCCATCGTTACCCTGCGCAAGGCCGGTGCCCGCGATCTTCGCCAGACCACCGATGAACAAGGCCTCTACGACTTCAAAGTCGTTCCACCCGGTGCCTACACCATCCGTGTCCAAAAGCCCGGCTTCGCTCTCTACTCGACCGCCGGCATCTCGGTCTCCGGCCCCTCGTCACTCGACATCCGCCTCACCCTGGCCACCGACGCCCAAACCCTGAAAGTCGAAGACGAACAAGGCGCCGTCACCACCGACGCCCAACAAAACGCTGGTGCCCTCGTCCTCCGCGCAGAAGAGTTGAAAGCTCTCTCCGACGACCCCGACCAACTCGCTCAGGAACTCCAAGCCCTCGCCGGACCCGGTGCCGGCCCCAACGGCGGCCAGATCTTCATCGACGGCTTCACCGGCGGCCGCATTCCGCCCAAGTCCTCAATCCGCGAAATCCGCGTTAATCAAAATCCCTACTCCGCCGAGTTCGATCGCATCGGCTTTGGCCGCATCGAGATCCTCACCAAACCCGGTACCGACAAGTTCCGCGGTGATACGTTCTTCAATTTCTCCGACGATTCGTTCAACTCGCGCAACCCCTTCTCCGCCAACCGGGCCCCGTACCAGTCCCGTCTCTTCGGCGGTCGCTTCAGCGGGCCTATTAATAAACGCGCCTCCTTCGGCTTCGACATGGAAGGCCGCAACGTCGAAGAAAACGCCGTCATCAACGCGACCATTCTCGACTCCGCCCTCCAACCCTTCCGCCTCCAGGAAGGCGTAGTCACCCCCCAAACCCGCTACAATTTTGGCGGCCGCGTCGACTACGCCCTAAGCGCCAAGAACACTCTTGTCGGTCGCTATAACTTCTCACCCATTAAGAACGACCGCAGCGGGATTGGCCAACTCTCCCTCGCCTCCCGCGCCTATTCCACCCAGGATACCGATCACACCATCCAACTCACCGAAACGTCCATCCTCAGCGCGTCCATGATCAACGAGACGCGCTTCCAGTACAACCACTCAAACACCCGCCAAAACGGCAACAACTCCCTCCCCGCGCTCGAAGTGCTCGACGCCTTCAGCGGTGGCGGCGTCCAAGTCGGCCAAGCTAGCCAAGTCACCAAACGCGCCGAGGTGCAGAGTCTTACGACCATCATCAAAGGTGCCCACAGCATCAAATTTGGCGGCCGTATTCGGTCCGGATCCAATACCGATACTTCGCCTAACAACTTCGGCGGCACATTCACCTTCGGCGGCGGCGTCGTCAATGGCCAGCAGATCACGTCCCTTGAACGTTACCGCCGGACGTTGGTCTATCAACAGCAGGGCCTTTCCGCCGCGCAGATCCGCACCCTCGGCGGCGGTGCCACGCAGTTCACAATCAACGGCGGCAACGCGCTGGCTTCCGTCAACCAAACCGACGTCGGCCTGTTCCTCACCGACGATTGGCGCATCCGCCCCAACCTCACCTTCAGTTCGGGCATCCGTTGGGAAGACCAAACCAATATCTCCAACCACAACAACTTTGCCCCTCGCCTCGGCCTCACTTGGGGCGTTGATGGCCGTGGTTCCAAAGCGGCGAAGAGCGTCCTCCGCGTCGGCACCGGCATCTTCTACGATCGCCTCAACGACAGCCTCACCTTGCAGAGCCTCCGCTTCAATGGCACTAACCAAGTCAACTATATTGTTCGGGATCCGGACTTCTACCCCACCATCCCGTCCCTATCCAGCCTCGGCCAATTCCAAACCCAGTCCACCATCCGCAGCCTCTACGGCGATATTCGCACGCCTTACCAAATTCAAACCTCCGTCGGCATCGACCGTCAGTTGCCCAAGAACACTTCCGTCGCCGTTAACTACGTCTTTAGCCGCGGCGTTCACACCCTGCGAACTCGGAACATCAACGCGCCAGTCGGCGGCGTCTTTCCCTATGGACCCATCGGGAATCTGTTCCAATACGAATCCACCGGCTTTTCTCGCCAAAATCAGTTAATTACTAACTTCAACACGCGCTTCAACCGCCGCATCAGCCTATTCGGCGTCTATCTTTATGGCCAATCCAAGAGCGATGCGGACGGCACCAACTCTTTCCCCGCGAATAACTACGACCTCCGAAACGAGTACAGTTACTCGGCCTTCGACGTTCGCCACCGATTCATCATGGGCGGCAGCGTCGCGGCGAAATGGGGCGTCTCGCTGAATCCCTTCGTCATCTCCTCCACCGGTTCTCCGTTTAATATCACCACCGGTCGCGACAACAACTTAGACACCCAATTCAACGACCGTCCGGCGTTTGCTTCAACCGCCAGCGGCCCCGGCGTCGTCTCCACCTCCTTCGGCAATTTCTTGCTCGCGCCCGGCCCGAACGACACCATCATCCCGCGCAACTACGGTCGCGGTCCCGGTTCATTCTCCGTCAACCTTCGCGCTAGCAAAAGCTTCGGCTTCGGCAAGTCAGGGGAGTCCGGAATCAACGATGGCGGCATGCCCCCGGGCATGGGCGGCGGTGGACGCGGCGGGCCGGACGGCGGCGGCCCGCCTCGTGGAATGGGCGGCGGTGGTGGCGGTCGCGGTGGCGGCCCTGGCGGCGGCATGTTCGGCGGAGCCTCCTCCGGCAAACGCTACAGCATGACGGTCTCCGTCCAAGCCCGCAACCTGTTGAACCACGTCAACCCCTCCCAGCCCGGCGGTAACCTCGGCTCACCGTTGTTCGGAATCTCCACCCAACTCGGCGGCGGCTTCGGCCCCCGGCCCGGCGGTGGTGGTGGTGGCCCGGGCGGTGGCGGTGGCGGTGGCGGTGGCGGTGGCGGTGGCGGTGGCGGTGGCGGTGGCGGCGCGGCAGCCAACCGGCTCGTCGAACTCCAACTCCGCTTCTCCTTCTAAACCACTTATGGCTTGTGATAGGATCCATCTAGACTTGCTGGGGGATCCTATCCATGAAAACTTTTCTCGCCCTTGTTGGTGCCGTGTGCTTTTCCACGCTTTCTTTCGCCCAAGGCCTAACTGGCTCCATCTCGGGCAACGTTAGCGATCAGTCCGGAAGCTCCATCGCCGGAGTACCGGTCAAGGTCACTAACATCAGCACCAACCAAGTGCGCCAAACCGCCACTGAGTCTAATGGCGACTTCGTGTTCACGCAGTTGCTCCCCGGCACCTTTCGCCTGGAAGTTGCGGCCAAGGGCTTCAAACGATACGAACAGAATGAAATCATTCTCTCCGCTACCGAACGCGTCGTCCTCAAGCGCGTTGAACTCCAGCTCGGCGAAATCACCCAGACGATCGAAGTCAAAGCAGAAACCGCCCGCCTCCAAACGCAGTCCGCCGAACGCAGCGGCCTCATCTCCCTCGAACAAACGCAAAACGTCCCCCTCAAAGGCCGCGACTACCTCGGCCTCGTGAAACTGCTCCCCGGCGTCATCGACACCGCCAACCGCAACGCCCCCGGCTGGAACAATCTGGGTGGCATCACGATCAATGGCAACCGCGGCGGCACCATCAACCTCACCCTCGACGGTATCTCCTCGCTCGACACCGGCTCCATGGGCGGCCCTTACCTCGCCCCCTCCGTCGACGCCGTCGCCGAAGTGAAGGTACTTCTCACCAACTATCAAGCCGAATACGGTCGCTCCTCCGGCGGCACCATCAACACCATCATCAAGTCCGGCACGAAAGAATTCCACGGCGGTGCTTACTACTTCGTTCGCAACGAAGCCCTCAACGCCAACGAGTTCTTCCGCAACCGCGACGGCCTCCGGCGCCCGCAGTACCGCTTTAACTACCCCGGCTACTTCATCGGTGGCCCCGTCACCATTGGTAAGTTCAACAAGAACCGCGACAAGCTCTTCTTCTTCTGGTCGCAAGAGTTT
Source organism: Acidobacteriota bacterium (assembly GCA_025354525.1). Taxonomy (GTDB): domain Bacteria; phylum Acidobacteriota; class Terriglobia; order Bryobacterales; family Bryobacteraceae. Next base: position 36,303 of record JANXMS010000218.1, read on the forward strand.
CTACCCCGCAAATACCCCACCTCTCTCCAACGCCGCACCTTCCCGACCGCTGGCGAACGCATCGGCGACTACTCCGATTCCCGCGACCAGAACAATACGCTCATCCCCATCTGGGATCCCCTCAACAACCGCGTCCCCTTCCCCGGAAATCGCGTCCCCACCAACCGCATCGATCGCAATGGCCAAGCCCTCCTCAACATCTTCCCGTTACCCAACAACCCTGATCCCTCCCGAGCCTTCAACTCGCTCATCCAGGCCACCGTCGATCAGCCCCGTCGCGATTCCATCCTGCGCGTCGACTACAACATCGGCAACAAAACCCAATTCTACTGGCGCGGTATTAACGACTACGAAGCTTTCAAAGGCGAATTCGATTTCGTCCTCGCCTCGTCCAGTTGGCCTCAGCTTCCTATCAACTACCAAATCCGCTCCGCCGGCATGGTCTCCACGTTGATCCACACCTTCTCTCCCACTCTCGTTAACGAGTTCACCTTCGGCGTCAACCGCGCCAAACAAACCGTTGACCCTCTCAGCGACGCCGGCCTCGCCCGCAACGTCCGCGCCAACGTCACCCCGAATCTGCCGCAGTTCTTCCCCAGCGCCAACGCCCGCAATCTCATCCCCCAGGCCAACTTCGGCGGTGTACCGAACGCGGGCGTCCTCAACATCGAACAGCGCTTCCCGTTCTTCGGCACCAACAACATCTGGAACTGGTCCAACAACCTTTCGAAAATCTACAGCTCCCACAACGTCAAGGCCGGCATCTACGTCGAACGCACCACCCGCAACGCGGCCCGCGGCTCCGCCTTCAACGGTACGTTCAACTTCAACCGCGACGTCAACAACCCCTTCGATACCAATTACGCTTATTCAAACGCCCTACTCGGCAGCGTCCAAAGCTACTCCGAAGCCAACAATAAACCCGACGGTCACGCCCGGTATCTCAACGTGGAATGGTTCATTCAGGACGCCTGGAAGGTCACCCGCCGTTTCACCATCGACGCCGGCCTCCGCTTCTATTTCATTCAACCCACCTGGAGCGCCGGCGACCAACTCGCGGCCTTCGATCTGGCTGGTTACGATCGCACGAAACAACCCGCCCTCATTCAACCCTTCCGCAACGCTGCTGGTGCCCGAGTCGGTCGGGACCCCGTCACGGGGCTGGAACTTTCCCCCGCTTCCATCGGCCAGTTCGCCTCCGGCGTCGCCCCCTTCCAGGGCATGACGGTCTACAACGAGCACATCCAAAATACTCCCGGCATCCAAGTCGCCCCTCGGGTCGGCTTCGCTTGGGACGCCTTCGGCAACGCCCGCACCGCCGTCCGCGGAGGCGTCGGAGTCTTCTATGATCGTTTCAACGACGACCAAGTTCTCATCCATCGCGAACTGCCGCCGAACACGATCACCCGCCAGGCCTTCAACACGACGATCGCCGACCTCCTCTCCAGCCCCTTCCGCATCAGCCCCCCCGGAGTCACCTCCATCCAACGCGACTTCCGCCCGCCCACGGTCTATAACTGGAGCCTTGGAATCCAGCAGAACGTCGGCTACGGCACCGTGCTCGATGTCGCCTACGTCGGCAACGTCGGTCGCCGCCTTATGCAGCGCCGCAGCCTCAATGCGCTGCCCTACGGCACCCGCTTCCTCCCCGGGTCGATTGACCCCACCTCCGGCAGCCCGCTTCCCGATAACTTCCTCCGCCCCAACCCCGGCTACGCCGACATCCAGTACATCGAACTTGCTGGCAGCTCCAACTATCACTCTCTTCAGACCCAAATCAATAAGCGCTTCTCAAAGGGCCTCCAGTTCGGTGCCTCCTGGACTTGGTCGAAGGCCATGACCATCGTCAACGGCAACGGCGACTCGGTCAATCCCTATCTCAACTACCGCATGCGCAACTACGGCAAAGCCAGCTTCGACCGGACCCATAATTTCGTCCTCAACTACCTCTACGATATTCCCAAACTCTCCAGTGTCTGGAAAAATCCGGTCACGAAGGCTGTCTTCGATAACTGGCAACTCTCCGGCCTTACGAGCTTCACAAGCGGTGCCCCCCTCGGCATCGGCTACTCTCTCGTCAGCGGAGCCGATCTGGTTGGCGCGTCCGGCGCCGGTATCGATAGCCGCATCAACGTGCTCTCGAACCCGATTCTCCCCAAGGGCGACCGCACCGAACTTCGCCACTTCGACACCAGCGTCTTCGCCCCGCCCACCCGCGCTGAATTCGGCATCGGCAACGCTCCGAAAGATGTTCTCCGCGGACCCGGAATCAACGTCTACGACGTCTCGATGTTCAAGAACATCCCCTTCGATCCGGATGGCAAACGCCGCCTCCAACTCCGCTTCGAGTTCTACAACTTCTTCAACCACGCCAGCTTCCAGAACGTCGATACCACCGCCCGATTTGACGCCCAAAACCGCCAGATCAGCTCGACCTTCGGCCAGTACACTTCCACCCTCGATGCCCGCCGCATCGTCCTAGGCGCCAAGTTCTACTTCTGAACAGCCCAACGCCTGTGTTGTTCAGCGTGATCGTGCGCCCTGTCGCTAGCTTCACCGGGATCGTTCCGCCCACCGAGCGAGAATTGTCGAGGTATTCCCTTCCTCGCCGCCCTGCGCCTGCTAACGGACTACGACTGGCCCGGCAACGTCCGCGAACTCCGAAACTGCATCGAACAAGCCTCCGTCCTCGGCTCCACCCGCTCATCGAACCCGACGACTTACCCGAAGAACGGAACGAACCCGCCAAGCCCCCGCCGCCTCGGTATCCGCCCCCAACTCCAATAACAAACTGTCGCGCGATTGAAATGGCGCCGTCATCTCCTCTCGCTATCCTGAAAAAGTGTTCATCCGCCTTCTTCTTTCCTTTACAGTAGCCGTTGCCGCCTTCGCCCAGTACACCACCGGTCGAATCGAAGGCAACATCTCCGATCCCGCCGGTGCGCCGGTCGGCTCTGCCACACTTTCCCTCACCAATCTCGAGAACAACCAAACTCGCAAAACCGTCTCGATCAACAGCGGCGCTTACTTCTTCGCCGCCCTCAACCCCGGTCCCTACCGCCTCGAAGTTTCCAAAAACAGCTTTGCCCCCGTCGCGGTCCAACTCGTCGTCGTCACCAGCCAAACCATCTCCCAAAACTTCGCCCTCTCCCTCGCAACCCAATCCACCACCGTTCAAGTAATCGAATCGTCCGCCGCTCTGCTCAATACCTTCGAGCCCCTCCGCTCCGTCACCCGCTCTGTCCTCGAAATCCAAACCCTCCCAAATAGCGGCCGAAACGTCGTGAATATGATCACCCTCGTCCCCGGCGTCACCCCCACCTTCAACCCGCGCGGCGGCTCCCTCACCACCCTCAACATCGCCCAAGCCGGTCAACTCAACGCCAACGGCGGCCGCTCCAAAGCCACCGCCCACCAGCTCGATTCCACCGACGCCAACGATTGGGAGTTCGGCGGCATCGCCCTCTCCACCCAACCCACTCCCGACATGCTCCAGGAGTTCAAAGTCCTCGCCTCCAACTGGGCCGCCGAATACGGCGTCAAATCCAATGCCCAAGTCCTCATGGTCACCCGCTCCGGGACCAACACCTTCCACGGCTCCGCCTACAACTTCCTCCAGAATTCCGTTCTCAACGCCCGCGACTACTTCGACCCCACCGGCAAAGCCACCCCCCTGCGCCAAAACTTCTTCGGCCTCACCGCCGGGGCCCCCATCCGCAAGGACAAAACGTTCCTGTTCGGCGGCTGGGAATCCCGCCGCTCCCGCGGGTCCAGCCCCATCTCCCTCCTCGCCGTACCCACCGAAGCCGCCCGCTCTACAGTAACTGACCCCACCGTCCGCGCCCTCCTCCCCTTGCTGCCGCTGGCCACCGCCGCCACCACCAACCCCCGCATCGGCACCGTCGCCGCTTCTCTCCCTTCACCCTCCGATAGCGACCAATTCCTCCTCCGCGGCGACCAATACCTCGGCACCCACAACCTCACCGCCCGCTACTTCCAAAACTCCGGCTCCAGCTTCTCCCGCACCGCCGGCTCTCTCCCCCAGTTCGACGCCACCTTCAATCCGCAGGGCAAAAACGCCATGCTCGCCGATACCTGGGTCGTCAACCCCACCACCACGAGCGAACTCCGCCTCTCCTACAGCCGCGCCAGCGCCCTTTTCAATCCCGCCACCGAGCCCTTCACCCCCCGGTTCGTCGTCGCCGGCCTAGCCGGTTTCGGTACCGTCCAGTTCTGGCCCCAAGGCCGTATTTTCAATGTTTATCAAATCGCCGACGTCGTCTCTCACGTTCGCGGTCGCCACATCCTAAAGGCCGGCCTCGACCTCCGCCGTATCCAAGACAACTCGATCAACGACTCCGCCCGTCGCGGCGTCTACAACTTCGCATCCCTTGATACCTTCCTCGCCGGCATCCCCGCCGCCTTCTCTCAAGTCTTCGGAAATACCTATCGCGGCTTCCGCATGGACTACCACGGCTTCTTCGTCCAGGACGATTTCAAAGTCACCCGTACCCTCACCCTAAACCTCGGCCTCCGCTGGGAGTTGCAGGGTGGCCTCGCCGAAGTCAACCAACTCCAGTCCGTCCTCGATCCCCGTCTCACTGGCGCTATCGGCCAAGCCGGCGTTGGAGTCCTCGGCGGCTTCCGCAACGCCAAGCCCGTCATCGAAGGCCGCTATAACCTCGCCGCTCCCCGCCTCGGCTTCGCCTGGAATCCGAACGCCGGTCGCTTCGCCGTCCGCGGCGGCTACGGCATCTACTTCGACTCCCAACTCTTCAACGGCCTCCAAGCTGGACGGACCACCCCGCCGACCAACTACACCGGCAGCCTCGCCGCCGCCCAAATCACCGGTGCCAATAGCTTCGCGAATCTCCTCGCCGGCACAGCCCCCGTTCAACGCGATTTCTCCAGCCAAATCGGCGGCTTCGGCACCCTCCGCAATCTCGGCGGAATAACCTCCCAACTTCCCCAACTCCGCAATCCCTACTCCCAGCACTACAGCCTCGGCGTTCAAACCCGCCTCACCCCCACCATGGTTCTCGACCTCGCTTATGTCGCCACCAAAGGCACCGCTCTCACCACCCTCGGACCCGGCAACGCCACCGACCCCGCCCAGCGACCCGCCCCCGCTTCGAGCCTCGCCGACGAGCAAGCCCGTCTCACCCAATTCCAACAGTTCGCCGCCCGCGTCAACGGCGGGGCCACCGCCCCGGCCACCCCTCGCATCGATCCCCGCTTCAACACCGTCAATCTCATTCGCGACAACGGCAGCTCCATTTATCACTCCCTCCAAACCGAGTTCCGCAAAACTCTCTCGCGTGGCCTCACCATGCAGGCCGGCTACACTTGGTCCCGCTCCATCGATAACGGCTCCGACTACAGCCCCGGTCAAGCCACCACAGATCGCAGTTTTGCCCAGGATCAGTTCAACTATCAAGCCGAACGCGGCCCGTCGTCCTACGATATTCCCCACCGCTTCATCCTCTCCCACGTTTGGCAGCTCCCTTACTTCAAGACGAACCGCGTCCTCGGCGGATGGACCTTCGCCTCCATCAACCAGTACCAATCCGGCATCCCCTTCACCGTCATGAGCGGCGCCCGTCTCGGACTCGCCGACGTCAACATGGATGGCGACATCTCCGGCGCGTTCGATAACGCCCGTGCCTCGTGCGTCTTCGGCGGCACCGGCTTCACCTTCGGAGACCGCTCCACCCTCCCCGCCCCCGCCGCGCGCGGCGTCAACGGCTCGACAAACTCCGCCAATTTCAAATACGTTCAACCCCTGCTCGGCAACAACGGCACCTGCGGTCGCAACACAGAACGCATGAACAACCTCGTTAACTTCGATTGGACTCTGTCGAAAAACATCCGCCTCTACGAACGGCTCGGCCTCGAATTCCGAACCGACCTTTTTAATATTTTTAACGTCCCCTTCCTCACCGCCGCCGGGGACGACTTCCGCAACCTGTCCAGCCCGCTATTCGGCCAAACGAACGCCGCGGCCCCCAGCCGCCGCCTGCAAATATCCCTCCGACTCGCCTGGTAAGCCACCGCTCCCGCGCCGTCTGAATCTGGCATCATATCCCCATGCCTTCTTCCCGTCGCAACCTATTTGCCGCCGCTGCTCTCGCCGTCCCCGCCGTCGCCATTGCCAAGCCGTCCAAGAACAAACAGGCCCATTTTAAAGACGGTCGGCCCAAAGACGGCAAAGCGCCTCTCTATTCCCCCGTCGTCACCTGCAACGGTTTCGTTTTCGTCTCCGGCACCGGGAAAATCGACGGCGGCTCGATCCAGGAACAAACGAAGTACGTCCTCGACTCCATCGAAGCCAATCTTAAACACGTCGGCTCGTCAATGCTCAAGGCCGTCAAGTGCAACGTCTATCTCTCCGACATCGCCAACTACGGCCCCATGAATGAAGTCTTCCGCGGCCGCTTCGGCGATAACCCGCCCGCCCGCACCACCTTCGCCGTCGCCGCCATCCCCTTCGGCTGCCTCGTCGAAATTGAAGTCATGGCCGAAGCGTAACTCTCCCCATGCAAACTCCCATCTTTTCCCCCTCAGCCCCTCCCCCCGCCGGCTTCTACTCCCAAGCCGTCCGCGCCAGCAACCTCCTCTTCATCTCCGGCCAACTCCCCCTCAACGCCCAAGGCACCCTCATCCCCGGTGACGTCACCGCCCAAGCCGTCCAAACGCTAACCAACATCCAACACATCCTCGAAGCCGCCGGAGCCACTCTCTCCCATCTCGTCCAAGTCACCCTCTACATCACCAGCATCGACCATTGGCCTGCCGTCAACGCCGCCTACGCCGCCTTCCTCGCCGGTGTCCCCGTCCCCCCCGCCCGCGCCGTCGTCCCCGTCAAAGAACTCCACTTCGGCGCAATAATCGAGATTCAGGCCATCGCAGTCCTCGATTCATAGAGCTTCAGCCGATCCTTCATCGTTCTGAAATCTCCTGTCCCTAGCCTAGGAGTATGCATCGTCCCGTTCTTTTACTACTCTCGACAATCTCGATATTTGCCCAATGTTCGCTGACCGTCTCTGTTGAAGACGCCTCCGCCGGTCGCATCGCCAACGCCACCGTCCGCCTCCGCGACCAAACCACCAACCGCGTCCTCAACGCCCTCGCCACTGCCGAAGGCTCCGCCACCTTCTTCGCCGTCCCCTGCTCCACCTACCAGCTCACCGCCGCTTTCACCGGCTTTGAAGATTCCAACACCTCCGTCCGCCTCACCGATCGCACCCCCGCGCAATTCAAACTCACCCTCCGCACCCGCGGTCTCTCCGAACAGGTCCAGATCATCGAAGGAGCCGACCTCCTCCAAACCAACCGCGCCACCCAATCCATATCGCTCTCGGCCCAGCAGATCCAGAGCATGCCCACCTCCTCCCGCAATATCACCCACCTCCTCGTCACCGAAGCCGGCGTCAACGCCCCACTCCCGGACCGCACCGGCCGCGGCATGAACCTCGCCACCTCACCCGGAGGCCAAGCCGACGATGGTTCGCAATCGCTCAACCCCTCCGTCAACGGAGCCCGCCCCACCAATAACTCCATGGCCATCAACGGCCTCGACGCCACCAACATGATGAATGCCAGTGGCGGCCTCGGCAACAGCATCAATGTCCCCCTCGATGCCCTCGAAATGGTCGAAATGCAGACCGCCCTTTATAGCGCCTCCACCGGCCGCAACGGCGGCGGCAACATCTCCCTCATAACCCGTAGCGGCACCAACTCCTACCACGGCTCCGGCTATCACTTCCTGCAAAACGAACAGTTCAACGCCAACGAGTTCTTCCTCAACCGCGCCGGTGCCGCCCGCCCCAAGTTCCGCCGCAACGAAACCGGCGCAACCCTCGGTGGCCGCATCATTCGCGACAAAACCTTCTTCTTCGCCTCCGTCCAACGCACCGACTTCATCAGCGGCTTCGCTCAACGCGCCATCGCCTCCACCGGCGTCCCCGTCGGCCTCGGAGAAACTCGCACCCGCCAGTCCATCGCCGACGTCGCCAACCAATGGCTCCAATCCGGTGCCCGCGGAAACCCCGCCTTCGCCAATAACTACCTAACCCGTATCCGCGCTTTCCCCGCCGACCAGATCCCCGGCCTCGAAGCCAAGTTCTTCTCGAACTCGACCCCCGGCGAGGTCGCCCTTCGTACCTTGACCGCGCAGGATATCCACCCCGTCGCCATCAACATCCTCAATCAGAAGCGCAACGGCCGGTTTCTCCTCCCCTCTTACACCTCTTCGATGCAGCCCCTCACCGGCAACGCTAACTTCGGCGATGAAGGCCTCCTCCAACAGTCGTTCCCCTCGTTCTATAACTCGTGGGCCGGCTCCGGCTCCATCGAGCACAACTTCTCCACCACCAACCGCCTCCGCCTCAACTACATCCAGTCGGCCTCCAAGGTCGAAGAAGCCTTCGGCTGGGCCAACTCCTCCCCTTCTCCCACCACTGGCCTTACCCCCTCCTACACCGCCTCCCTCCAACACACCAAAACCATTGGCACCCAATGGGTCTCGGAATTCCGCGGCGGCTTCTTCGAACTCTTCAACACCCGCATCTCTAAGTTTCGTGACATCACGAACTCCTCGCTCGGCATCTTCAACCCCCTCGAAGGCGCCGTCGCCGGCCTCGCCTCACTGATGCCCACCGTTGATATCAACACCCAGCGCTCCACCTCCGGCATCGGCAACGCCTGGGACTTCTTCGACCGCCAGCGCGTCATCAACATCTCTGAAACTCTCTCCTACACCCGCGCCAAACACACCATGCAGTTCGGCGCCGAATTCCGCCGACCCACCATCAAAGGCGAATACATGGCCCGCACCAACGGCGATCTCGACTACGACAACTGGGCCCTCTTCTTCACCGGCCACGGTGCCGCCGGCGGCGGTTCCGACCTCGACCAAGGCGATACCCGCCGCCACTTCAAGATGAAAGATTTCAGCACGTTCTTTCAAGACGATTGGCGCGTCCTCCGAGGCCTCACCATCAATCTCGGCGTCCGCTACGACTACTACGGCACCCCCAACGACGCCGACGGCCGAATCGGTAACTACTACACCGCCTCCACCGCCAAGGCACTCGGCCTCGACAAGCCCGGCCTCTACGTCGATCCCAAATCCGCCTTCTTCCAACCTAACTTCGATCCCCTCAAACTCGGCATCGTCGTCGAACCCGGCACGCCCTTCAACCTCGACGGTGTCTACAAAGCTCCCTGGGCCTCCACCATCAAGCCCGACTACAACAACATCGCCCCCCGCATAGGTATGGCCTGGCAGTTGACCCCGAAGCTCGTCGTCCGCTCCGGCTACGGCATCTTCTACGAACGCACCTCCGGCGCCATCAAAACCGACCTCCAACTCTCCGCCCCCTTCTTCATCTATCAAAACGTCCCCGCTCCGGTTGACATGGCCGACCCCTATCCCAAGCTCAACGTCAACCCTTTCCAAATCCCCTTCAACGTCACCATCCTCCGCAACCCCTCGACCGGTGCCGCCACTTGGCGTCGCTTCGATGGCTCCGCCTTCCCTGCCACCAGCCCCTTCTCGGCCAAAAACAACACCTTCGTCGACCCGCTCCTCAAAACCCCCTACGTCCAGCAATGGACCATGAACGTGCAATTCGAACCCACCCCCGGCAGCCTGCTTGACGTCCGCTACGTCGGCTCCCGAGGCGTCGGCCTCATGGCCCGTCTCAACCTCGCTCAGCCCCTCGACCCTCGCGTTACCCCCGTCAACGGCTTCGACGGCATCACCACCTCCACCGGCGCCCTTATCTCGCCTGACTTCTTCGTCAAGCCAGAATTCCTCGGCCTCAACCGCGCCGGTGGCTTCCGCCAGCGCTCCAACTGGGGACAAGCCGGTTATAACAGCCTCCAAGCCAACTTCCGTCGTCGTATGGGCAAATGGATCACCGGCAACTTCTCCTACACCTGGGCCAAGTCCCTCGACAACGTCTCCTCCGACGGCGGCGTCATCGAACACGACGGCTTCAACCTCGCCAACAACCGCGGCCCTTCCGACTTCGACCGGACCCACCGCTTCACCGGTGTCTACGTCATCGATCTCCCGTCGCCCACCCGCTTCAAAGCGCTCTTCGGTGGCTGGTCGCTCAGCGGTCTCATGACGCTACAGTCCGGCAGCCCCTTCTCCGCCCTCGGTAACGCCACCACCAACGCCCGCTGGGCCCAACCCAGTCGCGTCCGTCCCAGCTTCGCCCCCGGCCAATCCATCGAAGACGCCCGCCGCGAAGGCCGAACGCAGGACCGTCTCACCCAGTACTTCAACCCGGCCGCTTTCACCGACTCGCTCGACACATGGGGCGACGCGGGCCGCAACATCCTCCGCGGACCCAGCCAGATCCAGTACGACTTCATGCTCGGTAAGCTCGTCAAACTCCGCGAATCCCAGCAACTCGAAGTCCGCTGGGAGACCTACAACGCCTTCAATCAGCCAACTTTCACCAACCCCGCCTCCACCCTCGCCGCCGGCGGACCGGGCACGGCCGGCGTCATCGCCTCCACCATCGGAGGGCCCCGCACCATGCAGGTCGCCCTCCGCTACCACTTCTAGCTTTTCTTCACCCCGGCCCGCCCATTCTCTACCGTCCAACTCGTTCGTGTAGAAATGGGCGCCCCCGGTTTCAGAACATACGGCACAATCCGATAATCGGCCCGGTACTCCTTCGCCGTAACCGCACAACGCACATACCCCCGCTGCGCATTGAACCATTTCAAATGCGGGTTCTCGCTGTACACCGCCGCCGTCGTCGGCCGCTCGTCGCTACCGTCTCCGCCACTGCTGATCGACGTCCCCACAAACTCCGTCCCCACCACCGCCGCATCCAACTTCAAATCCACCACCCAGTTCGAATGAATATCCCCCGTAATCACTATCGGGTTCGCCGGCTTCCGTTTCCCCAAAAACTCCAGCACCCGATTCCGATCCGCGTCGTACCCGCTCCACTGGTCCATCGACAAGCTCTCCTCCGGCCCAGGTTTCATGTCAATCCGCGCCATCAGCACCTGCTGCGCAATCACATTCCAACGCGCTGGTGACTTGTCCAACGTCGAGAACATCCAATCCCGCTGTGCCGCTCCCAGAATCGTTCCCTTCGGGTCCAACGCCTCCATGCAGCCAACTCTATTCCCGTCCCCGCAAGGCTGATCCGTCCGATACTGCCGCGTATCCAACACCGTGAACCGCGCCAAGGCGCCAAAATCCAACGCCCGATACAACTGCATCGCCGAACCCCGGGGCAGGGAACTCACCCGTAGCGGCATGTTCTCGTAGTAAGCCTGATACGCGTTTGACCGCCGCTCCAGTAACTCCGCCCGCGTCTGCTTATCCTCCGCCACATCGCCCGCGTAGTTGTTGTCCACCTCGTGGTCGTCCCAAGTCACAATCCACGGAAACCGCTGATGCACTTTCTGTAACATCGGGTCGGTCTTATACAGCGCATGACGATTCCGGTAGTGCGCCAAAGTCGTAATCTCCGGCCCCGTATGCTTCCGCACCCCGTTGCTCCGCTCCGGGCCCTCATAAATGTAGTCCCCCAGATGCACCACCAAGTCCAACTCCTCTTCTGCCATATGCTGGTACGCCGTCCACCATCCAGCCTCCCAGTGCTGGCACGAAGCGAACGCATAATTCAACTTCTCGACCATCGCCCCCGCCGCCGGCATCGTCCGAGTCCTCCCCACCGGGCTCGTGTAATTCCCGGCCTTAAACTGGTACCAATACCACCGGTCCGCCCGCAGCCCTTCCACCTCAACATGCACCGAATGCCCCAAATTCGGCGTCGCCACGGCCTTGCCCTTCTTCACGCCCTTCGACAGTTTCTCATCCTCGGCGATCCGCCACTCCACCTCGACCGCCGCATTCTCCATTCCGCCTCCGTTCAACGGATCCGGAGCCAATCGCGTCCAAAGCACGATCCCCGAAGCCGACGGATCCCCCGAAGCCACCCCCAGCGTAAACGGATCTTTCAAAAACTTCGGTGCCGCAAATAGCGGTACCCGCAGTGAATAAAGGGACGAGATCAAGGTTCCGGTCTGAGCCAGAAAGAGTCGGCGGTTTAGCATAATGCCAATAGTCTATCGCCAGCATTGTTAAAGACGGATGAACCGACCGTTTCCCTAGAAACTCGGCGCGCCGCCCTCATCCAACAGCTGACTTGCAATATTCAAAAGCGCCGCCACCCGTTCCTGCTGGTCCTCAATTCGCCTTGCCACCGCAAGCGCCAAGTCCTTGTGGCCCGCGTTCAGCCATTCCGTCGCGATCGACGACCCCGACTCTTTCCATTTCTCTTCGACAGTCGTCGCCACTCCCAAATCCCGCGCCAAGATCGCCACCGGCAAAATCAGCTGAAATCCCTCGTCTCGATACTTCACCCCAGCCGGAGTCACCGGACGTCGGCCCGGGACCAGGGGAGGCCGCACGGGCAGCCCCTCGGCCAAAGCCAACGCCTTCCGTAGACCCTCCGCCGCGCTCGAAACCATCCCACCCACGCTCTGCGCCCGCGCCATTCGCAGCGTCACCAGCAACCGAGCCAGTGGTAACTCTTTCACCCCCTCCACCAACCCCCGCGCCTCCCGAAAGCAGCCGTCCGCTCGGTCGCTCTTGCCCTGTCTCAGCCAAGCCGCCCCCGTCTCCGTCAGCGCCTCAGCCTTGGCCAACTGGCTGTCCACGTCCATCTCCGGCATGCGGCGTATCGTCTCTTCCGCCGCCTCCGCCTGCGCCCCTTGTATCAAAATATGTCCAATCGCCGCATACCCCAACGACCGCTGCCGAACCGTCTTCGCCCGTTCCGCCAACGCGAACGTGCCGTCCCGATCCTTCGATGCCATCCGGTCATACAGCGCCTTCAGAAACGCTTCGTCCGAGCGCATCAGCGCCTCCCGAATCGCCGGCGTCTGTTCGCGGAAGCCACCCGTTGTCATCGGAAAGTCCGGCAGCGTAGGCTCGCTCGGCGACCGCCGCTGCCTCGGCTGTGGAACGGGCGTAACCACGCTCGGAGGCTGGTCTCCCACATAGGTCAATCCCAGCCTTACCGATGCAAGCACTTGCGTCCGCCCCTTCAATTCCGGAATCCGCGCGGCCAACTTCCGTGCTTTCTCGAATCGGCTCCGCGCCAACTCCGGCTCCTGCATCCGCCAAAGCAGATTGGCCATCGCCGCATAACACGCAGCCTTCGATTCCGGGCTGCCGATCTTCTCGAAGCTCGCCTCTGCCCCGGCGAGATCCCCATAGACCACACGCGCCTGCCACACCCGGTACGACGGTTCTTTAGTGGGGCCCATCACCCGTTCCGCATCTGCAACGTACCCTGCGCGGGCGTACATCTCTCCCATCCGTGTCCACGGATTTAGGCCGTCTGCCAGCTCTCGTAGGCCATTGGCCGCCAATTCAGCTTCCAACAGTAGCGCGCGTACCTCGGGGTACAAGTCCCGCTGGGCCACTCCCTGGCCCAGTAAGGCCGCCGACCCCACCAACAAAATAGAGAAGACTCTCCCCATCGCCATATCAAACCACCGTCCCGAACATCTTCCCCACCAGCACCGTACATCCCATGGCCACCACCCCCCCCAAAGTCACCCCGATCGCTCCGCCCAAAGGCGCAGCCAGCCCGTCCAGTACCACCAGCAGAAGGATGGAACCGCCGAACACCGCCTCCGTCAAATAACCCAAAGGAACAAAGAGCATTAAAAGCAGCTCCACCGCGGCCCCACTAACAAAGGCCCCCGCCGACGAGAACGCTGCTTGGTTCGGCCGAGCCCGGGTTCCTTCCGATAAACCCAACTCATCTTCCACCGTCAACTGCGCCGCTACACGCGCTGCCAACTCGACGTCCAACCCGCGAGCAACGTAAATCGCGGACAACTCGGCCCGCTTCGCTTCAGGCGAATTCCCGAGCTCCATTCGTTCCTGCGCCATGTCCGCCTCCTCCGTCATCGATAACGCCCCGACTGCGCCGCCGCCACCCCCACCACCAAAATACTTGTCGAGATCAAACCGTCGTTGCCACCCAGCACCGCCGCCCGAATCCATCCAATGTGCTCGCTTTTGTGCCGCTCGCCCGGTTTCATCGCTCCAATTGTATTCCCCGGCCCGCAACGGCCGTCCCCCTCAATGCAACGCACCTCCTCCGCATACAATCGGATATTGGACATCATCCGCCGCACCATGCGTCTCGACCCCGCCGAAGTCCTCGCTGGTTACCGCCAAGGCGTCTTCCCCATGGCCTATTCCAACCGGCCCTTCTTCACCTGGCACGACCCGCCCCTCCGAGCCGTCCTCCCTCTCGACCGTTTCCATATCTCCCGAAGTCTAGCCCGCACCCTAGCCCTCGGCCGCTTCCAAGTCACCTTCGATCAAGCCTTCGTCCCCGTCATGCGAGCCTGCGCTACCCGAGGCTCCGACCGTCCCGCCAGCACCTGGATCACCGAACCGATCATCAAGGCTTATCACGCTCTCCATCAAGCCGGCCACGCCCATTCCGTCGAAGTCTGGGTCGATGGCCAACTCGTCGGCGGAACCTACGGCATCCACCTCGGCGCCGCCTTCTTCGCCGAATCAAAATTCCACTCCCAACGCGACATGTCCAAGGTGGCATTAGCCTCTCTCGTTCACCATCTCCAACGCCAAAACTTCGCTCTCCTCGACGTCCAATACCTAACCCCCCACCTCGCCCAATTCGGAGTCACCGAAATCCCCCGCGCCAATTACCAAACCCAACTATCCGCCGCCCTCGCTCAGCCCCGCGCGTTCTCTATCTAAGCGCTCAATCGCTTGTCACGCCGTCCCCATCGGCGTAAACTACAATCAGCCCATGCCGCTCGTCCTCGCCCTCCTCGCCCTCGCTACCCTCCTCCCCGCCCAGACCCCCTCGCGCGAAGCCTTCCTCAACCGCCACTGCCTCTCCTGCCACAGCCAATCTGCCAAATCCGGCGGCTTCGTCCTCGAAGGCATCTCCCCCTCCAACCCCGCCGACCACCCCGAAATCTGGGAAAAAGTAGCCAAAAAAGTCCACGCTCAGGAAATGCCCCCCGCCGGTCTCCCCCGTCCCGACCCCACCGCCGCCGCATCCTTCCTCACCGCCCTCACCGCGGACCTCGACCGCCAACTCCCCTACCCCGGCCGACCCCTCATCCGCCGCCTCAACCGCACCGAATACGCCAACGCCATCCGCGACCTCTTCTCGCTCGAACTCCCCCTCGCCGCCGAACTCCCCCCCGACCAATCCGCCGCCGGCTTCGACAATATCGCCGACGCCCTCTCCATGTCCCCCCTCCTCCTCGAACGCTATCTCAAAGTAGCCCGCCGCGTCACCCAACTAGCCACCGGAACCGGCGACCCCTCTCCCGTCGTCGAAATCTTCCGCGCCAAAGCAACCCAAGCCGCCTGGCAAGGCGAAGGCATGCCCTTCGGCACCCGCGGCGGCATCCGCGTCACCCACTTCTTCCCCCACGACGGCGACTACGACCTCCGCGCCTTCCTCGCCAAAGAAAGCCTCTCTCCCCTCGAAGGCGTCCGCTTCTTTCGCCTCCGCCTCACTAAAATAAAAGCTGGCTCCCACACCGTCATCGTCACCTTCCCCGACGAATTCGCCGAACACGAAGGCCCCGTCCTCGACGTCGGCGGCCCCGGCGGCCGACCCCTCGGCGGCCCCCTTGATGTCCTCGGCACCGCCATCCGCCCCACCCTCGAATTCCGCCTCGACGGCCGTCGCCTCAAACTCTTCGAAATCGCCGGCATGACCTCCGGCGAAGCCGCCTTCGATGGCCAACCCGGCCCCCCCACCCTCGGCCGCATCGAAATCGCCGGCCCCTACAACCCCACCGGCCCCGGCCAAACCCCCAGCCGAGCAAAAATCTTCACTTGCAAGGAAGACCCCTGCGCCCCCAGCCTCCTCGCCCCCCTCGTCCGCCGAGCCTTCCGCCGAGACATCACCGAAAAGGACCTCCAACCCTTCCTCAAAACCTTCGCCGCCACCCGCGCCAAACACAACTTCGAAACCGCCATCGCCGCCGCCCTCCGCGACGTCCTCCTCACCCCCGATTTCCTCTTCCGCCTCGAATTCGATCACGCCCTCACCAGCTTCGAACTCGCCTCTCGCCTCTCGTTCTTCCTCTGGAGCAGCCTCCCGGACGACCAACTTCTCAACGTCGCCGCCACCGGCAAACTCAACCATCCGAAAGTCCTCGAATCTGAAGTCCGCCGCCTCCTTGCCGACCCCCGCTCCGC
>JANXMS010000226.1 GCA_025354525.1 Acidobacteriota bacterium
CCAACGCCAATGCCGCCACCGCCCCCAGCGCCGCAGCCGCCGTCACCCCCAAGCTCGAAGGGGTCGCTAAAGCATCCCGCAAAAGCGCCTGATACAAAGCCCCCGCCGTCGATAAAGCAGCCCCCGTCAAAAACGCCAATAACGTCCGCGGCACTCGTAAAGTCACGAAAATCCCCCAATCCGGCCCCTCCCCTCGCCACAATTTGCCATAGTCCATCCCCGACCCGCCTATAAACGGGCAAACCGCCGCCACCGCCAGCGCCCCCAGCGCCGACCACGCCATCACTCGTCCTGCCCGCCGCCGCAACTCATCGCCCATATGTCAAAAATACCCTCCCCGCCTCATTCTGGTGCCAGTAAAAAGGAACCCGAAACACCCGCTCCAGCCGCCCCGTCTCCAGCGCATCACAAGGAACCCCGTCCGCCGCCAACTTACCCCGCTCCAGCAACCAAACCCGGTCGCAATGCTGCGCCGCCAGCCCTAGGTGATGCGTAACAACAATCACTAACTTCCCCGCCGCCTTCAACTCTTTCAACAACTCCCACATCTCCGCCTCGTTCTCCGGATCTAAGTGAGCGCTCGGCTCGTCCAGCAACACCATCGGAGCCTCCTGACACAGCGCCGCCGCCAACAGAACCCGCTGCTTCTCCCCCCCGCTCAACGCCGAAAACCGCCGCTCCCGAAACCCCTCCAGCCGTGTCCTCCGCAGCGCCATCTCCATCGCTGCCCGGTCGTCGTCATTCTCAAACAACCCCCGTCCATAAGGAATCCGCCCGGTCAAAACGACCTGTTCCACCGTGAACGGAATTTCCCCTGGCTGAAGTTGCGGAACATGCGCCACCAGCCGACACAGCGCCGTCCGCGGCATCAAGTGCGCCTCGTGCCCGTTCAGCGTACAACTACCCCCCACCGGCACTTTCTGCCCCGCAATCAAGTCCAGCAGAGTCGATTTTCCCGCCCCATTTGGACCCACAATCGCAATCAACCCCGGCCCGTCCGCCGTCGCGTCGATCCCGTCCACCACGGCCCGCCCGCCCCCATAGGAAAACCTCAAATCAGTCAACTCCAACTGCTTCATTGCAACATCCGCCGAAACGCCTCCGCCGCCTCTGCCACCCTGGCCCCCGGCACTACATAAATGTCCGCCGCCACCGCAAACACCTTCTTCCCCTGCACCGCCCGCAGCCCCTTCTGCCCCTCCCAAAGCTGCACCACCGCATCGATATGCGCCTGCGTCACCCCCGTCGTCACCGCCATGTCCCCCATGTCCACAATCACGTCCGGATCCAACCGCATCACCCCTTCCAGCGATATCCGCGGGTAGGTCACCGGCGAATCGCCCAACACGTTCCGTCCCCCCGCCACCTGCATCAATTCGTTCAAAAACGAGCCCTTTCCCACCACCACCATCCCCTCCAACCTCCCCGGCGTCCGCCCCACCACAAACAGAATCGATTTCGGCTTCCCCGATGCCGTCCGCTTCGCCATCGCCGCTAAACTGGCCCGCAGTTTCGCTTCCAATGCCGCCCCCTCCCGCTCTCGCCCCACAGCCTTTCCTATCTCCGTAGCCGACCGCAAAGTCTCCTCCAGCCCCGTATTCCGCAAGGCCAAAGTCTTAATCCCCAAACTCGCCAACTGCTGCGCCACCTGCGGCTGCTCAGCATGCACCAGCACTAAGTCCGGTTTCAGCCGAACAATCGCCTCCACGTTCGGCTTTAAGTAACTTCCAATCCTAGGCAGCTTCTCGACCGAGGCAGGGAAGTGGCAGTAAGTCGAAACCGCCACTACTTTCTCTCCCACGCCCACCGCAAACAGCATCTCCGTAAAGCTAGGGGCCGTCGAAACGATCCGCTCCGGCATCGCCGCCGCCAGCAATAGAAAACTCAGCCACATAAAAACTCCTTGCTCAACCGCACCAACACTTCATTCTCCCAACGCCGCCGCACCGCCACCCGAACTCCCTGCGCCGGCCAACCCGGCCACCCCCCGCAATCCCGCAGCAAAACTCTCCGTTCCCCCGCAAATGCGGCCCATTCCGACCCCCGCGCTGTCTCCACAAACACATAATTTGCCGTCGGTGCCCACACCTTTACCCCCGGCAACCCCGACAACTCCCCCGCCAACCATCCCGCCTCCGCCTTCACAAACTCTCGCGTCCGCCTAGCCCATTCCACATCCCCCACCGCCGCCACCGCCGCCGCCTCGGCTAACGCATTCACTGGCCAAGGAATTGTAACCATCTCTCCCACGTCCCCGACCAGAGCCCCTATCCGTAACCCCGGCAGCGCCCAAAACTTAGTCAAGCTCCTCAGCACAAACAAGTTCCCTCTCGCCTCCCCCATCAAACTCTCCGCCTCGCAAAAATCGAGAAACGATTCATCCACTAACACCGCCCCCCGCCGCCCCCGAGCATACTCCCGAACCAACTCACAACTAACTAACTCCCCCGTCGGATTCGCCGGCCGCGTCAGCACCACCGCCCCCTCCGCCGGCCAACTCCCCCGGTCGCCCAACCTGCAAAGCCGAGCCTCCGGCCAAGCCGCATGAAACTCGCCAAACGCCGGTGCCGCAATCGTCCCGTTCCCCTGCTCCCGGCACCACGCAAAAAGCAACTCCGTCGCCCCATGCCCCACCCGAATTCGCTCCGGCGCCACCCCCCAGTGCGAAGCCAAAGCCTCTCTCACCCGCCGCCCCGTCCGCTCCGGATAATGCGCCACCCGCTCCATCGCCACCAAAATCGCCTCCTTCACCGCAGGCGACATCCCCAACGGATTAATACTCGCGCTGAAGTCCAACACCTGCCGAAAGTCCACCTGCGCCGCCTCCGCCACCGCGAAGATGTTCCCCCCGTGACTCACCATACCAACGCCACCCCCACAAAAATCGCCAACGCCCCATACAGCAACACCCGCATCCCCCCATAAACCTGCCAAGTCAACGGCCTTACCGCCTCCCCTAAAAACTCCTTAACCGTCTCCACGCCTCGATACCGATTCACCCCGCCAAACCGCACGCCCAACGCCCCCGCCGCCGCCGCCTCCGGCCACCCCGAATTCGGGCTCGGCTGCCGATCCGCATCCCTCCAAGTCGTCTTCAAGCTTCGCAGAAAGCTCATCCCCGGCCACGCTAAAGCCACCAGCCAAATCAACCCCGCCGTCAACCGAGCCGGAAACCAATTCGCGAAATCATCCATCCGCGCCGCGCACCATCCAAAGTCCCCATACTTCGCGTTCCTATATCCCCACATACTATCTAAAGTGTTCACCGCCTTGTAAGCCGCCATCCCCACCGGCCCCGCCACCACTAACCAAAACAGAGGCGCAATCACCCCGTCGCTCAAGTTCTCCGCCACCGTCTCCATTACCGCCCGAGTTACTCCCGCCTCATCTAAGTCCGCCGTATCCCGCCCCACGATCATCCCCACCGCCAACCGTGCCCCCGCCAAATCCCCGCGCCGCAAAGGCCCAATCACCGCCAAAGCATGTTCGTCTAAACTCCGCACCGCCAAAAACGCATAAACCCAATAAATAGACAGCCACGGCGTCAACGCCACTACCGCCACAGCCATCCCCACCACGCAAATCCAAGCCGCCACCCCCGCCGCCCGCGGCGGCAACTGACTCCCCCGCCAAACCCGTTCCATCAACCCCGCCCATTTCCCCACCCCCACCACCGGATGCGGCATCCACCGCGGATCGCCGAAACTCAAATCCGCCAACACTCCAAATGCCAATTGTTCCCGCGTCACCATCATGCCAGTAAGCTCTCCAACACGTCCCGCCGTGCATTCGCCTCTAACCAATCGGCCACCGCGTCATACATTCCTTCCCGATCCGCCGCCACCCGTTCCAGGCCCAACACCTCCCGCACCACCGCCGCCGTATCAAACGCCCCATGCAAATAAGTCCCCATCACCCGCCCCACCCGGCACCCCTCCGCCCCTCCATCGGCCAAATAAAAACAAGCATCTCCCGCCCGCTCCGTCTCGCCCATATGAATCTCATACCCCTCGAAGTCCGTCCCCCCCACTGTCCGAGCCCCCACCCCCCGAGTCACCTTCCAAGGCTGCATCACCGTCTTCACCGGCAACATCCCCAACCCCGCCACCCCGTCCACGCTCTCCCCTAAAATCTGATAGCCCCCACAAATCCCCACCACCAAAGCGCCCCCCTCCCACTGCTCGCGAACCCACTCGTCCAACCCCTGCGCCCGCATCCATGCCAGATCTCCCACCGTATTCTTCGTCCCCGGCAGAAACACCACGCGGTACTGCTTCCCCCCCGGTCGCTCCACCCAATCGACGGGCCCCACCGTCCGAAAGTCCGTAAAATTCGCGATCCGCGGCAGTCTCACCACCGCCACCTCATCGGACCCACCCGCCGGAATCCCCAACGAATCCTCTTCGTCCAGTTCCACCCCCTCCGCCCAAGGAAACACGCCCAAACAAGGAATTCCCAGCCGCTTTTCTAAAAACGTGACTCCGTCGTCGAACAGCGTTACGTCCCCCCGGAACCGGTTCACCGCAAACGCCTTCACCAGCCGCCGCTGCGACTCCGGCAGCAACTCCATCGTTCCCACCAGCGACCCAAACACCCCGCCCCGCTCAATATCCGCCACCAAAATCGCCGCCGCTCCCACCCGCTCCGCCAACCGCAAATTCGTAATGTCCCGCGACAACAAATTCACCTCCGCCACGCTCCCCGCCCCCTCGCAAACCACCACCTCAAACTGCCCCGCCAAACGCTCAAAACTCTCCACCGCCAACTCGAACAGCTGCGCCGAAAGCCCGTAATACTCCCGCGCCTGGACATCGCCCCAAACCTTCCCCTGTACCACCACTTGGCTCCCCGTCGCCGAATTAGGCTTCAGCAGCACTGGGTTCATATCCGCCATCGGCGGCACCCCGCACGCCTCCGCCTGCATCGCCTGCGCCCGTCCAATCTCGCCACCCTCAATGCACGGATACGCGTTGTTCGACATGTTCTGCGCCTTGAACGGGGCCACGCGAACCCCCCGTCGCCGCAGCACCCGGCAAAAAGCCGCCGTAAACCATGTCTTACCGACGTGCGACGCCGTCCCCCCCACAAACAGCGCTTTCCTCATTCCGCCGTCCATACTCTTACCCCTTCCCGCACCGCCTCCAACGCCGCCCGCCCCACCGCCGCCCCCACCGCCG
>JANXMS010000348.1 GCA_025354525.1 Acidobacteriota bacterium
CCCCCCGCCCGGGGGGCACACGGTGGCATGGTCGAAGGAGAAGTCGATGGCCGTACTGACCGGGGCGACGGCGATGATTGCCTGGATTTCGGAGATTTTGGTGGGCAGCGTGGAAGCGGCGGCGCATTCGTTTGGGATGACGAGCGTGTTTGTTGGGGTGATCGTGGTGGCGATTATTGGTAACGCGGCGGAGCATTCGACGGCGATCATCATGGCGATGAAGAATCGAATGGATCTATCAGTTGGGATCGCGGTGGGTTCGAGTATTCAAGTGGCGCTGTTTGTGGCTCCGGTGCTGGTGATTGCGAGTTACTGGATAGGGCCCCATCCGATGAATTTGGTGTTCAGCCCGGCGGAGGTTTTGGCGGTGACGGCGAGCGTATTTATTACCGGGCAGATTGCCAATGACGGAGAGAGTAATTGGATGGAAGGGGTGCAGTTACTGGCGGTTTACGCAATTATGGGTGCGGTATTTTATTTTCTTCCGGAAATGGGGGGGGCAAAGCATTGAAGCTTTGGGAGGCGGCAGCGGGGGCGCGAGTGTTTGATTTGGCGCAGCCTTATTTTGTGGGGATGCCGCATCATCCCTCGCACCCGCCCTACATTTTCGGGTTGACCAAACAGCACGGGGATATGTTAACGCCAGGGGGCAATAGTTCGGCGGCGGACGCGATTGCGATGGGATCGCATGTGGGGACGCATATTGACGGTTTTGGGCATTTTTCTTGCGGAGGGACGTTGCATGGGGGAGTGCCGGTTGACGGGAACCAGAGCTACGGGGCCGGGTTGACGGTTCATGCGGCGGCTGGGATTGCGCCGCTGGTGAGACGGGGGGTGTTGTTGGATTTTGCGCAGGCGGGGCCGCTGGGCGAGGATGTCGAGATTACGCCGTCGATGATGGAGGGTTGCGGGGTCGCGGTGCGAGAAGGGGATGTCGTGTTGCTGCGAACGGGATGGGGGCGGTATTGGCGGGACGCGCGGCGATACATCAATGCGGTGAGCGGGTCGGTGGCGGGTCCGGGTCCGGGGTTGGCGGGGGCAAAATGGTTAAGCGAACGGAAGCCAGTGGCGGTGGGGTCGGATACGGTGGCTTTTGAGAAGGTTCCGGCGGCGGATATGCCGGTGCATGTGCATCTGTTATTCGAGTGTGGGATTCATTTGATTGAGGCCTTGCAGTTGGAGGAGCTGGCGGAGGCGGGGGTAAAGGAGTTTCTGTTTGTGGGGGCACCGTTGAAGCTGGAGGGAGCGACCGGGGCACCGATGCGTCCGCTCGCCATTTTGTAACCTCGGCCTCGCGCTCGGCATCTAAATTTGTATGGGGAAGCAGGTCATTACCGAAACCGAGCAAGGCCAGTACACGGGGATAACGGGGCCGAAAATTCGTTGTCCTTTGTGCGCCTGGGAGCCGCAGGCGAGCGATACGTGGGCCTGTACGTGCGGCCACGCTTGGCATACTTTTGACACCGGGGGCGTTTGCCCGGCGTGCATTCAAGAATGGAAGTCAACGGAGTGCTTGACGTGTCATGGTTGGTCCGCGCATTCTGCTTGGTACGAGTACTAGCGGAGGTAGCTTGGTGAGTCTTGGGGCTCGTTTGATTAGGCAAGCGCTGGCAGTGCGAGCGAATTAGAGTTTTGGCCAGTTGGAGATACCTGGCAAAAGACGGGTTCTTCGCTGTTGCACGTGGGTAGAAGCGGCGACTACGCATCCCCGCCGATAACG
Source organism: Acidobacteriota bacterium (assembly GCA_025354525.1). Classification (GTDB taxonomy): domain Bacteria; phylum Acidobacteriota; class Terriglobia; order Bryobacterales; family Bryobacteraceae. The sequence continues at coordinate 1,721 of JANXMS010000348.1, forward strand.
GAGCAAGTACATTCGACCGTCGAGGTCGGCGGTGGAAATGGCGGGCCGTGGAAATCGAGGAAAACCCAAAGCAGGTTTTCACTCCCTTTCCCCTGCCCTTGGAAATCGCAATAAGATGCGATTTCCACATTCCCACCACCGCGACGGCGACGGTATCGCTTTCCCGCTCAAACCCAAAGAGAGCTCAGCACACTCCGAAGCCCCACTGATCGACTCCTGATCCATTCCAATGCGGCA
>JANXMS010000368.1 GCA_025354525.1 Acidobacteriota bacterium
GCCCCTAAACATTGTTTGCATAAAATGATTTACGCAAATGGATTCCTGCGGTCAGAGCAGGAGCACCCTCCGCCGGTGGCAAGTCGACTTTGGTAGTTGTCGTTTCGGCCGTTTCTAATTGTCGCCAAACAAAACACGACGAATCGCATACCGTAAGCCAATTGGCGCCATCTACGAGAGGTTGAATGCAGTACAAACGGCGAGCTTGCGCTACTTCGCCCGTGCGCGAGAGACGGCTTTCTTCTTGGTGGTGGCAGCCTTGGCCGCGACCTTCTTGACGGCAGGCGCTTCGGGCAGCCGCTTTTGCTTTTTTTGCGCCAAGCTTTTTTGCAGAGCTTCCATGATGTCGATGACAGGAGCCAAGGTTGCCGCCGGAGTGATGACGAATCGTTTTCCCTTCTGCTTTGCCTGGATGATCTGTTCCAATTGGAACCGATAATTGTCTTTATATTTCTTGGGCTCAAACGGAGCAGTGAGCGTTTCGATCAACGATTTGGCCAACGTCAGTTCTTTCTGCACAACAAGTCGCGGTTCGGAACGAAACGCCTGCTCTTGGCGAAGTTCGTCGTCATAGAACATGGTGTGCAGAACGAGTCCTCGGGGTCCGCAGCGGATGAGAACGGTGTGCTCTCGCTGATGCATCGTCAACTTCGCCAAGGCGTACAAGTTTGTGTTTTGCATCGCGATGTAGAGGAGCGTATAAGGCTTCTCCCCGCCTTCGGACGGAAGCATGTAATAGGACGCGTCCAAGTAGATCGGATCCACCTCGGTGGCCTTGATAAATTCCAGGATTTCGACCACCTTGGCGCTCTTGGGTTTTATATCCTCAAGTTCCTTGGCTTGGATGACCACGTAATGGTCCTTTTCATACTGAAACCCCTTCACCAGTTCACTCCGCTCGAGCGGTTTGTCCTCTGCCTGACAGTAAAGAACTTGGCGGATGCGGGAATGGTCCGCCTCGTGAAGTAGATCGAGATCGACCGACTTTCGGCGGGCAGCCGTTAGTAATTGCAGCGGTATCGAAACCAAACCAAAAGTGAGGTGTCCACTCCAAACTGCGCTCATGTGAAACCTCCGGGGACCAATTCGCTTCTATTTATCAGGATAGGTTTCCGCAACCCATAGTTTCCCTATGCCGCTGAATGAGTACGAGCGCAAACGCGATTTCAATAAAACGAACGAGCCGCGGCCAGAGGCAACCGCTACAAAGCACGGCGGCAACTTCTACGTACAGCGTCACGATGCCAGCCATTTGCATTACGATTTTCGGCTCGCAATTGACGGGGTTTTGAAGTCCTGGGCGGTGCCCAAGGGGCCCTCCATGGACCCCGCCATCAAGCGGTTAGCGATGGAAGTCGAAGATCATCCCTTGGCGTACGGTACTTTCGAGGGAACGATCCCCAAAGGCCAATACGGCGGCGGAAGCGTAATGTTGTGGGACTTCGGGGCGTTCCGCGTCGAAGGAGACGGAAGCGCCGAACAACAGTGGAATAAGGGTCACTTGAAGCTTCGACTGGAGGGACAAAAGCTGCAGGGGAAATTCGACCTGATGCGCATGCGAGGAAAAGCGACTGGGAAAGAATGGTTGCTCGTGAAGGCTGCCGATGAGCACGGAAGGTCGGGATGGAACCTAGCGGAGCATGAATTTAGCGTGGCTACCCAGCGCACGCAGGAGCAAATTGCGAGTGGCAAGGTCGGACGTCCCGCTCCGGAGGCGGCTGCTATAAAGCCTATGCTCGCGTTACTGGCGCAAAAGTTACCGGAAGGACCCGACTGGATTTACGAGGTGAAATGGGATGGCGTGCGGACGCTGCTGACGATTGCAAATGGCAGCGTCACGTTGCAGTCCCGCAACGGGCTTTCCTATGACACCTACTTTCCGGAACTTAAGGATGTGCCCGCTGCCCTTGCGCTGTCGACGGGGGTGGCCGACGGGGAGATCGTGGCGATGGATTCGTCCGGGAAAATCAGCTTCCAGGCGATTCAGCCACGGCTGCGCCGAACGCCCTTCGGGAAAAAGGGTGACGGGCCCCATGGCATTTCGCTTTATCTTTTCGATCTTCTTTTCAAGGACGGGAAGGATCTTCGAAAACTACCGCTCAGCAAGCGCAGAGCTCTGCTGATCAAGACCCTTCGGCCGAACGACCACATCAAATTATCCGGCACGCTCGATGGTTCAGCGGGTGAGGTTATGGACTTGGCGGCCGAACACGGACTCGAAGGAATCGTGGCCAAACGATTGGATTCTCTCTACGCCAGTGGTCGTAGCGGCGCCTGGATAAAGGTGAAATTGCAACAGCGGCAGGAGTTCGTGATTTGCGGATGGACCAAAGGAAATCGAATCGCCTTCGGTGCCCTCGTATTGGGACTTTTTGAGGATGGCCAATTGAAGTGGTGTGGAAACGTGGGAACGGGCTTTTCCGAAGCTTTGTTGACGGAGATTGGGGGGGTGTTGAAAAAGGCGATGCTGCCGAAAAAACCAGCGAACGCGGTGGGTCAGTGGCAGCCGAAAATGCATTGGGCGGCACCCACGCTCGTCGCGGAGATTCGTTTTGCCGAATGGACGCAGGGGGGACATCTCCGCGCGCCCGTGTTCCTTGGACTTCGGGTGGACCGCGCCCCGGAAGATTGCGTTCAGGAGAAGCCAATGACGAACAGCATCATCCCGGTGGCGCGCCAAAGTAAAACGACTTCGAAAGTCTCCTTGACGCACCAAGACAAGCTCTATTTCCCGAAGGAGCGCCTGACGAAGGGAGATCTATTAACTTATTACGAGCAGATCGCGCCGGTGCTACTTCCCCATCTAAAAGACAGGCCTTCTTCCTTGAGGCGGTTTCCTGATGGAATTCATGGCAAATCCTTCTTTCAAAAGAACCTTCCGGCGACGACTCCCGAATGGGTTCCGTCACTTACCCTTTACTCGGATGACAGCAAACGGGATATTCGCTATGCTCTGGTGCAAAATCTGGACGTTCTCCTGTATGTTGTCAACCTGGGATGTATCGATCTTAACCCCTGGATGAGTCGGAAGCAGTCACTTGACTCGCCTAGTTATCTTCTTTTCGACTTAGACCCGTTTCAATGCGAGTTCGACAAAGTGATTGCCGCCGCGCACCACATCCGCGAGGTGCTCGACCATCTCAAAATGAAAGTATTCGTGAAGACGAGTGGCGGCAACGGGTTACACGTGGTAGCGCCCTTGAAGCCGGGGTATAACTATGAGGAAGTGAAGGAATTTACGGCGACGTTAGCAATGACGGTGATGCAAACTAAGCCTGAGCTGTTTACAATCACCCGCTCGCTTTCTACGCGTACGCCGGGAAGAGTTTACTTCGATTATGTCCAAATTGGAAAAGGCAAGACCATTGCGGCGCCTTATTCAGTGCGACCGCGTGACGGAGCTCCTGTGAGCACCCCTTTGCAGTGGGAGGAACTCAAGGACGGAGTTCGACCGTCAGATTTTCATATGGGGAATACAGCCGAGCGAATCGAGAAGGTTGGTGATCTTTGGGCACCGGTCTTGAAGGGGCGTCAGTCACTGCCTAAGGCCTTTTTGCACAAGTAAAATTGTGAAAGACTAGCCGGAGGTCGAGATCGCCCGGCCACGAACAAGCCGAAAACTATCGTCCGATGAGCGATGTTTCATCTAGTTCTCGGGCCGAACGCGCAACCCCAAATCGAACATTTCGACTTTGCCCTAACATTTGTGCCGCTTCGATTGCACGGGACTACCCGTTGGGATATATTGGCAGTACCAATTTGTCCGTTCTGGAGGTCCTCGTGAACCGTGTCCTGTTCCTGGCTACTCTCGTCGCCACCGTACTATTTTCCCAAGTCCAGTCTGGCCGCATCGTCGGCACCGTCACCGATCCCAACGGAGCCGTCGTCCCCTCCGCCCAAATCTCGATCACCGCCACCAGCACCAATCAGACGCAATCGCTGCGCACCAGCGGCATCGGCGACTACGTCGTCACCGGCCTAAACCCCGGCTTCTACGCCGTCCGCGTCTCCATGAAAGGCTTCCAAACCACCTCCGTCAACAATGTTGAAATCGTCGTCGGCCAATCCGTTCGCGTCGATGTCGCCCTCAAACTGGGCGAAACCACCACCACCGTCGAAGTCACCACCATCGCCCCTCTCCTCGATACCGAGTCCGGCACCCTCGGCCACGTCATCACGAAATAAGCAAATCGTCGACCTGCCGCTCAACGGCCGCAGCTTCTACGAACTCGCTCGCCTCCTCCCCGGCGGCGCGCTATTGCCCGGCGGCGGCAACCTCCTCCGCATCCGCGCCAACTACATCTCCGGCACCGCCATCAGCGGCGTCGGCGGCAGCCAAACCACTTTCCAGCTCGACGGCGTCGATGTCACCGACCATCACCAAGGCGGTACCAATATCAACACTTCCATTGATGCCCTGCAAGAGTTCAAGGTTCAGCAGAGCGCCTATTCAGCCGAGTTCTCCAACGCCGGCGGCATGTTGAACGCCACCACTAAATCCGGCACCAATAGCTTCCACGGCAGCCTCTTCGAGTTCCTCCGCAACGATAAACTCGACGCCCGCGACTTCTTCGCCCGCCAGCGCGAAGTCCTCAAACGCAACCAGTTCGGCGGCACCATCGGCGGCCCCCTGTCTCTGCCCGGCTACTCCGGCAAGGACAAACAGTTTTTCTTCTTCGCTTATGAAGGCATGCGCGAACGCCAGGGCCTCGTCTTCAACAACATTGTGCCCTCGGCCGCCATGAAGACCGGCGATTTCAGCCGCGCCGGCCTTCCCCGCATCTACGATCCGCTTTCTCTCGCCGCCGGCGCCCGCATCCAGTTCCCCGGCAACATCATCCCCGCCAATCGCATCTCGCCGCAGGCCGCCTTTTTCAATAAGTTCATTCCCACCCCCAACAGCGGTGCTACCAACTTCATTTCCGCACCCGCCCGAATCTTGGATACCGATCAGATCACCTCCCGCTTTGACCGCCGCATCACCGACAAACATCAATTCTTTGCCCGCTACAGCTACCACATCAACCGCCAAAACGATCCTAACTCCTTCCCCGAACTCGGCTACGCCCCCCTCCAAACCAACGCCCACAACGTCGTCGGCAGCCTTTCGAGCAACCTCCGTCCCAACGTCATGCACGAACTCCGCTACAACTACATGCCGATGATCGTTGACCTCATCGCCTTCCAACAGGGAGTCGATATCAACGGCCAAGCCGGCGTCCGCGGCTTTGAAGAAACGCGGCGTCCCGGCGTCCTCGGTGCCTTCCCAGACTTCAGTTGGTCCGGCTACGCTTCCATGAACGGCTCCGCCTTCGATCAGCGTCCCAAAACGCAGTCCCTCGTCGTCCACGAAATCACCGACAACATCACTTGGATTAAAGGCCGCCACATCTTCAAATTCGGCGGCAAGTTCCGCTACTGGCAGCCCCTCTTCACTGACTCTAAACAGCACGTCGGTCAGTTCACCTACAATGGCGCCAACACCCAAAACCCCGCCTCGCCCGGTGGCACCGGCGACGCCTTCGCCGACCATGTCCTCGGCCTGCCCCGCCAAGTCACCCGCGCCTTCCCCGCTGACACCTTCGGCGGCCAGGCCCGCTATTGGCATTTCTACGCTCACGACGACGTCAAGCTCGGCCGCAAACTGACGCTCAACATCGGCCTTCGCTACGAATACTCGCCGTGGCTTAGCGGCTACCGCAATCAACTTGGGACCTTCGATGGCACGAACGCCAAACCCCTTGTCATCGCTAGCACCACCGATCAGATCGACCAGTCTTCCAACTTCGCTGTCCCCGCCTCTTACGCCCTCTTCCGCGATCAAATCCGGACCTCCAGCCAAGCCGGACTCCCGCTTTCCATCACCGCTACCGACCGCAACCAGTGGGCCCCCCGCATCGGCCTCGCCTGGCGCCCCTTCGGCGAAAATACCGTCCTCCGCGGCGGCTATGGACTCTTCTATGAAGTCGAGTCCAGCGGCAATCGCGTCAATAACAACGTCGTTCCCTTCAAGCTCGACGAGACCGCCTTCAATGATGCGGCGATCCCCGTCCGAACCCTCGGCAACTTCTTCCTCGGCACTCCTTTAAGTTCCACCGCCGCCCCCAGCCTCGGTGCCGCTTTAACCCACGCACGGATGGGCTATGACCAACATTGGAATGTCGGCGTCCAACGCCAACTCAACGCCACCACCGTCGTCGAAATTGACTACGTCGGCAACAAGGGCTCCTTCCTCGCCGCCACAAACGCCGTCAACAATCCACCAGCCGGTGCCGGAGCCATCCAAGCGCGCCGTCCCTATCCCCGCTACGGAGGCATCAACTACTTCACGCAGGACGCCTCCTCCACCTATCACTCCCTCCAATCCAAGCTCGAGCAGCGCTTTTCCAAAGGCCTCTTCTATCTCGTCTCCTACACTTGGTCGAAGGCCACGCGCTTTGCCAACGCCCCGGCCGTGGGCGGCAATACGGCCTGGGAACGAGCGCTTGCTGGCTACGACATTCCCCACAACCTCGCCATGAGCTCCGGCTGGGAGCTTCCCTTCGGCAAAGGCAAAAAATTCCTTACGAACAGCAATCGGGTTGTCGACGCCCTCCTCGGGGGCTGGACGACGCAGGGCATTTTCGTCGTTCGCAGCGGTCGTCCCTTTACACCCACGGTGTCGCGAGACATCTCCAACAACGGCATCGGCGGGCAGCGCCCCAATCGGATCGGATCCGGCAAGTTAGACTCGCCCACGCTCGATAACTGGTTCGATAAGAATGCATTCACCATCCCGACGAATTTTACTTACGGCAACTCCGGCGGTAGCATTCTCCGTGAAGATCGTTTCCGCAGCCTCGACTTCTCGATCTTCAAACAATTTCAAGTCACCGAAGGCACCCGCCTGCAGTTCCGGGCCGAGTTCTTCAACCTCACCAATACCGCCAGCTTTCTCGCGCCAAATCCCAACGTTGATGTAGCGGCCGGCGGCCGGGTCACCTCCACCTCCAATACGCCCCGGCAAATCCAATTCGCGCTGAAGTATACCTTTTAATCACCATGCGCCTTCTCGCTTTCTTTCTCACCTCCGTCGCCCTCGCGCAAGATGTCGCGATCAAAGTCGATGCTGCCCGCCCAACCGGGCCGCTTCGTCCCGTCTGGAACTACTTCGGCTACGACGAACCCAACTACACTTACATGAAGGACGGCAAAAAACTACTGTCCGAATTGGCCGCCCTCAGCCCCGTGCCCGTGCACGTTCGCGCCCATAATTTACTAACTACCGGCGACGGCACCGCCGCCCTGAAGTGGGGCTCCACTCACGCCTACACCGAAGACGCCAAAGGCAATCCCAAGTACGACTGGACCATCGTCGATCGCATTTTCGACACTTACCTCGAACGTAAAATGAAGCCGCTCGTCGAGATCGGCTTCATGCCGGAAGCCCTCAGCGTGAATCCGCAGCCCTACCAACACCAATGGGCCCCGGACAAGACTTACAACCGCATCTTCACCGGCTGGGCCCATCCCCCCAAAGATCACAAAAAATGGGGCGAACTCGTCTATCAATGGGTCAAACACTGCGTCGAGCGCTACGGTCGCGACGAAGTCGCCAGTTGGTGGTGGGAGGTCTGGAACGAGCCCGACATCGGCTATTGGCAAGGCACGCCAGAGCAGTATTTTGAAGTCTACGACCATGCCGCCGACGCCGTGAAGCGCGCTCTACCCGCCATCCGCATCGGCGGCCCCACCACCACCGGACCCAAAAACGAAAAAGCCGCCAAGTTCCTCCGCGACTTCCTCCAACACGTCGTCACGGGCAAAAACTACGCCACCGGCAAAACCGGCTCCCCCCTCGACTACATCAGCTTCCACGCCAAAGGCCGCCCCAAGTTCATCGAAAACCGCGTTCAAATGGGCAGCGAATTCCAGATGGGCGATTTCGACATCGGCTTCGGCATCGTCGCCTCATTTCCCACCCTGAAGCGCCTCCCCATCATCATCGGCGAGTCCGATCCCGAAGGCTGCGCCGCCTGCTCCGTCCGCTTCCACCCCCAAAACGGCTATCGCAACGGCACCATGTATTCCAGCTACACCGCCGCCACCTTCGCCCGCAAACACGAACTCGCCGCTAAGCACGGCGTCAATTTTGAAGGTGCCGTCACTTGGGCGTTTGAGTTCGAAAATCAACCCTTCTTCGACGGCTTCCGCGACCTCGCCACCAACGGCATCGATAAACCGGTGCTCAACGTCTTTCGCATGTTTGGCATGATGAGCGGCCAACGCTTGCCCGTCCAAAGCTCCGGTGCCCTGCCGCTGGCCGAAATGATCAAGGCTGGCGTGAAGGCCCAGGCCGACGTCAACGCCGTCGCCAGTCGCGCCGAACGCGCCATCCACGTCATGGCCTGGAACTATCACGACGACGACCTACCCGCCGCCGCGGCGGTCGTCACCACTACCATCACCGGCCTTCCCTTGACGGCCAAACGCGTCCAGATTCGGCACTACCGTATCGACCAAAGCCATAGTAATTCCTACAGCGTTTGGCAGGCGATGGGCTCGCCGCAGCAACCCACGTCGGCGCAATACGCCCAACTCGAAGCCGCCGGCCAACTGCAAATGCTCGGCTCCCCCGAATGGCGTACCCCCGCCAAAGGCGCGCTCGAACTCGCCTTCTCTCTACCCCGCCAAGCGGTGTCGCTCGTCGAAATCAGTTGGTAACCGCCCTGCTACAACCACGGTTTAGAACCCAGCCCCAAAAGCCGCATTGAGGCCTTCCGCCACGGGGGCCTCGCCATCATCATCACCATCATGGTGCTCGAACTTAAGGTTCCCCGCGGAGCCGACTTCGCCACGCTGTCTGGGCTTTTCCCCATCTTTCTCAGCTTCGTGAACCTCCATCTACTCTTCTGGCTCTCTGTTTTCCCGTTCTCCACGGCTTGGATGATGGGACAAAATCAATTCGCCCTCCTCGCCGCCATCCCCCGCGCCTTCGTCAACCCTTGCATCTCGAACGCCCTCTATATCGTCGTCGCCCTCTGGTGGGTGGTCCCCGACCGCCGCATCCAACGTGCCCTCGCGCAAGGCTAATCCTTAAGCTCTGTTACCCTGAAGCGATGCGCGTCATTGCCCTCCTTGCCCTCTTCGCCGCCCTCCTCCCGGCCCAGAACCCCGCCGAAACCGCCATCCTCGTCGCGGTCGAAAAACAGTCCGAACCCTCCATCGAACTCCTCGAAAAGCTCGTCAATCTCAACTCTGGAACCTTTAATCCCGCCGGCGTTCGCACCGTCGCCCAACTTCTCCAACGCGAATTCGAAGCCCTCGGCTTCACGACGCGCCTCTCCCCCATGGACGCCGTCCAACGCGGCCCCCATCTCATCGCCGAACACAAAGGCAACGGCGGTAAGCCCATTCTCTTAATCGGCCACATCGACACCGTCTTTGAACCCTCCAGCCCCTTCCAGCGCTTTGAACGCAAAGGCTCCTCTGCCGTCGGTCCCGGCACCTCCGATATGAAAGGCGGCGTCGTTGTCATCCTCGCCGCTCTCAAAGGCCTCAAGGAAGCCGGCCAACTCGCTCGACTCCCCCTATCCATCATGCTGACCGGCGATGAGGAAGCCCCCGGGCGCATCGCCGCCACCCCAAACTACTCCCGTCAAGAGATGGTCACCCTCGCCAAGCAAGCCCGCGCCGCCCTTAGCTTTGAAGGCGGCCACAAAGGCGTCGGCCACGACTACGCCACCACCGCCCGCCGCGGCTACACCGGCTGGGAACTCCGCTCCACCGGCAAGGTCGGCCACTCCGGCCAAGTCTTCTCCGCCAGCGCCGGCTTCGGTGCCATCTACGAAATCAGCCGCATCATCAGCGCGTTTGAGCAGACGTTGAAAGAACCCAACATGACCTTTAACGTCGGTCTCCTCCTCGGCGGCGGCAGCGTCAAAGCCGACGCCGATGGTGCCGCCACCGTCGACGGCAAACCCAATATCATCGCCGGCCAGTCCCTCGCCCGCGGCGAAATCCGAGCACTAACTCAGGAACAAGTCAGCCGCATGAAAGACCGGATGTACGCCATCGTCGCCCGCAGCCTCCCCGGCACGAAGTCGGAAATCACGTTTGAAGACGGCGGAGCCCCCATGCCCCCCACCGCCGGCAACCGCCGCCTGTTGAAGCTCCTGAGTGAGTCCAGCCAAGCCGCCAAGTTAGGCGAGATCGTCGAACTCGATCCCATGCTCCGCGGAGCCGGAGACATCTCCTACATCGCCGCCTATGTCGATTGCCTCGACGGCCTCGGCGTCGTCGGTGCGGGCAGCCACGCTGTGGGCGAATCGGTCGAACTAGCCAGCCTATCCAAACAAGCCAAACGCGCAGCGCTGCTTCTCCACCGCCTAATTCCCTAGCGAGTCTTCACGAAAAGCGATACCAGATAGTCTTGCGTAATCTGAGCCCGGCGAATCGAAGGCCACAGCGCGAAAACCTCTTCGGCGGAAGCGACCTGGTTCATGGCATCGACTCGATCCAGGTCGCTCGCGAGATTATAGTCCGCGAAATGTCGGGCTTCTTGAAGCCGGAAGAATGTCAGTCCAATGGTCCGGAGGCTGGCCACGACCAGAGGATCTTCGCCGACGAACGGAAAAGCTCTACTCCTGACGATTCGATCAGATGCCGCCTTCATCGTGCCGTGGTCAAAAGCTCTTCCCAGTGCGGCTCGAGCGTCGACGTTCGCCCAATTCGCCGTCGCTTCTGCAATCAACAAGTGAAACACGGCGTAGTAGGCCGTCGATACTGCCCGGCGAAGGCTGGCCTGATTTCCAGGCTCCAAATCAACCACCATGCGGGCCAGACCTAGGAGCTCCTCATGGCACGTCATCTACGTCCACTTAGGATCAAACCGCTGCTCTTGTTCGGCACGGCTTCGGAAATTGAAGTACGCATGGAGTCCCCAATTGTCAGCCGGTTCGATCTCTTCGAGCAGCAGCATCATGATCCGGTTCGTTGCTGCCAAGTGCTTCTCTTTCTGGATCGCTTCATCAGACAAAACGATCCGAAAGAAAATCGAGGGCTCCCCCGTCGAGTCATCCTCAAAGCGATAGAACACCTGATCAGCGTCTGGACTCAGCTTGCCAATCGCCTGCTGAATCTCCGCCTCAAGCTGTTTCCGGTTGACGAAAGCGCCAGTAACCATTGCTCTATCATCCCCTATTTCATCACCGACAAGTAAGCCGCCCACGGCCCCACCTCGCCCCGGTACCGCTTCGCCATCACCCGGCTAATCTGCACCACATGCGACAAATCGTGCGCCGTCCATGTCGCCAAAAGCTGCCGCACCGTCACCGCCCCAAACGCCGGATGCGTCCCCGTCAACGCCAACTGCTCCGGCTGCAAATCCAACGCCGCCAACCGCCGCAACCCATCCCCACGCAAAGCCCTAAACTCGTCCAGAAGCCCCCCCAGCGGCTTCTTTTCACTCTCGGCAAACTGCGCCTCCCGATCAAACGGCGCAAACGTCCGGCTCGGCCCATGCTCCAAAATCATCTCCAAACGAGGCATCCAATCCGCTACCTCCCCGTGAATCAAATGGCCCATCACCGCATAAGGGCTCCAAGTCCCCTCGCCCTCCGTCGCCTCCGTCCACCCTTCCGGCAAACCTCGCAGCAGCGCGTCCAACACCGCCGGTGTCCGTCCCAAAATCGCCATCGACTCTTCGAGAAAGCAATCCTTCAACTTACTTCTCCTGTTGCTTTAAAAACGCCACTAACTCATCCAGCCCCGGTTGCTTGTAACTCGCCCGCGTCGCAGACTCCACCTTCGCCCGGAAGCTTGCGGCCTCCTTCGACATCACCCCCCGCTGCAACAAAACGAGAGCCGCCGCCCAGTTCTGAGTCTGAGCCGTCGTCAATAGAAGATCGTTGCCCCCGGATGACCTCGCCGACAAATCAGCCCCCCCGTCCAGCAGCAACGGCAACACGGTCGGATCCACGCCCCCTCCCGCCGCCCCAAAAAACGTCGGTTCGCCAAACTGCCCCCGTGCGTTCGGGTTAGCCTTGGCGGCCAGCAACAACTTCACCGGCTCCACCCCCGCCTTGCGACTCACTTGAATCGCCACCGCAAGCGGCAACTCGCCCGCCTGCGAGTTCGGGTTGGCCCCTGCCGCCAACAGCGCCCGCAGCACGTCCGGCGGTCCCCCCGTCTTCTCCAGTTGCCGCAGCGCCACCACCAGCACCCCGCTGCCGCTGATTGCCGACTGATTAAGATCCGCCCCCTTGGCCAGCGTCGCCACCGCCCCCGCGTCGTTCCGGATTATCGCCTTCTCCAACTCCTGCATCGCGCCCCCAGCAAAATTAGTAATCGCGCCGCCCTTGTTTTTGAACGTGTTCAACTTCATCGTCGCGGTCGTATCCCACACCACCAAGATCAGCAGCGGTGCCGCCACCAGCAAGAAAGCGGGCCCCCGCGGCATCCAGGAGTTCCCAAATACAAAAAGAAGGATCGCCAACCCCAACACCATTCCCGGCAGAATCGCCATCCACCACACCACCGCCAGCGGATTCGTATGCGACGGCCCCGCCGCCGCCAGACCCAGCACCAAAAACAAACCCATCGCCCCCAAGTCAACGGCAACCAGAATCCAAAAGAGCACTTTGATCAACATAGAATCCAGTCCAGCATAATCTACTCGCTCCCACCCGCCGCTCAGGAAGTGGCAGACTATAGACATGCCTGCCACCATGGAAGCGCCCGCCACCTTACGCGCCCGCAAGTCCGTTATGTGGACGCGGGAAGACTGCCGAAAGCTCGAAGGCATGGGCCTACTTCCCGCACGTTGGGAACTCGTACAAGGAGAGATCATCAGCAAAATGGGAACCAACCTGCCGCACTCGATGATGGCCCAACGCATCGCCGTCTGGCTCACGAGCGTATTCCCAACAGGTCACATCCTCCCCACCTGCAGCATCGACGTCGCGCCCGAAGACAACCCCACCAGCGAGCCCGAACCCGATATAACCGTCCTTAACCGACCGGCCGACGAACTAGGCCGAAACCCAGCCCCGGGCGATATCGCTTTAATCGTCGAAGTCAGCGACTCGACGCTCGACCACGATCTCGGCCCCAAAGCAAAACTCTACGCCCGCGCCGGAATCCCAGAATATTGGGTCATTGACGTCAAAGGTCGCCGCATCCACCAGCACCGCGAGCCCAGCGCCGAAGGCTACGCCTCCCTGCGAGTCGTCGCCTCCCCCGACACCCTCTCGCCCCTAGCCCAACCCACCGCCTCCCTAACTCCGGCCCTCATTTTCGGCTAGCGGTCTATCCACCCCCCGGCACACTCCCCCGCAACTCATCGAAAAAGTTGGTTCTTCGCTGTTGCACGGGTGTAGAAGCGGCGGCTACGCTCCCCCGCCGAGAACGGGGCAAGTCGGTCGTGGAAATGGCGGGCCAGGGAAAACGAGAAAAACTGAAAGCAGGTTTTCACTCCCTTTCCCCTGCCCTTGGAAATCGCAATAAGTGGCGATTTCCCCATTCTTACTGCCGCGACGGCGACGGTATCGCTTCCCCGCTCAAACCCAAAGAGGGCTCAGCACACTCCGAGCCCCCACTGATCGACTCCTGATCCATTCCTCTGCGGCAACCGTTCCCGCCAAACGTTTCGCCTCTGCGAGGTATCCTCGAATCTTTGTTACTATTGGCGTACTAACGACAAGCAGCCCCGAACTCTCCTCTCGTGCTGCAAAGTCTGCCTCGACCAAAATCCAGGAGTAACTAACATGCGAATTACGAAAAACGATGTTCCTGAGAAAATCAACATTCCCGGTGCCATAGCTCGCCAAGTAACCGAGTTTGGCGATGCGACAGGCTACGGCAAAATGGCCGGCGAATACTTTTCGCTCTCGGCCGGAGTAGACATCGCTCCCCTGCTCAAGGGCCTGGAAAATGACCTCTGTCAGTCTCCCCATTGGGGCTATCTGATTGAAGGAGATGTCACGATCACCTACATGGACGGGTCGAAGGACCTCGTCGTCGGCGGCGATCTTTTCTACTGGCCACCCGGCCATTCCGTCGCCGTTACCAAGGACGCCGAGATCATCCTCTTCAGCCCCCAACAGGAACATTGCGCCGTGGTCGATCACCTACGGAAGCAACTCGTAGGCTAGCGCGACTGAACCGCCACCAAAACGAACTCTCAGAGCGGAGCTGCAACTACGCAGCTCCGCTCTAAGAGTTCATCGCCGGCTCGACAATTTGACGGGCTTAGAAAGTAAGCCGCGCCGCCATGGTTATCTTCCGCTGCTCACTCCAAATCGTCCCATTTACCGTCCCAAACAGCGTGTTCGTCGGTGCCGTATTCGGTCCACTAAAGTGGGCATGATTCAATGCGTCCACCGCCTCGGCCCGCAACTGCAGCTTCCATCGCTCCGTGATCGAAAACGTCTTATAAAGCGATAGATCCCAATTGTTCCACCCATCGGCCCGCAAACCCGTTAGCCGCAGCGGAAACGTCCGCAGGTTGTTCTCGAGCTGCCGACCTGGGTCTCGCTCGAAGCCGCTCGTATTAAACCACCGCCCCACCGTCCGGTCGGCGTACGGAATCACGATGTCCTGCAGGTTCCCCCGGTAAATCACATTGCCAAAGTTGATCGGTGCACCGCTCTGCCACTGATAAATCGCGTTGATGCTCCAGCCGCCCGCCACCCCGTCCATCCACCGCGAGTTGCCGTTCATCCACGCCCGGCCTTTCCCCAACGGAAGCTCCCACATGCCATTCAATGCAATGTGATGCGGTCGGTCCTGCGGCGAAACCACGTGGTGCGGATGCAAATCCTGCGGGTTCAACCGTTCCACCCCCTCCATGAACTTCGACCACGTCCAGTGTCCCCCCACCGAAAAACCCCGCGCAAACCGCCGGTCCAACCGAACCGTCCCCGCGTGGTACCACGAAAAACCGTCGTTAATCGTCATACTCAGCCCGTTGAAATGCGGGTACGGACGCAACAACGACGCTCGCGTCACAAACTGATTATTCTGAAACGCCGGGCTCTGCGAAAACTGCGGCAGCCCCCGAAATGGATTCACCACGTTCGCGCTCAGAAAATTCACCGTGTTCACGTCCCGCTCCGGGCTCCGGCTCAGGTATTGCGCCGGCGTCAGGTTGAAGTCGTACGGCACGCCCAAGCCGGTGCCACGATTCGCCAAATAGCCCACCTCCAAAACCAGATTCCGCGCCAGTTGCCGCTGCACATTCAAGCTCCACCGCTGCATGTAAGCATTCCTACGCTGCGGATACACCGACGAAAGCGCCAAGCCAAGATTCGTCGCCAACCCCGCCCCGGAACGCTGCGCCGCAATAAACCCATCCGGATAAGGATTGGCTAACGTAGCCCGAAACGTCTGGCCGTTGTCCACCGAAGGGTTCATGTTCGTCCGCTGGCTAAAGCCTACTTGGGTCGAATCGGCCCGATCCGCCCCCAGCGGCTCGAAGAAGATACCGTACCCGGCCCGCACCACCGTCACCGGAGTCAACTGATACGCCAGCCCGAACCGCGGAGAAAGGTTGTTCCGATCCGGATCCCACAAGCCGCGCGGTTGTCCCCCCACGCCCGCAAACAGCAGCCCGCCGCGGAGGTTGAAGCTAGCCGGAGTTACCTCGGCAATCGGGTTCTGCGCATACGCCGCTCGCGCGGCATCATTCGCCGGGTTGGTCGTCGTGAAATCGATCCCCCGGTTGGCACGATTAAATCGTTCCGTAATGCCTTGTTCGACCTCGTAGCGAAGCCCAATGTTCAACGTAAGCTTCCGCGTAGCCTTCCAATCATCGTGAACAAAGAAGCCCGCATAACCCGACTTCTCCGCAATCGAATCCTGTACGTCGATAAACCCGCTCGTCGGCAGGCCGAACAGAAACGACGCCATCCCCTGCCCAATCGGCGCGACCGGAGAATTGTCCAGCGGCCCCCGCGTCCACGCGTTCGCAAACGAATACTGGCCCGAGTAGTTCCCGTAGTTAAATGAGTTATCCAGAACCACCCGGTACTCGCCACCGTACCGCAGCGTGTGGTTGCCTCTGGTCTGCGAAAGAGTCCCGCTCGCCATCTGCGCATTGAAGCCGCTCTTACTCGGCAGGTTCGTCCCAATCGTCACCATCCCACCGATGTCGATCTCCGGCAGCGCCGTTCGCGCCCGGTCCAGGCGATTGGCGAAAGACGATGGCAGGCCCAGGCTCGTCAGGTCGAGACCTCGGGTGGGCCCATTCCCGGTGTTGGCTTGCCGAGTCACGCCATAACGGAAGTTGGCGACCGTAGATGGGTTAATCGTCCTCACATAGTCAAACGCCAGCGAGTTGTACCGGTTCACGGAGATGTCGCCCATCGCGTTGTTATTCAGCGTTCGAGCCTGGTCGCCATCGGTGCGCATCGTGCTGAACGATACATAAAACCGATTGCGATCATTGATCACCTGATCCGTGCGCAACATGTGGCTCCAGTAGTCGATCAGCGCCGGCGTGGCCGTTACGAAGTTATTCCGAAAGTCGACCGTGCCGGGGGTGTTGGGCAGCGGGTAGTAACGAAGCAGCCGTTGCGCTATCGGGCTGATGCGGCTGTTAGGCACGATATTGCCGGGCAGAGGAGTCCGCTGGAACCGTCCACCGGATACCGGCACCACCGAGGCCGGATCGTAGATCTGATAGCTCGCACCCAGTCCCAGCAAACCGGAAAAATCCCCTTTTCGTTGCTCCTCGGTCGGCACGGTCGTGTTCGTCTGATTATTGAAATTGCGCTCCATCAACTCATTGCCGTAGCTGAAAAACGTCCGGTTGCGCCCATCGTAAATCTTCGGAATCCGCACCGGCCCCCCCACCTGCACCCGGTAGCGATTGGTGCGCGAAGCCGGCCACAGTCGCGACCGCTTCGCCTCGAACGTTTCGCCCGACCGGTCCGTCGCCGTGTTGTATAAATTGCTGTTGATGAAGTAGGGGTGGGTCATCAGCGGACGGCTCAAGTGCGAGCCCCACAGCGTGCCGTGATAGGCGTTCGAGCCCGACTTCAACACCATGTTCACGCTCGCCCCGGCGAAGCGCCCCAGCGAGGCATCATAAGCCGCGGTCTGCACCCGAAACTCCTGAATCATCTCCGGCGGCGGCTGAAACGCGATCACCCCATCCCCGCCCATGTTGGGAATTCCGTCCAGAGTGAACTCGCTCGAACGCGTCCGCGTCCCCGCCACGGCCACGTCCGATACCGAACCGCGCGCCTGCGGCAGCCACCCGTGCATCGGTGCATTCGTCGAAACCGCACCCGGCGAAAGCTGCATCAGGTAATTGACGCCCCGCCCCGCCAGCGGCATCTCGCTGATCATCCGGTTGTCCACCACCTGCCCCAAGCTCGCCGTGCTCGTTTCGAGCATCGGCGATTCGCCCGTAACAGAAATGCTATCGGTCACCGCCCCCAGCTCCAGTTTGACGTTCAATTCGACGATGTCGCCCACCCGCAGCGCCAGCCCCGAACGCGTGTGTTTCTTGAATCCATCGAACTCTACGCTCAAGACATAGGAGCCCGGCAACTGATTCAGGAAATCGTAGACCCCTTCCTGATTAGTAGCGGTCGCGGCGCTGGCGTTCGTCTCTGCCTGCTTGATCTTCACCTTGGCACCGGCTACCGTGGCACCCTGTTGGTCGGTCACGCGGCCCGTGAATCGTCCGTAGGAATTCTGCGCCAGGCCGGAGAACGGAAGCAGAAGAGGGATCAACAGAAATGTCACACGCGGAAGCATGCGCGGAGTATAGCAACAGTATAAATTGATATCATCCTAGCCATGCGCTTTACCATCATCGCCACGCTCCTGGCGATTACTTTCACAGCCGCCTTCGGGCAAGATGTCACCGGACGTTGGTCCGGCAGCGCCGATTGGACCGACGGCGGCGGCACCAAACGCACCCAACGCTCGGACATCCAAATCAAGCTCGACGCCGGAAAACTCGTCGCCCACTCCGTCAGCCCCGAAGGAAAAGTCGGTGCCGAGTTGAAAATCAACGTCGACGGCGGCAACGTGAATATCTACCGCTATCTCACTCTCGACGACGGCGAGCATCTACGCTGGAAGCTCGAATTGAAGGGAGGCAAACTAGTCGGCTCCTTCTCCGCCCAGCACGACCGTCCCAAGAAGTGGATGTATGATCGCCTGCTCGACTTCACGATGACCAAGGTCGAGTAGTTCGGCGGCTCAGCGCCTGCGATTTCTCGCTTCGCGTCGAAAGCCGAGTTGACCAAGGCGGTCACTTCGGGAAGACGGATATAGCCGGGATAGACCCGGAACGATTCGTATTTTTGGATGAAAGTGCCGAGCCATCCAAGACGCTCTACCGCGGCCAAGAAAACTGGCTAGGAAAAACAACCTCGATCCGACGAACCCGACAATCAAAGGGGACTCGATCTGGCAAGAGTTTGGTGATGGTCCGAGAATCCACCCACGGTCAAAACCACCCACAGATTCCACGGACGAGCCAACACAAGAAACGCGGCTGGAAGAAACAATCACGGAAATCGACATTGGCCGGTTAAGCGTTCACCCCCGGCACTGTCATATACCGGCCCAATATCTTCGGTGCCGTCTTAAATTGGGCTAGCACCGCCGTCGGCAGGGCACCGCAACGTTGAATTCGCATCAGCAACGAAGAAACGTTCAGCAAATGGTACTTGATTAGCGGGTTTCGCGATCATTTGCCTCCCGATTTGGGCCAGTTTCCTGGCGTTTTGGGAGTTTGTGCCGCAGAGAGCCCCTCACAATCATGCCACAGGCGTCGCGCGACGCTACGGAAACGATTGATTCTATTGAATCGGAGGCCGCTAATCAATTACAGCAAATGACTCAACTGAAATCCCGCTCCTCCGTCTAGAATGTTCCTGCCGTGCCCGGGAAAGATAAGTCTCTTCGGGTCCTCTCCAATCCGAGTCCTCACATACTGGCTCACCGCCTCCGCCAGATCGCGACAAAACTCGGTCTCTTCGCAAACTCAAAAAAGTGCTCCGCCCGCTCTTCAGAAACCCGGGCGTCGAACAACACATTTCGTCCCACGGCTTGGTTGAGCGGCTCCGCGTCGCGCAGCAGTTCCAGAGCGGCATCCCCCAACGCACCATGCGGTCGGCTTGTCTCCCTGCCAAATACGAACGGCATTCTCTGTAGTTACCAAAAGAATACACGAACTCCGCCGCCAGTGACTACAGCAATAACCGAATAGCCAACCACGTCGCCCCGCATTGCAACATACTAACCAAGAACCCTGTCAACAAAACCGGCCCCCCATTCCGCACCAGTTGCCGAACGTTCACCTCCATCCCCATCGCCGCCATCAAAAGGATGAGTAGCCAGTTACCCAGTCCAGCCAGCGCCGTCGCCGTCGCCGCTACCATCGGGGCCGTCGATCCCAGCGGTCGAAACGTCACCTCGGGCAGCAGTCCCAGCGTGTTCAACACCGCCAGCAGCAAGAACCCCCACAAAAACGGCGGCAGCAGCGAGAAATAGCGCACCTCTTGATCTTCACCCTCCCCCTTTCGATATAGAACCGCGAAAAATAATACAAACGGTGCCAGCAAAGCCACGCGCATCAGCTTCACAAGCGTTGCCGTCGCCCCGCCTTCCGGCCCAAACGCCAGTCCCGTCGCGATCGCTTGCGGCACCGCGTGAACTGTCGCACCCGCCCATACTCCAAATACTTCCGGGTTCATTCCCAAGCCGTGTCCTGCCAAAGGCAACACCACCATAATCACCAAACCAAGGATGTTGATCGTGCTGATCGAAAGCAGCAAGTCCTCATCGGTCGCCCGAATCACCGGCGCAACCGAAACGATCGCCGAATTGCCGCAAATCGAAGTCCCTGCTCCGACTAAGATCGACGTCTTCCGCGAAGCACCCAGCAGACGGCCAGCCAATAAGGCAACTCCCGTGCCCACTGTAATCGCAGTCATCACAACCGCAAACTGCGGCCAACCGCGCGCGGCATCCACTAGGTTCAGCGTCGCACCCGTCAAGACTATCGTGGTGGGAAGCACCTGCTTCACCAAACGTCGGCATCCGTCCAGGGCTTTGGTCGGAACTAAAGATAGATTGCGGAGCACCGCGCCGATTAGTACGGCCAGAATCGCCGCCGAAAGAGGCTTGTAGAATTGATGGGCCGCGAAGGCGACAACCGAAACCATCGCCGCAGCCAGATAACCATGCCAGAGCGTTGTCGGCTTCTTTGTTGAAGACGATGCGACGCTGCTCGGTCCAGGAGCGAGCGCGTCAAGCCCTTCCATGGAGGACAGAGACGCCAAAGCTTCCGAGTTCAGAGAATCAAAGTAAGTCTTCGACAAGATTCAATTCTATAGCCGAGTGGAACCCTCGCGAACGAGCCCACCAGTCCGCGCTTTCGCAAATTAGTCAGGAACTCCCGCCGAATCAATGCTTTACGATTACAGTTCTCCTTTTCCTCCTCCCGCCAAATTCCGTTCACAAGGTGTGAAAATAAAAATAAGCCCCTATCTCCTCATGCACCTACAAGGAATTCCCGACCACCCTCCGAGCCGTTTTCGCCGCCTCGCCTGCTAGCCTCAAATCAAAGCTCATCCGAGACTCTGCGAACGCCCTACCCCACCCGGTAGGGCGTTCGTCGTTTCACCCCCAGCTTTTTAAGGAGAACACGATGGAAACGCCACCTACTGACGCCGAGAAAAAGGCGAACCGCGCCGAAATCAACCGCGCCAACGCTCAAAAAAGCACCGGCCCAAAGACCGAAGCCGGCAAAGCCAGCTCCCGTCGCAATGGCCTCAAACACGGTCGGCATTCTCAGTTCATCGACTATTCGAGCTCCACTAATCCCGTCCTCCTCCCCGGCGAGTCGATGGTCGATTACTCCCGCGTGCTCGACGCTCTCATGGCCAAACTCGGCCCCCGAGACCATGCCGAAAAAGAAGTCATCTACCGCCTCGCCGCCAGCCAATGGGAATGCCAACGCTTCCGCTGCATCCGTCT
>JANXMS010000408.1 GCA_025354525.1 Acidobacteriota bacterium
ACGGCGGTGCAGCCTATCTTAAACGCATGGGGGAACCGCGCCACCGACCCATTCCCGAACTACTCGGCGGGCACATGGGGCCCGGAGGCGTCCGACGAAATGCTCGCCGCCCGCGGGCACGTTTGGAGAGTTCCATGATCACCGCGGTCCAGCCCGAAAAGCTGCTCCAGGAGTTGGAGCACGTCTGGAAGGAGCTCGGCAAGGGTCAACCGGCCGACGCGCTGCTGCGCGCTTGTTCAATGACGCTGTTGGTGGCGACCACCGACCCTGGCGACGAGGTCACACTTAAGAACAGCCTTGGCGACCTGATGCGCGCGCACCCGGGGCGAATGATCATTGTCCGCATTGTTGACTCTCCGACGCCGCTACTGTCCGCCGAGGTTACGGCCCAGTGCCTTCTGGCCTTCGGCGGCCGCCAGCAAGTGTGCTGCGAGATCATCGAAATTTGCACCACCCGGGATCGTCTTGCGGACGTCTATTCCGCTTCGCTCGGTTTGACCGTGGCAGACCTTCCGGTAGTGCTCTGGGTCAAGGATATTCGTCTTCTGGACGAATCGACGTTCCAACCCCTGCTGCAGCTTGCACGGACCCTTCTTGTGGATTCCGCGCCGCTTGGCGTGAGCGTGTTGCCGGCGCTCAACGCACGCCGACGCGCAGGCTGGCGGGTTAAGGACTTGGCGTGGACCCGTTGCACAGCTTGGCGCGAAACCCTTGCGCAAGCTTTTGAAAGCACCTGCCTGCAGGGGCAGATTCCCGAGATAAAGAAAGTAGAGATCGCCTATGCAGGGGTCGGTCCGCTTGTGAGCGGGCTGTACTTGCGCGCCTGGTTGGCCGCTCGGCTCCCGGAAGCCACATTCGATTTCGTTCCGGCCGAAGCGCGCCGCAAGGGCAACCTGCAAGCCATTCGCTTCCATGCGGCGACGCAGGAGCTTGAACTCCGCGCCGTCGACGATGCGACACTAGAGATTATCACCAGCAGCCTAACGACGCGGGTTCTCGCACCCGCTCGCGCTGAAGCAGATCTCGTTGCTGAGGAGTTGTCGATCCTCGGTGCCGATCCCGTATATGATGCCACGCTGGCCGCAACAATTGCCTAAATGAACTTTCGTAAGGTCCTTTCTCCTGACCCCGCCGCCGCCGCAGAATCCTGCGGTCGTCTTATGCTAGACATCCTGTGCGATGTACTCGCCAACCGTCCGACTGCTTCCCTGGCCATCTCCGGTGGTTCGACCCCGAAGCTGCTGTTTGCCTGGCTCGCCGAACAGGATTTCGATTGGTCGCGCGTCCACCTTTTCTGGGTTGATGAACGCGCCGTTCCCCCTGGCGACCCCGAATCGAACTTCACGCTCGCCGATCGATACTGGCTGGCACCTGGGGCGTTCCCGAAAGAAAATGTCCACCGCATCCACGCTGAGAAGCCCGTTGGCGAAGCGGCGCACTTTTACGCCGACGATATCCGCGGCCACTTCCAACTCGGTGACGGCGAACTGCCGACGTTCGATATCATCCAGCAGGGGACGGGTGCCGATGTGCACACAGCTTCGCTGTTTCCTGGCGAACCGCACATCCTAAACCGGTCTGGCTTGACTGCCGCGGTGTACGTGGACAAGCTGAAGGCGGCCCGCGTGACGCTGCTGCCTGGCGTCCTGGCTAACGCTCGCTTCACGCTCATGCTTGTATGCGGCGAAGATAAACAAAAGGCGCTGGACACCGTGTTCGACGCCCCGGAGAATATCCTCGACTTCCCCGCCCAACTTACCCGTCACCATGTTGGCGAAGTTGTCTGGTTCCTTGATGAAGCGGCTGGCCGTACTCTCGCTTAGTCTTCTATTGTTGGCGGCTTGCTCTCGGCCGCCCAAGAAGAAGGAAGTTTCGCCGGAGATTCCTCCGCCCATTAATCGTCTTCTGTTTGGGGGCGATGTAATGCTGACCCGGCACGTGGGCGTGGTGGCGGCGCAGCAGAAGGACCCCGCTTGGCCGTTTCGGCAAATCGCGGCCGACTTCGCCAAGGCGGATATAGCGTTCGTCAATCTCGAATCTCCGTTCACGGATCAGGGTTCGCCGACACGGACGGGGATGGTCTTCCGGGCCGACCCCGCCAACATCGCGGGTCTTTTGTTGGCGGGCATCGACGTGGTTTCGTTTGCGAACAACCACACGCGGGACTCGTACGAATATGGCCTGCTGTATACGTTGGATCTGCTGGAACGGAGTAAGATTGCGGTGGTTGGCGTGGGCCGCGATGAAGCGACGGCGCGGGCTGGAGTGGTGCTCGAACGCCAGGGCGTGAAGTTTGGTTTTGTCGCCTACACCTATGACCAGCGCAACGGCAATCATAAGACGGACGATGCTCGGATCAACGGTCTCGACCTGGTTCGACTGCGGGAGGACATCAGCAACATCCGCGGTCGGTCGAACGTAACGATCGTTTCGATCCACGCGGGGACCGAATATGCCAAGCAGCCCAATGCTCAGCAGAGGCTGATGGCGCAGGCGGCGATCGAAGCCGGGGCGGCGCTGGTGATTGGCCATCATCCGCATGTTACGCAGCCGTGCGAGGATTACCGCACCGGGGTCATTTGTTACTCGCTGGGGAATTTAGTCTTTGACCAGACGATTGCTGGCACGAACGATGGCATCGTCGCCGAGGCCGAATTCAAAGGGCCGTCGCTGCGGAACGTCCGCTTGCGGAAAATCAAGATTTTGAATACGCAACCCGTTTTTGTTACGCCTCGGTAGCGGGCTAACTCCAGCCGAGCAGGAAGGCGAATAGGCCGAGCCAAAGGACGCCCATAAAGTGCCAATACATCGAGGTGAGTCGAGCTATCTGGCGGTGTTTGCGTAAGGGCTGCTCCTCGCCATCGACGAGCAGCGAAGCTTTGCGCCGCAACCAATGCAAGCCGCCGATGCCGCCCAGTAAGTGCGCACCGTGGATGAAGCAGAAGACGTAGTACATGTTGCCTTGGGGATTCGCCGATACGCCGACGCCGTGCTCCAGCAGAAACCAAGCGCCCGCGGTTTGAGCGGCCAGGAAGCCGTAACCTACCGCGATCGTCACCGATAGCCAACTCCGATAGATCGTTAACTGCGCCCGTAAGAGCGCCCGCCGAGCCCACTGGAGGGTGCCGCTGCTCGACAGCATCAGCAGCGTACTGAGCCAGAACACCCACGGCATCGGCACGGATGCCGCAGACGGCCCGATCGGTAGAATGAAGGCGTAGGCCACCATGAGCGCGGCGAAGAAGCAGGCGATGGAGGCGAGGGTTAGGACCATTCCCATCGTGTTCAGGCCCATCCCACGCTTTGGAGCCGCCCCATCCATCAACTTCGTTTCCGATTCCGTCATGTTCTTACCATTATGATGAACCCCGGGTCGCTCTGGGCTTACTTCCCGCGCAATAATTGAGGTAATGGCCGATTCGCTTTATCTTTCCTACTGGCTCCGGAACTATTCCGCGCTATCGATGCTGCGCTCATACGGCAAAGTGCTCGATCGGTTTCCGTTCTCGCCCCAAAACCCCGCTCATAGCTCCATGCAGATCGTACCGGTCTCGTCAGCCGAGCCCCCCTTGTTCGAAGCCCCGCTTCCAGACCCTCTGAACGCCGAAACGGTGTTGGCTCACGCGGAAGAGTTTCTGCACGCCGACTGCTCTTACGTGCTCGAGACTTGGTGGGGGCTCTGGCAGTTCCGGAAAGAATGGGAGCTGCGGCCCGCTCGGGTCACGATTTCGTGCTTTGG
Source organism: Acidobacteriota bacterium (assembly GCA_025354525.1). GTDB lineage: Bacteria > Acidobacteriota > Terriglobia > Bryobacterales > Bryobacteraceae. Next base: position 3,740 of record JANXMS010000408.1, read on the forward strand.
TCCCGACTTCGGCGACGGCACCCCGACGGAACACATTCGCCTGGATTTCGGCCTGGAGGCACATTATCTGCCCCGTCCCGATGATCCGGCGAGCGCCTACTACACGCGCTCTAACTTGAAGGGACTCGTGCGCTTGGTGCATCAACTTGACGAAGCCCTGTCGGTCGAAAGCCGAACTTTGTGGTCCGAATCCGGCGAAAACTTCGCTGAGAAACTGCAACAGTCGGTCCAAGAGCTTTAAATGCAGGTCTATTCGGTTCTCGCCCTTATGCTTCTGTTCGCTGTGGCGATTCCTGCGGCCGAAGCTCGAGGCGTGTGGATCGCGCGGGACTCGCTCGGTTCCCGTGCCCGCATCCGGTCGACGATGGAGGCGCTGGGCAAGGCCAACTTCAACGTCGCCTATGTCAACGTCTGGTCCCAGGGCTATCCGCTGTTCCCGAGCCGAGTGTTTGAAGAAGAGACCGGGCTGCTGATCGATCCCCTATATGAGGGTCGTGATCTTCTCCAGGAGTCGATAGAAGAAGGGAAGGCGAACGGGATTGCGGTAGTTCCGTGGTTCGAATATGGATTTGTCGGAGTTTGGAGCGGGCGGCTTCGCGGGGAGTCGCTAGGCCCAATTTTCGACCGCCACCCGGACTGGCTCGCCAAAACCAGGGCCGGCGAGACGAGGTTTTCGATCGGTGGCGGTGCCTATTATATCTGGATGGCGCACACCCATCCAGACGCTCAGAACTTTTTAATCCGCCTGATGGAGGAGGCCCAGGGTCGCTATGAAGTGCCCGGGATTCAGTTCGACCGCGCTCGGTACCCTACCCTCGAATGTGGGTATGACGAGACCACTCGACAACTCTACTCTGCGTCCCATGAGGGGCAGGATCCGCCTGCTAATGCGCAGGACCCGACGTGGGTGCGTTGGCGAGCGGACCAGCTTAACGCGTTTCTGGTGCGGATGAACGCGCGGATCAAGGCGGTCGATTGGCGCGCGCTGGTGACGAATGCTCCGGTGCCGACGCCAGACGGGTACCGTAATTTTGCTCAGGATCCGCCGGGCTGGGTGAAGGACAACTCCCATGATTTCCTTACGCCACAGCTTTATTGGCGGGATTTGCCGACTTATGAGGCCAAGTTGAAGCTCCATATTGATCAGTATGGCCAAGCGCATCGGCTGGTCCCGGGCATTGCGGTGGATCTGGCAAAGCCGACAGAGTTGGTTCGGATTATTGAGGCGACGCGGGCACTTGGCTGCCCAGGGGTTGTCATCTGGTACTATGAAGACATCGTAAAAGCAAATGCTCTGGAGTTGCTCCGCAACACTGTGTTCGCGGAGAAGGCTTTTTTGCCGTGGAAGTGATCCCCTCTTTCGTGGGGAGCCAAGCAGCAAATAACCTTAGAGTAATAGGGTTCTAGTCGCGGTCCCGTAAGGTCAAACTGTAGTTCACTTTTCCCAATGTTCTGAATTGACCCCGTACTATTCTCCCGTTACTCTCGAGGTGAGGCTACTAAAGAGCTATGCTTAGCGGCAGTGTGATCATGGAACCGAACGACACCCTTCTTGAAGGGGAACCGCCAAAAGTCAAGATGATTCGTGTGGCGATAGCCGACTACCATCCCATCGTGCGCGATGGTTTGAAGAAGTTGCTTGCGCTGGAATCGGACGTCGAGGTGATCGGAGAGGCCGGAGACGGGCGTGCTGTGATCGAACTGGTGCAGCAGACGGACCCGGACGTGCTGCTGCTGGACCTTCGTATGCCGAACATGGATGGCCTTCAAGCTCTCCAGACCATTCAGCAAACAAACAAGCGGACCCGCGTCATCATCCTGACGGCCTCCGATGACAAGAACGAGTTTGTCCAAGCGATGAAGCTCGGCTGCTCTGGGATCGTCTTGAAGCAGACGGCGCCCGACCTGATCGTGAAGAGTATCCGCAAGGTCTACTCGGGCGAGATCTGGCTGGACTCGCACACGACGGCGGCAGTGATGCGCCAGTTTGCGTCGCCTGGAGCCGAGCTTTCCGGGCAGGGTAGCGCGTCCGGCAAACAACGCGAACGTTCCCCGCTGAGCACCCGAGAGCGCGAGATTGTTGCGTTCGTCGCCCAGGGTTATAAGAACAAAGAGATGGCCGAGAAGATGTTCATCAGTGAACAGACGGTGAAGAACCATCTGCACAACATTTTCGATAAACTCGGCGTCTCTGATCGCCTGGAACTCGCCTTGTACGCGATTCACAAAGGGCTTCACCTACAGGGTTAAGGAGAGCTACGCTGAGGGGTATGCGCTATTGGCGTCTGCCTCTTGTCGTAGTAGCTTCGCTTCCGGCTCAGACGTTATCGCCGCTTCCCCCGGTGCGGTAGCAGGCTGCCCTCCAACAGGAGTGGCTCAAGCTGCGGCTGGAACGCATCCTGCCTCCTCTGTTGCGCGAGCATGGCGTCGAAGATGTGGCTCGTGGCTTCGCGCGACTACAACAAAGACCCGGTATTGCACTCACTCGTGTCGCCGACGATGTTTGCGGCGCGTCGGCGAACGATTTACGCTTTTTTTGATCGTGGCCCGGAGAAGGGCGTCGAGCGCCTTGGGCTGCGGCTCGAACGGTGGGCCTTTACGAGGTCTACCGCGACCCGACACCCGCGCCGGGCAACCAGACGCGGGATTTGTGGGACGAAGGCGGAAGCCTCGTTTGATCGGCATCAATATTTCGCGGACACATGCTTTTGCCGATGGGTTGACGGCGGGCGAGTACGAACAGATGGTGGAGTATTTAGGCGCGGACATTACCAAAGCGGATCAAGCGCAGGGTGGCGTCGGCTGGGCCCCGTCAGAGGTCGAAAGCGGGCCTCGTGTCAGGGATGAACGTTCTCGGCGGTTGGACTCCTCCCGTTCGAAGATCGGGATTCGCCGGATCGGAGTGAAGTGGAAGGCGTCGGTGGTCGAAAGAGTGGCGTCAAGTGAGGGATTCGCGCTTCCGGCGATTGGACTCCTGGGCTTGAGGGCCGGGATTACTCGGATCTGGGTTAGGTGGCGTCGGCCTGGCCCCGTCAGAGGTCGAAAGAG
>JANXMS010000436.1 GCA_025354525.1 Acidobacteriota bacterium
CAAAATCACCGCAGAGAGCCGTTGTTGACTGATGGCTACGCTTTCTCGAGTTTGCAACCATCCCCGCAACTCGGTAACTTGCTTGCCGATCTGCACGCCAAGGCGTTGGCGGATCTCCGGGGTCAGACGGCTGGGAAAGCCTCGTGGCCTTCCCGCAGGCCGTGAAGAACTGCCGGTCTCCCGCTTGGTCTTCCATATTCTCTCGGCCCAGGCCCGGCTTACTTGAAAACTTGCCGCCAATTTCTTCAGGCCAGTATTCCCGCTCTCATAAGCGGCAACAAACTTTGAGCGCAAATCGTCTGAGTAGGCTCGTGCCATATCCGTCCCTCGTCATAATTTCCAGAGCGCCTCCATTATGTCAGGTTTTGCTCTAGCCTGTTGAATTCGCTATCGTGCCGGGCGTGGTGACTCCCCTGATTTCTGAACAGGAGAGTTTATGCCCCATTCTGAGGCGGGGATGACGCGGGGTCCAGCTCGCGTGACTTGGGGCGGGCTATACTCGCTCGACGAGTTGCCCCTTCGGATCGATCTCTATCGAGGGCACGGTTTTCAGCGGAATTGTAAGGAAGTACCGCGTATAGCGGCGCTCTCCGGCTCGCGCGAGAGCTCCGTTGGCGACCATATCCGCCAAGTCGCGCGTGACCGTGGCCGATCGCGCACCCGTGATCTTTGCATAGTTGGCGCCTTCCGGGCCTTCGCGCAGCATCCGCACCAAAACCCGTTCCTGCCGCTCATCTATAGCAAGGCTTGACTTAACAGAGGGCAAAGCCGCGACGTCTGAAGAGATCCGGAGCAATGTCGGGAAAGAGGAAGGGGGATAGAGCCTCGGCGAGATCGACGACAACCGCATGCATTGACGGGGCCCTGAGCTGGGACAAACGTAGTTTGCAGTCCGCCCAATACGGGGCCGGTAGTTCGGGTTTCCAGAACGCCTCCATTAAGGCGGGTATCGCTCTAGTGTGGGTAAGGACGAGGACGGCCAACGTGGGATTCGGTCCTTCCGTGGGGCCTCGGAGTGCGCTGGGCTCCTGTTTGGGTTTGAGGGGAGAAGCGATACAGCCGCGGTCGCGGCGGCGGGAATGTGGAAATCGCACTTTATTGTGATTTCCAAGGGCGGGGGGAAGGGAGTGAAAACCTGCTTTCGGTTCTCCTCGCTTTCCAGGGCCCGCCAATTCCACGGCCGATCCCGAGCCCAGAATCGACTCGCTTCCTCATCGGTGGAGAAGCGTAGCCGCCGCTTCTACCCACGTGCAACAGCGAAGAACCAATAATTATCCACATTGCTGCCTTCTTAGATTGCAATGGTCCCCCAAGACGACTGCTCTAGAGCGATACCCGCCTTAATGGAGGCGTTCTGGAAACCCGAACTACCGGCCCCGTATTGGGCGGACTGCACACTACGTTTGTCCCAGCTCAGGGCCCCGTCAATGTATTCGCTTGTCGTCGATCTCGCCGAGGCTCTATCCCCCTTCCTCTCTCCCGACATTGCTCCGGATCTCTTCAGACGTCGCGGATTTGCCCCCTGTTAAGGCAAGACTTGCTCTAAAGATCGCGTCCCGAATACAACGTTACAAATTGCGAAACATACAGTTTGGCAATTTGAGCTATACTCCGATGCGATGAACCGCCGTTCACTTCTCCGTCACTCCTCTACTCTCACGCTGGGCTTTCTCGGACTCAAAGCCCTAGCTGAAAAATCGGCCTATGGCCAAACCGCCTCCCCCTACGGCCCGCTTGTCGCCGATCCCAATAAACTCCTCAACCTCCCGGCCAACTTCCGCTACGTGGCCATTTCCCGCACCGGCGAACGAATGGACGACGGCTTCGCTGTCCCCGGTGCCCACGACGGCATGGGCGCTTTCCCCGGCCCTGATGGCCGCACCATCATCGTCCGAAATCACGAAATGAGCCAGGGCGCTCCCCTCTTTGGCGGCCTCGACAAAAAGCTCATTTACGACCCAGGCAAAGGTGCAACCCCTGGTTTGGGCGGCACCACGAATCTCTACTTCAATACCGAAACACAGCGCCTCGAAAAGCACTTTCTATCCCTCACAGGAACGATTCGGAATTGCGCCGGCGGCGTCACTCCCTGGAACACCTGGATCACTTGCGAAGAGACGAACCTTCGACCCGCCGCCAATAACTCGCTCGAGGTCGACCACGGTTACAATTTCGAAGTTAACGCCTATCAAACCGGCCTCCTCGAGCCGGTGCCCCTCAAAGCCATGGGCCGCATGAGCCACGAGGCTATCGCCTTCGACCCCCGAGGTTCCATCGTCTATCAGACCGAAGACCGCGGCGACAGCCTCTTCTACCGCTTTCTCCCCGACGTTCCCGGCGAACTCTGGCGCGGAGGCCGACTGCAGGCGTTGGCCGTCCGCGACCGGCTCAGCCTCGATACCCGAAACAACGCTGCCTCGCAGACTCCGGTACCCGTCGGTGAAGTCTTCGACTGCGCTTGGGTGGACATCAACGAACCCGAATCGCCCGCCGACAACCTTCGCGCCCAAGGTTTTAGCAAAGGAGCAGCCCGATTTTCGCGCGGCGAAGGTGCCTGGTCGAGCCCCGAGGCCGTCTGGTTCGTTTCGACCGACGGAGGCCGCGCCGGCAAAGGACAGGTCTGGCGCTACGTCCCCAGCCCCTACGAAGGGCGACGCGGCGAAAGCCGATTCCCCGGCCGTCTCGAACTGTTCTTTGAACCCAACGACGCCAGCATTATCGACAACCCGGATAACATCGTCATCGCGCCCTCCGGTAATCTATTTCTGTGCGAAGACGGACCCGGCCCGAACGGTGTCGTGCTCGTTACGCCAGACGGCGAGGCCTTCCCATTCGCCGTAAATGTTCTAAATAGCGGCGAAATGTGCGGCGCCTGCTTCTCTCCCGACGGGTCGACAATGTTCGTCAATATGCAAACTCCGGGCATCACGTTTGCCATCACCGGACCTTGGGCTCACTAGTACCAAGCCGAATTCGGTACTGGGTGCCCAGTTGGTCGATTTCCGTTCACCGCCGAAAAATATTTATATCTCCCTTGTTTCCAACAAATCGTCACTTTCCAATAGCCGAAAACCTTGCATCCGTAGTGTAGAGTCAAATCAAGAAATGCCCGCTGCGCCCTATCGGCCCGGCGGGCTTTTTCATTTCTAAACCAAGGAATTACGACCATGCAAAACGAAGAACCCTTTGATCTCCAGGCCTGGCAGGACGAAGCCGTCCGAACGTTCGAAATCCGCCTTGAAGCCGAGCGCGCCGCCGCTCGCCAACTCGTCAACCGGCGCAACGCCATGAAGTCAACCGGACCCC
>JANXMS010000455.1 GCA_025354525.1 Acidobacteriota bacterium
GGCATATTCGCGACGTCTGAAGAGATCAGGAGCAATGTCGGGAGAGATGAGGGGGGAGAGAGCCTCGGCGAGATCGACGCCTGTGGCATGATGGTGAGGGGCTCTCTGCGGCACAAATTCGAAAAACGCGAGGAAACTGGCCAAAATCGGGAGGCGAATGATCCCGAAACCCGCTAATCAAGTACACCCCGTCAATGCATGCGCTTGTCGTCGATCTCGCCGAGGCTCTCTCCCCCCTCATCTCTCCCGACATTGCTCCTGATCTCTTCAGACGTCGCGAATATGCCATCTGTTAAGTCAAGATTTGCTGTAGAAACAATAAAATGTGGTGGACGTTCGTCTCAAGAATGCCGCCATTTCCGTTGACGACCTCCATGCCTACTGCGTGGACGATGAACCGAGTGCCCGATGTCGTGGCCACGTCGCGGTGGCGGCACCTGGATCTGTTCCGGGTGCGCGTTCCCGTGGCGCCGGACATCGCCGTCGAAGCGCTGTCGCCTTCGGAGCACATCATGGCGTCACCCGCAAAGTTCGGGACGACCGGAGCGCTGGCAGCCAGGAGGTTTGCCTGTCGTGCTGTTTTTCAGCGAGTGCGGCCGATTTTTTGGCCGCAACTTTTGGTGCCTTAACGCGTGGGTATCGATCGCGATAAACTGTCGCTATGACGTTCGCCATTAATGAGGCATTCCTTCCGGCGACCTTCACCGTTCCTCCCATGACCGATCAGGAGTTCGTGGCCTTCTGCGCGAAACATCCCGAGCTCAACTTTGAAATGTCCGCGGAAGGGGAACTGATGGTAATGGCGCCAACTTATTCAGATACCGGCCTCTGTAATTTTGAAGTCGCGGGCGAACTTCGCAACTGGGCGAGGAAGGATCGCCGCGGGTTTGTTGTCGATTCCTCCACCGGCTTTGTGCTCCCCAACGGCGCTCGCCGTTCTCCCGACGCATCGTGGACGCTGAAAACCAGGGTCGATCAACTGGGTTCCGCTAAGCGCAAATCCTTCTGGCATCTTTGCCCAGACTTTGTGATTGAAGTGAAATCCGAGAGCGACCGGTTGAAGCCACTGCAAAGGAAGATGGCCGAGTACCTGGCGCAAGGAGCCCAGCTGGGCTGGTTGATTGATCCTCCAAACAGATCGGTGACCATTTACCGACCTAACGGCGAAGTGGAAACGCGCACTGGCATCCATCAAATTGAGGGAGAAGGCGAGCTGACCGGCTTTACGTTGGACTTGACGTATGTTTGGGACCCGTTTGCGGATTAGCACTTTGTCCTCTAGACGATGAGGACAGTGATGTCGTCGTTTTGGCCCCAGGCTTGGCGCCCTGGGCGGTTGAACGTTTTCGGCTTTGGACTACGCCGTCGGAGACGAGGGTGAAGCATTCGCCGCAGGTGATGGATTCCTCGTACTGGACTCTGGGGGCGATGCCGGGCAGCGCCGAGGTGAGAAGGAGGATTAGGAGGTCGCAATAGGGCGAGGGGTGGCCGGCGTTGGCGATGGTGACGGTGCCGTCGGCATCGAAACGGACGCAGCAGCAGGCGGCGACGAAGCCGTCGTCGGTGCGGCCGAAGAGGAGGTTTCGCGGCGCGGCAGGCCTAACATGCTTACGGTCACCGTTACCGGCATCGCGGCTTGGAGACCCTTGCCGCTTACGTCGCCTGCGAGGACGACGCGGGTGTGCCGTCCGGGCGCTCCAGGACTTGGTAAAAATGGCCGCCGACTTCCGAGGCCGGGAGATAGACGGGTTCGATACGGTATAGGTCTCCGGCCGAGGGCAGAGAGGTCAACAAGAACAACTGGACCTCGGCGGTGGATGCTAACTCGCCGCTGAGGAGTCGGGCGGAGCGCTGGTTCGTACTTGATTAGCGGCCTCCGGTTCCATAGAATGAATCGTTTCCGTAGCGTCGCGCGACGCCTGTGGCATGATTGTGAGGGGCTCTCTGCGACACAAACTCCCAAAACGCTAGGTAACTGGCCCAAATCGGGAGGCGAATGATCCCGAAATCCGCTAATCAAGTACGCTGGTTCATTAGAATTGTGATTGCGAATTGAACGGAAAGCAAGCTCACCGTACGCGCCAAAGCTCCTTCAACGGGCGCTGTAGGTTACGAAATTCACCGCGAAGTACGCCAGGATCGCGATGTGGACGGAGGTCCTGCGCGACGGTCGCTACTTGGCTGGGTACCATGAGCGGTCCCAGGGGAAGGCGAAGGTGGGTTTGTTGGCGTAGCGGGTCATCTGGAAGGAGAGGCGGGTGCCGGTGCCGGGTTGGAGGCGGAGGGTTAGAGTAGGGCTGTTGAGTGGGGTGGTTTTGCCGTCGACGGTGACGGCGTTGAACTGATGCTCTCCGTAGCCGCCGGCTTGGACGATGATTTCGCGGGATTCGAGTTGGTTGGTGTTGACGAGAGTTAGTTGGGCGCTGTCGGCCTCGAGTTTCTCGACCAAGGCGGCTACGTCTTGCGGAAGGCCGGCCCGGCGGTTGACTGGGTCGAAGTGGCGGAAGCGGCTGTGGAGCGTCCAGATGCGGCCATTGGCGAAGTAACCACCGATGGTTAGGTTGAGTAAGGCTCCGGTGGCGGCGGGGTTGTAATCGAGTAAGTAGTCGGCGAGGCGGGAGTCGGCGGTAGTTTGATCCTCGGTGAAGGCCTGGACTTTTTGTCGCACCTTGGTGAGGTCGGATTGGAGGACCTTTTCGGGGTAGTCGGGGCGTTTGCCTTCGAGGTAGCCTAGCCAGACGCTGGTGCGGTCGGGGTCGCCGTAGCCGCCGCGGCTGCGGTCGTTGGGTTCGAAGGTGGTGGCGACCGGGAGGCGTTCGAGGTCCTTGCGGTCCATGGAGCGAAGATAGATTTCCATGAGGCGGTCCTGATGGAGTTTATTGCCATATTGATACCAACTGGGAGGGCCGTCGAACTTGTAGCCGCGGGGGTCGCCGTACATCTGGGGGAGTCGGGTGATGCCGTTTTCGACCTTCTTTTGGGCGTAAATGAGGTCCATCTGCTTCCGGAGGACTTGGACGTACGACTGGTCGCCACTAAGGAGGAGGGCGTTGCCGAAGCCGGGCCAGGTGCCGTCGGTAAAGTAATTTCGATGGGCGATCTGGCCGAGTTCTCCGTCGAAGATGGTGAAGTTCCAGCCGTAGGTTCCTTTCCACCATTGGCCTTTATGTTCGCCGCCGAGTTTGCCGTCGAGGCCGACGGCGCTGGGGATGATGCCGCCGGTTTCGGCGGCGCGTTGCTTCCAGGCATCGGCATAGCCGAGGGCCCATTGGCGGTGTTTTTCTTCGCCGGTGAGCATGTAGGCGTTGAGGCCTAAGATAGTGGCGGCCATATTGAGGAAGTTATCGCCGGTGCTGTCGAGATACTCGTCGCAGTGGGAGAGCATCTTTTGGTAGTTAGCGGTTAGATCCAGCATTTTGCCTTTGCCGGACGGGTTATGGAGGAGGTGAAATGTTCCGGGGACGGGGTCGCCGACCCAGTCGTAAGTGGTTGCTTTGCGGAGCATGGGGCCTTCGCTGCCGGTCCACATGCTGCGGATGATCTTTTTGGCGGGGTCGTAGTTGGGGGTGGCGGGGTCGGAGCCGTTGTACATGTTGGCGAAGCGGACCATGCGTTGGCGGTAAGTCGGGTCGTTGGGGTTGGAGAGGCCTTCGAGGAGGAAGGCGCGCATGCCTTCGGCGGTGTGGAACCAGTCGGATTGGGTGATGAATTCCTGCTTGTAGGCGCCGTTGGCGGCGAGGGAGGTGAGTTTGGTGCGGAGTTCGCCGTACTGTTTCCAGTGGCCTTCCTGGGCGAGTTTGTAGTGTTGGAGGACGGAGTTGGAGCCGCCGAGGGCGTGGAGGAGGGTCCAGTTCCAGGTGGTTTCGACGGCGTCGTCGGGACCGTCGAGGGTGCCCCAGCGGGGGGTGTGGGCGAGGTAGCCACGGGAGTCGTAGTATTTGGCGGCGAAGCGGTCGACGGCTTGGGAGTTGTATTTGAGGAGTTCGCGTTCGAGGAGGGCCCATGGGGGCGGGGCCATGGGGGATTTAATCTCCAGGGCGGGGGACTGGGCGTACAGGGTAGTGGCGACGAGGAAAGCTAGAGAACGCATGGGGAGGAGTTTATCGCGTTTCGGGGTTGGGTATCGTGGGGGGATGGTGACGGTCGGTGAAGAGTTTTAGTCTGGAGTACAGCGCGAAGGGGGAGTTGATTGTTAGGCCGCCTACGGATCGGAGGACCCAATTGGCCATTGCAGCGGGAACGGACGACGTGACGGATTCGAGCGGTGGTTTCAAGCTGCCGAACGGAGCGGGACGGTCTGCCGGTTCGAAAGAGCGATTGGGATTTGGGGGATGCCCGGAAATTTGTGATTGAGTTGTTGTCGCCGATTGACCGGCCGAGGTTGACGCGGGCGAAGATGGATGAGTGGATTGAGAACGGGGCGCAACTGGGGTGGATGATTGATTGTTCGAACAAGACCGTGGCGGTTTATCGGGTGGGTTGGCAGCCGGAAGAAGTTGTTAACGCTTCGAGCATTGCGGTGGCGGGGTTTGTTTTGGATTTGGAGGCGTTGTGCTTACCGTGCCGGGGATGACGGACGGACAGTTTCAGGAGTTTTGCAAGCAATATTCGGACTTTAGTCTGGAGTACAGCGCGGAGGGGGAGTTGATTGTTAGGCCGCCTACGGGTGCGGATAAAAGTCGCGAAATGCGAGGATTATTGGCGAACTCTATGCATGGGCAAAGCGAACTGGTTTTGGCATCGTAGTTGATTCGAGTACTGAATCTGTTTTAGGCGGCGGCGCGAGGAGAAATCCGGATGCGGCGTGGACTTCGCGGGCTCGGCATGAGCGTCGCGACTGCCCCGCGTTTGTGATCGAATGGTGGTCACCGCTTGACCGGCCGAAAGATGGTGGCGTGGATCGAGAACGGGGCGCAGCTTGGTTGGATGATCGATTGCGGGAAGCGGATGGTGACGGTTTTTCGGGCGAGGCAGGTGCCGGAGGAAGTGGTTAGCGCTTCGAAGGTTGCTGGAGAGAAGCCGGTGGCGGGGTTTGTTTTGGACTTGGAGGCGTTGTGGAATATTTTAGGATCTGGAGTTGGGGGTGGTGACGGTCACCGAGGAGTATATGCAGCAGACGCTTTTCGTTCCGGGTGTGGTTTTTCAACTGACTCCCATGGGCCGTTGCGGCGAGGATGGACGATCAAGCTCGCCGATGGAGCGCGCCAGTCTCCGGACGCGGCCTGGAATTTGATCGTGAACGGGGCGCCGCTTGGGTGGGTCATCAATTGTACGGAGCGGGCACCGGTGGCGGGGTTCGTATTGAATTTGGGAGCGATTTCATGAGATGGATTTGGCTGATCGCGGGGGTTTTGTGTGCCCAGCAGGGCCGGGATGTGGCTTGGGAGGCGGACCGACCGGCGAATCCGCTGAAGGACAAAGGGACTCGATGGGCGTTGGTGGTGGGGGTTTCGGCGCATGAGCATTTGCCGCCGGGGGCGCAGTTGCGGTACGCGCATCGGGATGCGGAGGAGTTTGCGGGGTTCTTGTTGACGACGGCGGGCGGGGCGTTGCCGCCGGGAAATGTGAAGGTGTTGACGAACGCGGGGGCGACGCTAGGGGCGATTCGGGCGGGGCTGCATAGTTGGTTGCCGGCGGTGGCGAAGCCGGAGGACGTTGTCTATGTGTTTTTTGCAGGGCATGGGGTGGTGGCGGAGCGGGAAGAGGGGTATTTTGTGGCGCACGATTCCGACCCGCAGAACTTACACGCGACGGGACTATCATTTGCGGAGGTGGACGAGACGCTAACGCGGCGGGTGAAGGCGGGGTTAGTGGTGATGATGGCGGATGCTTGTCACGCGGGACAGTTAGGGTGGACGAGTTACTCGGCGACGGGGGCGGAGCGGACGGGGGCGGCGTTGGAGAAGTTAGGAGATCGGAATTTGTTGAAGTTACTAGCGGCGCGGCCGAGCGAGCGGTCGTTTGAGGATCAGCGGTGGAATGGAGGGCAGGGGGTATTTACTTACACGTTGCTGGAGGGACTTAGAGGGCGGGCGGATAAGGATGGAGACAAGGTGGTACGGGCGGCGGAGGTGATTGATTACTTGGCGGAGCGGGTGGCGGCGGAGACGGGAGCGCGGCAGAATCCACGGGTGGCGGGGTCGTTTGACGCTCGGATGGCTTTGGCGGTGGTGGAAAAGGGGTTGGGGAGTGGCGGGTTGGCTTTAGAAGTGGACGGGCCGGTGGGGGCTGGAGTTTGGGTGGATCATGTGTATCGGGGGAGCTTGCGGGCGGGGGCACGGTTGCGGGTGGATGGGTTGGCGGAGGGGGCGCACTATTTGGGGTCGGATGTGGGAGTGGAGGGGCGGGTACAGTTGGCGGCGGCGGTTTCGTTAGTCCGGTTGCCGGCGGGGCGGATGGACGACGGCGTGGCGCGATTGGAGGAGGCGGGGCAGGCTTGTGTGGCGGATTATGTGGCTTCGACGGCGTCGGGGCCGAAGAAGGCTCTGCTCGTCAAGGCCGTTGAAAGTTTGGGGCTTTTGCGGCAGTTGCGTCCGCTGGATCGGTCGATCGAGACGCGACGGTTGTTTTGTTTGGGGCGGTTGCAGATAGCTTCGAATGAGTTTGGGGCGGCGGTGGAGAGTTTGCAGGCGTCGCTGGAACGGGATGGGAACTTTGCTTGTGCGCGCACTGCGTTGGGAGTGGCTTTGGGCCGGTTAGGGCGGGGCGGAGAGGCGCGGGCGGCGTTTGAGCAGGCGGCGAAATTGACGCCGGAGTGGTCGCTGCCGCAGATGCAGTTGGCGAATCAATTACTGGCGGGGGGGAAGGTGACCGAGGCTCTGCCGCTGTTTGAGAGGGCGGTTCGGTTGAGTCCGGGGGCGCGGGGGAACCGGGCAGCGCTGGTGCGAGCTTACCGGGCGGCGGGTAAGATGGGGGAGGCGCGACGGGGGGCGGAGGAATTAGTGAAGTTGGATAGTAGTTATGCTCCTGGACACTTGGAGTTAGGCCGGACGTTAGAGGCTCAGGGAGATGCTTTGGGCGCGGCGGCGGCGTATGAGATTTATTTGTTACTGGCTCCGAACTACGGGGATAGCGAGGAGATTCGAGTGAAGACGCAGCGGCTGCGGACGACGGGGAGCGGCGCGGTGCCGACGCTGCGGAAAAAGGAGTAGCGCTATCGTTCGGGCGCGCCGACGGGGACGGCGGGAAGTGCCGCGTCCAGTTAGCGTTTTAGGGTGGCTGCGAGTTGCTCGTGATTGATCGGTTTAGAGAGGTAATCATCCATGCCGGCAGCGAGGCATGCCTGGAGTGCGTGCGCCGTCATGCGGCGATGGCTTCGGCACCGCCGTCGGCGACTTCGACCCAATCTCCAAGATTCTTGAGAATCGGCACGGCTACCCTTTGATTGGTTCGATTATCTCCGGCGGGGAGAATGCGACTGCGGCGCTGTCGGGCTTCGGTCAAAGAGTACTGCGTAAGAATCGGTCGAGAAGAATTTGCGCGGTCGTTGGTCGCTGGGTCGAAGAGGATGATGTTTAGCACGTCGTAGGGATCTGTGTTTAGTGCCTGTTGGGCTCATGTTTGGAGCGGCCGTGTTAGTGGCAACGGGGGTGGACGGGAGTGCGAGTTATGGCAGCGTACAACTTAGCGCCGTTGTTCCGGCGTTGTTCGATAGCGCCGTGAGCGGCGAGTTAGAAAGATTGCACGGTACTGACTGTCGGGGTAGAAGCTCGGTGGCCACAGTTACGTGCACGATTACCGGTTTGTCTGGTTTCTGTATTGTATGTTTGCCCTGAGGGTGGCTACCCGGGTTTGGACCAGAGTAATGTTTGGATCCCGTCATCGTTGGCACGTGTTCAACGTAATTAATTAGCGGCCTCCGGTTCAATAGAATCAATCGTTTCCGTAGCGTCGCGCGACGCCTGTGGCATGATTGTGAGGGGCTCTCTGCGGCACAAACCCCCAAAACGCTAGGAAACTGGCCCAAATCGGGAGGCGAATGATCCCGAAACCCGCTAATCAAGTACTGTTCAACAGGCTTCGGTGGTGAGGAAAGTGGATGGGGTGAGCGGCGCGCCGCTGATGATTCAGATTCCCTGGCGGCGATGGTTATAGCGGGTGAGGAGGAGAGCGGTTGCAATATGTTGGTGCTGGCCGATGCGAGGGCGAAGATGTTACCCAATAAGGAGGCTCCCGTGATGAGGACGAGATCGCGGGAGAGATTGAGGTTGCCTGAGATGACTCCCGGCTGGTATAGCCTGCTAGTCGTCATGAAGGCGGTGTTGCCGGCGGCCATGTGGTGGGGAACGTGGATGGGGTGAGCTGCGCGCCGCTAATGATTCAGATTCCTGGCGGCGATGGTTATAACGGGCGAGGAGTAGAGCGGTTGCAACATGTTGATGCTGGCCGATGCGAGGGCGCAGATGTTACCCATTACGGACGCTCCCGTGATGAGGCCGAGATAGCGGGAGAGATTGAGGTTGCCTGAGATGACTCCGGGCTGGTATAGCCTGCTACTCGTCATTAAGGCGGTGTTGCCGGCGGCCAGGTGCCGCTGATGATTCAGATTCCCTGGCGGCGATTGTTATAACGGGCGAGGAGGAGAGCGGTTGCAACATGTTAGTGCTGGCCGATGCGAGGGCGAAGATGTTGCCCAATACGGAGGCTCCCGTGATGAGGCCGAGATAGCGGGAGAGCTTGAGGTTGCCTGAGATGACTCCTGGCTCCAGGAGACCGCTACTCGTCATTGCAACGGTGTTGTTGGCGGCCAGGAAGAGTGAGTAGCCAGCAGTGAGGACGATTAGGGAGGCGATGTAGCCGGGGACGCCGAGGCTTGTCGGCAGGCTTGCCAAGCATGAAGAGCCGACGGCCATCGCAATCAGCCCGCCATTGCTCATGTGGCGGGCACCAAAATGGTCAACGAAACGACCGGATGGGATGCTCGCCAGAGCCGCGACAATCGGACCGGACGACATGACGAGTCCGACGTCGGCTGGGTGGAGCGCGAGGGTGCAGGAGAGATAAAAGGAGCCAACAACGAGGGTCGCCATCACAACGGTTGAGACTAGGGTGCTCTTTGCGAAGGCCGCGGTGAGGCTAGAATTTCTGAGGATTTCCAGGGGGAGGAGCGGGGATGCGGCTCCCGCCTCGGCTCGGCCGAAGAGGTTGGCACCGAAGGCGGCCGCGAGGAGGAGCGCTAAGTTTGCTAGCCCGAGAGTGCCGCGGCCGATGGTCATAGAGAGGGCATATGTCGCGAGCGTGAGCGCGAGAAGGAGGGTGCCGAGAGTGTCGAAGCGGTGTGGGTGGATGGTTGAGAACTCGCGATCGGCGGGCAGGTGAAAATAGGCGAGAAGGAACGTTAACAGGCCGAGCGGCAGGTTGATGAAGAAGATGGATCGCCACCCGAAGTAGGCAATGAGGACTCCGCTGAGCGAGGGCCCGAGGGCAGTGCCGATTGCCGACATTGCGCCAAGAAGGCCCATGGCGCTGCCGGTTTTGTGATCGGAAACCGTTTCGGTTACGAAGGCCATGGCGAGCGCCATCATGGCGGCGGCTCCCAAACCTTGGGCGCTGCGGGCGGCAATGAGAAACCATAGCGACGAGGAGGCGCCGCATAGGGCCGAGGCGACGGTGGGGGAGAAGGAAACCTGCCTTTGACTTTCCTCGCTTTCCACGGCCGACCTTGAGGACTAAGTACGCTTGCTCGCCCCTCGCTGGCGAACTTGAACGGGCGCTTATACCCCCGTCAAACGGCGAAGAACCGAGGATTTGCAAGTGCGCGTCGGAAGCGGTTATTCAGTAATGCCGACTTGATCGAGGAGCCAGGCGTATTCGAAAGCGTTGTCGCGGAGACGGTCGTAGCGACCGGAGGCGCCGCCGTGGCCGGCTCCCATGTTGGTTTTGAAGACTAATGGGTTCTTGTCGGTTTTGAGGGTCCGGAGGCGGGCGACATACTTGGCGGGTTCCCAGTACATGACTTGGCTGTCGTTAAAGCTGGTTGTTACGAGCAGGGAGGGGTAGGCGCGTTTTTCGAGATTGTCGTAGGGACTGTAGGATTTCATGTAGTCGTACGCGGCTTTTTCATTAGGGTTTCCCCATTCGAGATACTCGCCGACGGTGAGGGGGAGAGTCGCGTCCATCATCGTGTTCATGACATCGACAAAGGGGACGGCGGCGTGGGCGGCGCGGAATAGGTCCGGCCGAATGTTGACTACGGCTCCGACGAGGAGCCCGCCGGCGCTTCCCCCTTCAATGACTAAGCGGCCGGGCGATGTCCACTTAGTTTTGACTAAGTGCTCGGCGCAGTCGATGAAATCGTTGAAGGTATTCTTTTTCTTCATTAACATGCCGTCGTCATGCCAGGCTTCTCCAAGATCGTTTCCACCACGGATGTGGGCGATGACGTAGGTCATGCCGCGGTCGAGGAGGCTGAGGCGGTTGGGGCTGAAGTTGGGAGGCATGCCGATGCCGTAAGAGCCATAAGCGTAGAGGAAGAGGGGCGCTTTGCCGTCGCGAATGAGGCCCTTTTTGTAGACCACGGACATGGGGACTTTGACACCGTCGCGGGCGGTGGCCCAGACGCGTTCGGAGACGTAGTTTTGGGGGTCGTAGCCGCCGAGGACTTCCTGCTGCTTCAGGAGGGTGGCTTGGCCGGAGGCGACGTCATAGTCGAAGACGCTGGAGGGCGTGACCATGCTTTGGTAGGTGTAGCGATAGGTTTTGGTCGCGTAAATGGCGTTGCCGGAGGGGAGGGCGGTGAAGACGGGTTCGGGGAAAGCGAGCGGCTTCCATTGGCCGGTTTTGAAGTCGAGATGACGAAGGGTATTGATGGCTTCGGCCTTCTCGATAGCGACGGCGAAATCCTGGAAAAGGTCGAGGCCTTGGAGGAGGACGGTGGGTTGATGGGGGAGAAACTCTTTCCAGTTGGCGACGGCGGGGTTGGAGACCGGGGCCGTCATGACCTTAAAGTTCTTTGCGTTGTCGCGGTTGGTGCGGATGTAGAAGAGCCCGTCGCGGTGGTCGACGGAGTAGCGGTGGCCTTTTTGCCGGGGCAGGAAGACCTTCATGGGATCGACGGCGGCTTTGGCGGTTGGGACGTCGCGAATTTCGGAGGTATCGGTGCTGGCGCTCGTGAGCATGAGGTACTTCTGATCGCGGGTTTGGTTGAGAAAGATGGAGTAGAGTTCGTCGGGATCTTCGTAAAGGGGGCCTTCGACTTTGGTGCCGAGGGAGAGGCGCCAGAGTTGGTTGGAGCGTTTGGTGACGGGGTCTTCGGTTGTGAAGAGGAGGGTTTTGTTGTCGGCGGCCCATTCGAGGCTGGTGATGCGTTCGGCGGAGTCAGAGAGGGTTTGACCGTTGTTGAGATTGCGGACGGACAGCTTGTATTGGCGGTAGCCGGAGGTGTCAGAGGTGTAGGCGACGAGGTTTTCGTTGGGGCTGACTTTGAGGGCTCCGAGGCTGAAGAATTTGAGGCCTTTGGCTAGTTCGTTGAGATCGAGGACGATTTGTTCGGGGGCGTCCATGCTGCCTTTGCGGCGGCACTGGATGGGGTACTGCTTGCCGGCTTCGGTGCGGGAGTAATAATAGTGCGTGCCGCGGAGTTGGGGGACGCTGAGGTCGGTTTGTTTGATGCGGCCGAGGAGTTCTTTATAGAGGGCTTCGCGGAAGGGATCGAGGTGCTTGGTGAGCTGGTCGGTGTAGGCGTTTTCGGCTTCGAGGTAACTCGATACGGCGGGGTTTTGTTTTTCGCGGAGCCAGTAGTAAGGATCGTTGAGGGTGGCTCCGTGGCGGACCTCGGAATGTTCGACGCGTTTGGCGACGGGGGCGGGTTGGGCGAGGAGGGCGGGGGCGAGGAGGAGGAGTAAGAGGCCGGGGAGCATCCTCCTAGGATAGTAGGAACTTGGTGAACTCGCGGTCTCCGTGGACGTCGGTTAGGCGCATATCTCGGCTTTGATAGAGATAGGTCAGCTTGAGATGGTCCATACCGATCAAGCGGAGGATGGTGGCGTTGACGTCGTGGGTATCGACGGGGTTGTCGACGGGGCGTAGACCGAACTCGTCGGTGGAGCCGTAAACCTTGCCTCCCTTGATGCCTCCGCCGGCCATCCACATCGAAAAGGCGTAGGGATGATGGTCGCGGCCGTTGGCCCCTTCGGCCAAGGGCGTGCGGCCGAATTCGGTTCCCCAAATGACTAGCGTCTGGTCGAGGAGGCCGCGGGCCTTGAGGTCCGTGAGGAGGCCGGAGATGGGGAGGTCGCTCTTGGCGGCCATCTTGGTGTGGCCTCCGGTGAGGTCGTTGTGGGCGTCCCAGTCGTCGCCTTGATGGGTGCCGGAGTAGAGCTGGATAAAGCGCACGCCGCGCTCGGCGAGGCGGCGGGCGAGGAGGCACTTGCGGCCGAAATCGTCGGTCGGCTTTTCGCCGATGCCGTAGAGTTTCTTGGTGGCGTCCGTCTCCTTCGTGATGTCGACGGCGTCGGGAGCGGCGGCTTGCATGCGAAAGGCAAGTTCGTAGGAGGCGAGGCGGGCTTCGAGATCGGAGTCTCCGGGACGGGCGGCGAGGTGCTGCTGGTCGAGTTTGTTGATGAAGTCGAGGGTTCCGCGCTGGGTCTTCTCGGCGATGCCGGCGGGCGTGGCGAGGTCGAGGATGGGGAACGGGCCGCCGCGGAAAACGGTGCCTTGATAGATCGCAGGCAGGAAGCCAGCACCGTAGCCCTGAGGGCCGCACTTCATGGCACCGTCGGACATGACGACGAAGCCCGGGAGGTTGTCGTTCTCTGAGCCGAGACCGTAGAGCGACCAGGACCCGAGGCTGGGGCGGCCGGGGAACTGGCTGCCAGTGCTGCGGAGGTACATGGCCGGGGCGTGGTCGAAGGCGTCGCCGTAACAGGAACGAATGACGGCTAAGGAATCGGCGTGTTTGGCGATGTTGGGAAAGAGGGCGGAGATTTCCGTGCCGGATTGGCCGTGGCGCTGGAAGGCCCAGGGAGAGCCGCGCATAATGGCTTTCGTGAAATCGATGCGGCTGGTTTTTAAGCCTTTGACGAACGAGGCGGGGATGGTTTGGCCGCTGCGTTTCGAGAGTTCGGGTTTGGGGTCCCAGGTGTCGACGTGGCTGACGCCGCCGTGCATGAAGAGATAAATGACGGTTTTGATTTTTGAGGGGACGTGGGGCGGTTTGGCTCCGGCGTGGAGGAGCGACGCGGCGGCGAGGGCTCCGAATCCGGCTCCGGTTTTGGTGAGGAAGTTGCGACGATTCAACATGATATTAGTCCACGTAGAGAAATTCGTTGAGGTTGAAGAGGCCGCGGAGGAGTTCGGTGAGAGCGGCTTCGCGGGAACCGGAGTTCTGTTCTTGTTGGGCTAGGAAGGCTTCGGCTAGTTGGCGTTCGGAAGGGGTGGGCAGGCGTACGAGGACGCGCTGCCAAGCGGCTTCGATCGGGTTGTCGGTTAGCGATTTGGCCACCAGTTTCGCTTGGCGAAGGAGGAAGTCCCCGTTGAAGAGGGAGAGAGACTGCGGGGCGGAGGTGGAGGATTCGCGGCGGGCGCAGGTTTGCATGGATTCGGGGGCGTCGAAGACCTCCATCATCGGCAGACGAAAAGTTCGTTTTTGAATCATATAAACGGCGCGGCGGGTGTGTTCGGCGGGGTCAGTGGAGAGAACCCAAGCGTCGTCGGGTCGGCCGATGAGGCCGAAGAGTTCCTCTTTGCTGAGGGGCGGGACGACGGGTTTGCCGTGCATTTTGAGGTTGAGGGAACCGGCGGATTGGAGGACGGCGTCGTGGATCTCCTCAGAAGACAGGCGGCGGCGTTTGGCGTGGGCGAGGTAGATATTTTCGGGGTCGGTGGGGGTGAGGCCGGCGGACTGGCGGTAGGTGGCGCTCGACATGATGAGGCGGTGAAGTTTCTTGATGGAATAGCCTTGAGCAGCGAACTCGGAGGCTAGCCAGTCGAGGAGTTCGGGGTGGGAGGGGGGAGCGCCGCGGGTGCCGAAATCGTTGGGTGTCGAGACGAGGCCGCGGCCGAAGTGTTGCTGCCAGATGCGGTTTACGAGGACTCGGTTGGTGAGGGGATGGTCCGCCCTAGTGAGCCATTCAGCGAGGGCGGCGCGACGGCCGGTGGTGGCGCTGTAGGGGATGGGGCCGGTGGCGACGGGGAGTTCAGGGGCTTCGAGAGAGACGTCTCCGCCGCCGAGAGCGGAGAAGAAGCCGGGATTGATTTCGAGTTTTGCTTTGCCGGGTATGTAGGTTTTGGGGGAGACGTCAGAGGCGTCGGTGATGCCGCAGGCAAAGGGTTTGGGCTTTAAGCCGGCGAACATTTTGACGAGACGGGTTTGGATGTTTTGGAGTTTGGCGGTGACCGTGGAGTCGGCACAGTTTTGGAGCTCTTTGCAGGTGGTTTGGACGGCGCGGATTTCTTCGGCGATTTCGCGGAGCTTGATTTCGCGGTTGCGTTCGGCGACGTCGTAGCCGAGGGATTCGAGGCGGCTGAGCGGGATGCGGGACCTGACGAAGGGGGCGAAAATGGCCTGCATGCGGAAGTAGTCGCGTTGAGGGATGGGATCGAACTTGTGATCGTGGCAGCGAGCGCAACCGGCGGAGAGGCCGAGGACGACGGAGGAGGTGGTGTCGACGAAGTCGGTGAGGACTTCGACGCGGTTGATGTCGGCTTGGTCGGGGAAGCCGTCGCGGTTCGGACCGACGCAGAAGAGGCCAGTACCGGTGATGGCGGTGGGTTCGTCGCGGTAGAGTTCGTCGCCGGCGATCTGTTCGCGGAGGAAACGAGGGTAGGGTTTGTCGGCGTTGAAGGAGTCGATAACGTAGTCGCGATAGCGCCAGGCGTCGGGGATGTGGGTATCGAGTTCGAAGCCGGCGGTGTCGGCGTAGCGAACGAGATCGAGCCAGTAGCGGCCCCATTTTTCGCCGTAGCGGGGGGAGGCGAGGAGTTGGTCGATGAGTTGTTCGTAGGGGGGCGCGTCGGCGAGTTGGCGGGCGGTGGGGGGCAAGCCGGTAAGGTCGTAGTAGGCGCGGCGGACGAGGGTGGCGCGGTCGGCTTCAGGGGCGGGGACGAGTTTGCGGGCTGCGTGTTGGGCGGAGATGAAGTGATCTATAGCATTGCGGGACCACGCAGGGGAGGCGGTGGGTACGGCGGGTCGTTTGACGGGCTGGAAGGACCACCATTTCGAGACGGGGGAGGCGGGGGCGTCGAGCCAGGGGGCACCGGCGTCGATCCAGTCTTTGAGGGTGGCGACATCGGCGGGGTCGAGGGCTTTGCCGGCGGGCATGGCGGGGACGCCGGAGAGGCGGGCGACGGCTTTATAAAGGCCACTGGAGGCGGATTGGGAGGGGACGAAGGCTGGGCCGCGGGTTCCGCCAGAGAGGGCGGCGGCGCGGGAGGAGAGATCGAGGCCTGACATTTTGGCGGCGGTGCTATGGCAGCCGAGGCAGTTTTTGGCGAGGATGGCGTGGGCGCGGTCGGCTAAGTCTTGCGCCGGGAGCAGATAAGCGCTTAGGACGATGAGTAGAAGAAGTCGCATAGCGGCATCCAACATACAATATTAGGATGTTTGGAGCAATCGAGGCGGGAGGAACGAAGTTTGTGTGCGCGGTGGGAACTGGGCCGGAGGATGCGGTGATATCGGCGGAGATACCGACGACGACGCCGGAGGAGACGATGGCGGGGGTGGCGGCGTTTTTTAAGGGGAAGCGGTTGAAACGGGTGGGGATTGGGTGCTTCGGTCCGGTGGATTTGGCGGGGGGACGAATTGCTCGGTCGACGCCAAAGGTGGCTTGGCGAGGGTTTGGAATTCAGGCTTGGGTGGAGAAGGCGTTGGGGGCGAAGGCGGTGTTGGATACGGACGTGAACGGGGCGGTGCTGGGGGAATATTTGTGGGGGGCGGGGCAGGGGATTGATCCTTTGTTGTATTTGACGGTGGGGACGGGGATAGGGGGAGGGGGTATCGCGGGGGGGCGGTTGTTGCATGGGTTGCTGCATCCGGAGATGGGGCATGTGCGGGTTCCGCGGGTGGATGCCGCGCCGGGGATTTGCCATGCGCATGGGGACTGTTTGGAGGGGTTGGCGTCGGGTCCGGCGATTGCGGCGCGGGGCGGCGATTATGGATTAGCGGCGGAGTATTTGGGCATGGCGGTGCAGAACTATGCGTGTGTGTTGTCGCCGCGAATGATTTTGATAGGAGGAGGGGTGATGAAGCATCCAGGAATGTTGGGGATGGTGCGGGCGGCGGCGAAGAAGCAGATGAATGGCTATGCTCCGTTGCCGGTGATTCGAGCGCCGAAATTTGGACAGCGGGCGGGGACGTTAGGGGCGTTGGCGTTGGCCGTGAGAGGGGGCAAGGTTTGATACTGTTTTCGGAAGCGTTGCGCCTGTTGATGCATGGGGTGTTGAAGGTTTTGCTGCGGGTGGAGGTTCGGGGGGCGCGGCTGCCGGAGAGTGGTGGGGCGCTGGTGGCGGCGAACCACTACTCGTTTTTGGATGCGTTTTTGATGGGGTCGGTGACGCGGCGGTGGATCCGGTATCTGATGTGGAAGCCTTACTACGAGAACAAGTATGTGCAGCCGTTTGCGAAGGCGTTGTTCTGCATTCCGATGGCGCAGGAAGGGATTCGGGAGATTGTGGCGAACTTGCGCGGGGCGCAGGCGGTGATCAAGCAGGGTGAGATGGTGGGAATATTTCCGGAGGGGGAGATTACGCGGAATGGGGCGATGGCACCGTTTCGACGGGGCTACGAGAAGATTTTGCAGGGGACGGATGCGCCGATTGTCCCGATGCATATTGGTGGATTGTGGAAGCATCCGTTGTCGCCGACGGCGTCGCCGTGGTTTCCTTGGCGGCGGTGGGAGGTGACGATTTCGGTGGGTGAGGCGCTGCCGGGGTCGACTTCACCGGAGGAGTTGCAGCGATGCGTTTTGCGGTTGATTGGGGATACGCTGGTAGGTCGTTTTCGAGTGGTGGTGGCTAAGGAGCGAGAGACGGAAGCGGTGGGGACGATGACGTTTGGGGAGTGGTGGGAGGAGGCTTCTCGGCGGGCGAAAGAGAAGGGGAAAGGGGGGATTGAAGTGGTGGTGGAGGAGGACCCGCGGGAGTTCGCGATCGCGGTGATGGCGGCGCTGTTGGCGGGACGGGCGGTGAGTCTGGTGCCCGTGGTGGTTTCGGTGGCGGGGTCGGCGGTTTATATGGACGGGGTGGGGATTGGGCATCGGGATTTGCTGGCGAACATTGAGAGCGCGGCGAGGTTTGGGATACCGGCGGCGGGGCGGTTGTATGAGTTGTTGTTTGCTATGGCGATGGGGCGGCGGTGGGAAGCGGGGAGCGGAAATTGGCTCGTGTATTGGGAGATGGGGGGACCGGTGGCGTTTGAAGGGGAGTGGGTGTTGGGCGTGACGACGCGGGTGGATGAGGCCGGACGGGTTTATTTGCGGGGTCCGGGCAGAGAGGGGGAATGGGCGGAGCCGCTAGGGAAGGGGGATTAGGCGTATGTTTCGGTATTCCATTTGGCCGCGGTCGGCTTCGAAACCGATGGGGCCGGAGGGGGGGATTGGCAACGCGGCTTCGAGGAGTTCGCCGTTGCAGGTGGCGTGGGCGATGTTGTCCTTGACTATGACGACGATTTCATTCCAATCCTGGGGTTTGTAGTTTTTGAGGGTTTTGTAGGGCCCGGCGACGAGGTAGTCGCGAACCTGCAACTGAGGGCCGCGGAGGAAGAGACCACTGTCGGCGTTGACCTCGGCACGGAACTCAAGACGGAGTTCGAAGTTGCCGGGGAAGTCGCGTTTTGTGGAGATGCGTTGCTGGGCTTTTTCTGCTCCGGGAGGGGCGGGGTGGACGGTGAGGACGCCTTCCTTGGCGGAAAAGCGGGGGGCGGTGCCGGAGTCAATGGGGTCGAGGATTTTGTTGTTTTTGGTGACGGTCCAGGCGGAGAGGTCGTGGCCGTTGAAGAGGGGGAGGCGGAGTGAGGGTTCGGTTTTGGTGGGGAAATCGGGCGGGACGGGGGAGGTGACTTCACGTTTGGCGAGCCATTGGATGGAGCGCGGGAGGATGGTTTGGAAGGCGACGTCGTTGAGATTGGGCGGGTCGGATTGGTCCTTCCAGAAGTGGCCGTTGGTGCTGCTGTAGACGCGGCCTTTGCCATATTGGACGGTCCATTCAACAGGCCAGTAGAGCTTGGTTTTGTTATCGAGGGCGTACGAGAGGATTTCGACGTTTTGGGCGGGACCGCGGGCGAAGAAGTAGACTTCTAGCTCGGCGGCCATCCACTGGGCGGGGAAGCCGCGATGGATGGGATGTTCGCCGCGTCGATGGACTACGGTGTTGAGACGGGGGCCGTGGCCGGTTTTGTCGCCGTCGCCGGGTTCGTGGATTTTGAGTACGCCTTGTTCACTGAGGGAGATGGCGCGGCCGAAGCCCGCGGTTCGCCAGCCGAGGCCGATGATTTGGTTGTAGGCGGGCCAGTTGGGGAAGGCGTTGTTGGCGCCGTGGTAGATGTAGACGCCTCCTCCGTTGGAGACGTAGTTTTCGAAATCGGTTTGGACGGCTTTGGGCCATTGGGGCCCGAGGGTGGGGCCGTTGCTGCCGCCGGGAATATCGTTGCAGGTTTGGATGACGACGTCGTAGTCGGCGAAGCGGGGGTGCCAAGTTTGCCAGCCGGGCGCTTCGGCCGAGTTGGGGGCGGTGGAGACGGTGACCTGGAAGTCGCTGTTGGCTTCGAGGAGGCTGCGGAGGCGTTGGGTGTTGCGGGGCCAGTCGTGGTTGCTGTAGCCATCGACGATGAGCACTTTGATCGGCTCAGCCGCCAGGGGAAGGATGGTTGCGAGGAGGAGAATAGCGTGAAGCGGGTTCAATGTGCGCATGGCGTTACTTCGGATGGAAGAGCCATGATATCCCACCCGATCGATAAAGGGCACGAGCCGCGCACGTCCGGCGCGTGGACCTGGCAGGTCGGTCTGCATGCGGCGGGGAGCGTGACTAGGTCGAGTCTGCTTCCGTTGTTTGGGGGCGCGACATCGACCGGCGATTCGAGTGCCCGCGGTAATGAAGCGACTTTCGTCCCGATTGCCGCGGTGCCAGGGGGACTAGAGCACATCTTGACTGAACGGAGTGAATATCCGCAGTGTCGGAAGAGATTTTTAGCAATTTCGGGAGAGATGAGGGCGAGGGCCTTGGGGAGAGCGACGTCAAGAGCAGCCACCGACCTTGCCATGAGCTGGCGCAAACGTTGTTTGACGACCGACCAGCAGGGCTCGATCGGGTTGAAGTCCGGGGAATAGGGAGGGAGGTATCGTA
>JANXMS010000476.1 GCA_025354525.1 Acidobacteriota bacterium
GTCAAGGCTTTTCGCTTGTTGGCAGCGGTTTCGGAAACTCGGCGTTTGAGACGTCGGTGCCTACTGGACAGAGTTTAGTCGTCGTGCTGGGGTTGGGTTGGGGGCGTAATTGATTAGCGGCCTCCGGTTCAATAGAATCAATCGTTTCCGTATCGTCGCGCGACGCCTGTGGCATGATTGTGAGGGGCTCTCTGCGACACAAACCCCCAAAACGCTAGGAAAATGGCCCAAATCGGGAGGCGAATGACCCCGAAACCCGCTAATCAAGTACATATCATGATTGTCATTTACTTCGGTGAAACTATCGACTTTAGGGAACCCTACGTCAAATTTTTTATGCCGATTGTCAAGGCAAAGTGAAGGAACGGATGATGCCGCAATCGCTCTCTACAAACTGATAAACTTCGGTCAATGCTGCGGTCGATATCTCTTGTCCTCCTTGCCCTCCCCCTGCTCGCCCAAACCGGCCAAATCGGAGGCCGCGTCCTCGACCCCTCCGGCGCCCCCGTCCCCGCCGCCCAAATCAAAATCCGCAACACCGCCAACGGAGCCGAGCGCAAAGTCGCCACCGCCTCCGAAGGCCTTTATCTCCTCCCCCTCCTCCCCCCCGGCACCTACGACGTCTCCGCCTCCGTCCCCGGCTTCAAATCCGCCCTCCGCTCCGGCGTCGAACTCGCCGTCGACCAAAAATCCCAAGTCGACTTTACCCTCGAAGTTGGCACCGTCAGCGAACGCGTCGAAGTCACCGCCGCCGCCGCCCAACTCAATACCACCGAAGCCAGCCAAGGCCAAGTCATCGACAACAAACGCATCGTCGAACTTCCCATCAACGGCCGTTACTACGGCGATCTCGCCCTCCTCTCCGCCGGCACCGTCCAGTCCGCCGCCGGTAGCCGTTACAACTCGTTCAGCTCCGGCGGCCAGCGCGTCACCCAAAACAGCTACCTCCTCGACGGCATCGATAACAACTCCGTCGAACTCGCCGGTGCCGGCCGTCGACCCGAGATGGTCCAACCCTCCATCGACGCCGTCCAAGAGTTCAAGGTCCAAACCAACGCCTACGCCGCCGAATTCGGACGCGCCATGGGTGCCATTATCAACCTCACCCTGAAGTCCGGAACCAACGACATCCACGGCTCCGCCTTTGAATTCCTCCGCAACGAAAAACTCGACGCCAAAAACTTCTTCACCCCCGCCAACGCCGCCAAGCCCCCCTTCAAGCGCAATCAGTACGGCTTCTCCATCGGCGGCCCGGTCGTCATTCCCAAACTTTACAATGGCCGCAACAAAACCTTTTTCTTCACCGACTACGAAGGCACCCGCATCCGCGAAACCGCCACCATCATCTCCACCATCCCCACCGCCCGCATGCGTTCGGGCGACTTCGGCGAACTAGCCCGCCGCATCAACGACCCCGCCTCCGGCCAACCCTTCCCCAACAACGCGATCCCCGTCTCCCGCCTCGACCCCCTCTCCGCCAACCTCATCAAACTCTATCCGAACACCCAGTCAGCCTCCCTCGCCAACAACTACACCGCCCTCTCCCCCCGCTGGCAGGATGTCGACAAATGGGACGTCCGCATCGACCAATCCGTTCGCTCCAACGACACCTTCTTCTGGCGGCTCAGCAAGCAGAATCAACTCGTCCCCGACACTCCCAACCTCCCCGCCCCGGCCTACGGCGGTGGCAATCTCGACTTCCTCACCGAGGGCTACAACACCGGCGCCGGCTGGAACCACGTCTTCACCCCCACCCTCATCGCCACCATCCGCGCCGGCTGGAACTTCACCCTCTTTAAACGCGATAACCCCGCCTCCACCAATGGCGAACTCCTCAATCGCAAATATGGCATCCGCGGCGGCGCCGACGACATCCCCGGAGCCTTTTCCCAACTCACCATCACCGGCTACCGCGCCCTCGGTATCGGGGGCTTCAACCCCGTCGACCGCGACTCCCAAAACCGACAACTCTCCGGCGACCTCACCTGGATCCGAGGCCGCCACAGCCTTAAGGTCGGCGCTGGCGTCATCAAATCCCAAAACAACCTCCTCAGCGCTCGCAACGCCGTCGGCAATTACACCTTCAACTCCCAATTCACCTCCGATGGTGCCGCCGACTTCCTCCTCGGCCTTGCCCAAGCTTGGAACTACGACACCCCCTTCAACGTCCAGCTCCGCACCTACAACCTCAGCATGTTCTTCCAAGACGATTGGCGCATCAACAACCGTTTAACTCTCAACTTCGGTCTCCGCTACGAACTCTCCCCCCCTTGGCTCGAACGCTACAACAAAATGGGTACCATTGACCTTGACTCTAACCCCGGCCAAGCCCGCCTCGTCTACGCCGCCAACGGCTCCCGAGCCGACCGCGCCCTTATTTCCACCGACAAAAACAACTTCATGCCCCGCGTCGGCTTCGCCTTCCAAGCCAACTCGAAAACGGTCATCCGCTCCGGCTACGGCATCTATTACGCCTACATGGAATTCTTCGGCGACAGCGAGCACTTAGTCGGCAACCCGCCCTTTGCTTACAGCGTTAGTCTTGCCGGCAGCCCCACCGCGCCGGCCTTCCTCCTTCGCAACGGCCCCCCCGCCGGAGCCACCGAATTCGCCCGCGCCACCGGCCTCCAGTTCAGCACCTACGAACGCAATCCCAACCTCTCCAGCGCCCATCAGTGGAACCTCAACATCCAACGCCAACTCGGTGCCGACTGGCTCCTCGAAACCGGCTACAGCGGCTCCCGCGGTCTCCACCTGCTCCGCCAATACGACGGCAATTACTCCCCACCCGGACCCGGCAACCTCAATGCCAAGCGCTTCTTCAAGTCACTCGAAATTCCCGGCACCGGCATCACCACCTCCCCCCTCGGCGGCTTCTATAACCACCGCTTCAACGGCAACTCCAACTACCACGCCTTCACGACGAAAATCGAACGCCGCTTCGCCTCCGGCTTCACCGTCCTCAGCTCCTACACCTTCTCGAAAAACCTCGGCGACTCCTGCGGCACCGCGGCGATCGGCAACGCCGCCGGCTGCGGCTACCAAGACCCACGTAACCTGACCCCCGAAAAGGCCATCGACAACCAGGACGTCCCCCACCGCTTCGTCATGAGCGGCCTCTACGACCTCCCCTACGGCCGCGGCCGCCACTGGGGCGCCAACTCCAACGCGGTTGCCAATGCCCTGCTCGGCGGCTGGACCCTCGGCAGCATCGTCACCGCCTCCAGCGGCCTCCCCTACAGCATCACCGTCGCCGGCAACCCCGCCAACACCGGCAGTCTCGCCATCGTAAATCGTCCCGACATCATCGGCGATCCCCGCGCCGGCACCCAAACTCTCCAGGAGGATTTCAACATCGCCGCCTTCCAGCGCAATCAGCCCTTCACCCTCGGCAACGCCGGCCGCAACATCCTCCGCCAGCGCAGCCTCTACAACTGGGACTTCTCCGCCCTAAAGAACTGGTCGCTCCACGAACGCCTCCGGCTCCAGTTCCGTTTCGAGGCCTTTCAATTCACGAATACGCCCCGTTTCGGCACGCCCGGCATCGTCCTCGGCAACCCCGGCTTCGGCACCATCACCAGCTCCGGAACCCCACGCAACCTCCAGGGCGGCCTCAAGCTTCTTTGGTAGCGTCCAGGTCGTTGAACATCCAGTTCACCCCAAACCGATCGGTCACAATTCCGAACCGCGCGTTCCAAAAAGTAAGTTGCAGCGGCATCGTCACGGTGCCGTCTTCGCCCAGCGCCGCAAACACCCGGTCCTGCTCCGCCGGGCTTTCGCACTTCAAACAACTGTAGAAATTGTTCCCCGCCTGATCCCCATCACCGTCAAACCGCCCTTCGTGATTTAGCATGCATCACCCGGTTGCCCTCAAGCCAAACCTCCACCTCCGCCCCCAAGCAGACCGCATAGAAGCGCATCACCTCTTCACAATTGGCGTCGAAGTTCAGGTAAGGAGTAACGTTCATTTACCCAATCCCAAGGCTCCTTGAACTTTCGTATCCCGCATCACAAGCCCCGCCCAAACCAATACCCCAAAGATCACCGCAATTAACCACGGCTCCCCGGCCCGCACATGCGTCGCCGTCGCCCCGCCCAAATACCCCGTCAGCAGAATCGCCCCCACCATCGCCGTCCGCGGAATCAGATACAACACTGCACTCAAAAACGCCGCCAGTCCCATCCCGACCACCGCACTCTCCGGATAGCCATACTTCACCAACCCATCCATCACGAACGGCATTTTCAACATCGTGTTGATCCCACCCGATCCAATCATCAAACCCGGAATCGCGCTCACCACCCAACCCGCCACTCGTTGCTTATTCATAATCATCCCAGTGTGCCACAATCGATCTCGATGCCCTCTGTTCAACTAATCACCCTCGATCCCGCCCATTTCCATGCCGCCCTCGTCCAAAAAGAAATGTACGCCGCCGTTTCTCCGCTGGTCACGGTCTACGCCCCCCTCGGCCTCGACCTCACCGAACACCTCACCCGTGTAGCCCGTTTCAACCAGCGCGCCGACGCCCCCACCACCTGGGAGTTAGACGTCCACACTGGCCCCAACTCCCTCGAACGCATGCTCCGCGAACAGCAACCTGGCAGCGTCGTCGTCCTCTCCGGCCGCAATAGCTCCAAAATAGAGCGCGTCGAACAGTCCGTCGCCCACGGCTTCCATGTCCTCGCCGACAAACCCTGGATCCTCCGCTCCGCTGACCTCCCCCGCCTCGCCGCCACCCTCGACGCCGCCGACCAAAACGGCATCATCGCCTTCGACATCATGACCGAGCGCTACGAAGTCACCTCCATCCTCCACCGAGAACTCGTCAACGCCCCCGATGTCTTCGGCACCCTTCGGGCCGGCGATCCCACCAACCCGGCTATCTACATGGACAGCATGCACCGGGTCTCGAAGGCCGTCGCCGGTGTCCCCATGCTCCGCCCCCTTGAGTTTTTCGATATCGAAGCCCAAGGCGAAGGCCTCTCCGACGTCGGCACCCATCTCGTCGATCTGGCCCAATGGATCGCCTTCCCGGACACCGCCATCGACTACCGTACCGACATCGAAATGCTCGATGCCCGCCGCTGGCCCACTATCCTCACCGAAGAGCAATGGCGCTTAGTCACCGGAACCGCCCCCCTATCGCCCGGTAATTTCGAATACTACGGAAATAACTTCGTGGCTTATTCGATCCGCGGTATTCATGCCCAAATGAATGTCCGCTGGGACCTTGAGGGAGTAAGTGACACACATATGGCCCGTTTCCACGGCTCAAAAGCGAGCATCGAAGTCCGACAAGGCGAGGCGGAAGGGTACCGCTCCGAAGTCTACATCGTCCCCAACTCCGCCGAGTTACACGACGAAGTCCTCATCGGGTTGCAAGCGAAGCTCGCCCAACTCCAAATAAGCATCGACGGGGTAACCGTCGAAGACCGCGGCCACGAGTTCCTGTTAAACATTCCAGACCACCACCGCGTCGGCCACGAAGCCCACTTCGCCGAAGTAACCCGCCAATTCTTCGCCTACTTAGATAACCCCAGTTTTCTCCCGGCCTGGGAGAAGCCCAACATGTTAGCCAAATACTACGTCTCAACAAAGGGCGTCGAGATGGCCGTCGCCAAAGCGTAGCGCCCTCACTCGTTCCGCGCGGAGTCACTGCGGGGTCAATCTTCGCCGATCAACACCCCCGCGAGCGGAGCTTCGGTCGCATCGCGCTCCGAACTACGCCCGCTACTGCTCCACATAAGCAATGAGTTCCGGGAGAACTCAATCGGTCGCTTCAAAGCCCGTGGTAGTATTCAGCGACGGAAACCGTCGCAACCAGCGTACGCATCGCGGGCGACGCTATCAATATTCTCTCTCCGCTGACCACAAAGGTCGGCCAGTCTACAGCCCAAGTAATCGAAATCGCGCGAAAAGAACTCGAAGAGCGGATTTTCTGGTCCGAAGTCACCGAAGCGTTAGACGGCATCGCTGCCGACCCCGTCGAATCCGCTCTCCAGAGGGCTGAAATCCAACTCTGGGAACACGGTATAGCCCGTGATTGCACGAGCGACGAATGGTAATCAAACGAGACTCGATTTACTGGTCGGCCACAAACAACGCAAAACAAACCCGTTGGCGTCGTATCCTCAAATTCCTACAACTTCACGAACATCCCGATGGTGGCATGCGCATTCCGATGATGCCGATCAGTCAATCCGATCTGATGCCGATCAGTTCGGAGGCAAGCAACGCAGGGCTTTCTCAGTGTGAATTAGTGATCGACATCCGTCAAGGCTTTTCGCGTGTTGGACTTGTTGACCAATCGA
>JANXMS010000478.1 GCA_025354525.1 Acidobacteriota bacterium
GTTGCATCAACTTAACGACCATCAGGTGCCGAATCGTAGGAAAGTCCCGCTAGGCCGTACGGGAGACTACGAACGCCTCTGAAAACCCATCCCCGGCTGGCAACGACAGGCGTGCGAGTATTCTACCTGGGCCGGATAGGATGTTCGTGTAGGGTCGTCAACCTTATCGAGCGATTAGGGAGGACCATCCCAGCTTGCGCCGAGTTGGATTGGGCAATCAGGCATTTGTGCAAGTCTCGGGTGGTCGGGTCCATGATTACTAGTGTTGAACGAGCGGTCACTGTGTGTCGATGAAGCCCCGTTAGGGACCGATTCGCCGGGCTTCGATATACTGCCGGGTACTATGCGCTTCTTCCTACTATTGGTGGCTATGTTTTCCGTATTTTGTCTGCACGGCCAGACGGTGTCCGGGTCACTCTCGGGAACTGTGGTCGACCCATCGGGAAACGTGGTTCCCGCGGTGAGCGTAAAGCTGTCGAGCGAACGGACCGGAGAGGAGCGAACCTCGACGACGAACGAAACGGGGGACTTCGTCTTCCCTGCCCTGCAGCCGGGCACGTATACGGTGACGGTGGAGGTTGCGGGATTTCGGCCGCTCAAGAAGACGGGCAACGTGCTGAGTGCGGCGGAACGATTGAGCGTCGGAAACCTGGCCTTGACGGTGGGTTCGGTCACAGAATCGATTACGATCGCGGCGCAGGCGGTGACCGTGCAGACGAGTTCGACCGAGCATTCGGCGCTGATCGGCGCGCGGCAGTTGGAGCAGATCTCGATTCGCGGCCGCGATGTCGTATCGATGTTGCGGATTTTGCCGGGGGTTTCGCAGACGGTGGACACCGAGTTTTTGGGAGGCAGTTTTGGTACGCAATCGCCGAACATCCAAGGGACGCGGAGCAACTGGAACAGCCTGCAGGTGGACGGAGTGACCGGGAACGACTTAGGCAGTCCGGGGACGTTTTCAAGCCCCATCAATATGGACGCAATTGGCGAGGTCAAGGTACTGATGAATAACTATCAGGCCGAGTATGGGCGCAACGGTGGGAGTTCGATCAACATAGTTACCAAGTCGGGATCGCGGGAGTATCATGGCAGCGCCTATTGGTTCAAGCGCCACGAGAGTTGGAACGCGAATAACTTCTTCAATAATCGGACGGGGGTGCCGCTGCCGATTTATCGTTACTCGACGATTGGTGCGACCGTAGGCGGGCCCGTGAATCTCGGGAAACTGCTGCCGGGGAGCAAAGACAAGGTCTTTTTCTTCTATTCGTTTGAAAAATCGTGGGTAAAGAATCCGCAGTCGGTTCGCCAGGTGACGGTGCCGACGGCGCTGGAACGCACGGGGGACTACTCGCAGACGGTGGATGTGAACAATCGGCCGATCCTGATTCGGGATCCGCTGGCAAATGCGAACTTTCCGAACAATGTAATTCCACCGAGCCGGTTGGACCGGAACGGACAGGCGATGTTGAACATTTTCCCGCTGCCGAATCAGTTGAATCGGGCGGTGACGGGCGGCAATTTCAACTACCAGTTTCAGGAAGCGATTAACCAACCGCGGGACCAACATCTTTTTCGGATTGACTTGCGGCCGACGGCGAACGATTCGATCAACGTTCGAGGGTCGACTTGGTATGCCGATTCGCTCGGCTATGCCGTGGCGGCGGGGTCTTCCAATTGGGGATTGATCCGGCAGCACTACACGTTTACCGACAACGGGATCGTGCTGAATTGGGCTCGGATTCTATCGCCCCACACGGTGAACGAGTTTACGGGCGGCGTGCGGCACTCGGTGGAAAAGGGCCCACCGGAGAGCGATGAGCAGTTAAAAAACGTGCTGCGGAAGGATCGGGGTTTGGCCGGCTTGGGCCAGTTCTATGGGTCGAATAACCCGTTGGGTGTGATTCCGCAGGCGAGTTATGGAGGTGTCCCCGGAGCGGCGGGAATTACTTACGACGGTCGGTTTCCATTACGCGGCGCCGACACGGCGATCAACTTCAGCAACAACGTGACTCATACTTGGGGACCCCATACGTTGAAGGCCGGTCTGAGCTTTGAGCGGATTCGAAATTACGAGGGCGAGCAGGGGAACTACGGTGGCAGCTTTGCCTTTGGCCGCGACGTGAACAACCCGTTCGATAGTAACTATGCGTATTCAAACGCGGTGCTGGGGAATTTCGCTTCGTACAGTGAATCGGCTTCGCGGCCTTCGAACGAGGGGCGGAAGACGACGATGGGATGGTTTGTGCAGGACACCTGGAAGGTGAACCGAAAGTTGACCCTCGACTACGGGATGCGTTTTGTGTGGTTTAACCAGTGGTTTCACGCGCGGGAGACCGCCTCGGCTTGGAACTCGGCGTTGTTTGATGCCAAGAAGATTCCCGCGCTGTTCGGGCCGATTTCGACGCCGCAAGGGCGGAGGGCGGTGAATCCGCTGACGGGGGCAATTCTGCCGGCGGTGTTCATCGGGGCGTTTGTGCCGGGCAGTGGCGACCCGTTTAACGGTTCGGTCGTCGCATCCGACCGTTCGTATCCGCGGGGCTTCCGGGACCAAGCGCCTGTGTTGTACGAGCCGCGATTCGGGATCGCCTACGACCCTTTTGGCGACGGCAAAACGGCGATTCGGACCGGGTTCGGCATGTTCCATAATACGGTGGCGCCGGGAGTACGAGGGTTTTCGCAAAACCCGCCGACGCAGCAGACGCCGCAGGTTTATTACGGCAACTTGGGGACGTTCCTGACTTCGTCAGGGGTACTGTTCCCGAACAGCACTTCGACCTTTGAGCGCAAGGCAGTGACGCCTTCGATGTACAACTTCACGTTTGGCGTGCAGCGGGACATCGGTCGGGGGACCGTGGTGGACGTCTCTTACGTTGGCAATGTTGGTCGACATTTGCAGGTGAGCAAGAACCTGAACGCCGTGCCGTACGGAGCGCGTTTTTTGCCGCAGAATGCCGATCCTTCGAACCCGTCGACGCCGCTGCCGGACAATTTCTTCAGGCCATTCCCGGGCTGGGGAACGATCAGTTACAACGATTTCTCGAGCACCTCGAATTACAATTCGATGCAAGTGACAGCGAATCGCCGGTTCGCGCGGGGTTTGTCGTTAAGCTTGGCGTACACTTACTCGAAGGCAATGGGTTACGCAGATTCCGATGGCGATGGGCTGGCGGCCTATCGCCCGATTCGGGTATGGAACTATGGGAAGCTTGGGTTCGATCAGACCCACATGTTTGTGTTGAATTACATTTGGGATCTGCCGAACGGAAGCAAGCTGATGCCGAATAAGTTCGGCCGGTTAGTCCTGGACCGTTGGCAGGTTTCGGGGATCACGACGTTTGCCAGCGGGCAGCCGAGCGGCGTGGGTTTTAGCACGGTGGACGCGGTGGATCTGAACGGTGGCGGCGACGGAAACCGGATCGTCGTGACGGGGAAGGCACCACAGGAGCATGGGGACCGGACGTTCTCGAAGTGGTTCAATACCGGGGTGTTTGCGCGACCGTTGCGTGGCGACCCGGGCAACGCGCCTAAGGATGTCTTCCGGTTACCCGGCACGGCGAACTACGATATCAGCTTCTTTAAGACCATCCCGCTGGCGGGTGAGAAGCGAACCCTGCAGTTGCGTTGGGAGATGTACAACGCGTTTAACCACACCCAGTTTAGTTCCGTGGATTCGACGGCGCGGTTCGACGCGGCGGGAAACCAGGTGAACGCGCGCTTCGGCGAAGTGATCGGGGCGAGGAACCCGCGACGGATGCAGGCATCTTTACGATTCCGCTTCTGAGTGAGGAATAAGAGACGGTAGAGACGGCGACCCCGGGGGGGCGAGTTGCCGCGTTCTGGATGCGATTATCGAAGCAGCAGGCGAAGGAAGGCCATCGAGTTCCAATGCGAGAATGCAAAGGCCTCCGGCAGCCGGTTGGAATTTGGGGTGGGGACGAAGGGGATGGGAGGGGCGTGGCCCACAAGGACAAGATAGGTCTCCTCGGAACATTTCAACTTCGGATGGGTGTTGCCGAAGCCCCTAGAGACCAGTTCGGCAGTCTCAGCCCGTCCGCGATTTTCCGTAAGAATCCAGCACCGCAAGCAAAATAGGGATGTTTTCCGCTAGCGGAAGTTTACTGAGAGTCCGCGTTTTGTGCTGGTTCGCTGATGAGGATGTTTAATGGGCACAAGGGGTTAGCGCATTCTTTTCGTGGGCGATGTGTATTACCCTGTATTGAAGATCGATAGTCACCGGGCTTGACGCCAGCGGCGGTACTGGAGAAATTAGGGTCCATCCAGATGATCGATGTTCATCTGCCGACTGCGGATGGCCGTTGCTTGATTTTGCCTCGATACACGCCACCAGAGCCGGAAGTGAAGATGCGCATTCCGATGATGCCGATCAGTCAATCCGATCTGATGCCGATCAGTTCGGAGGCAAGCAACGCAGGGCTTTCTCAGTGTGAATTAGTGATCGGCATCCGTCAAGGCTTTTCGCTTGTTGGACTTGTTGACCAATCGATTTTTGGGGTGGTGGGAGCCCGGAGGGCGACCGACCATCCCCAAAAATCGCCCGGCCCCGCAGCCCCCCAGGCTTCCCTATTCAGACCCTCCCACTATTTTTCCCTCCGGCCCCGCGCCCCGTTCCCCTCTCAACTTCCGGAGCGATTCTCCGTTAAGCTCAAGCCGATGCGCCGCATGGACCAGTCGATCCAAAATGCTGTCAGCCACCGTCGCATCGCCGATCTGCCCATGCCACTTGGA
>JANXMS010000490.1 GCA_025354525.1 Acidobacteriota bacterium
AGAGCCTCGGCGAGATCGACGACAAGCGCGTGCATGGACGGGGCCCTGAGCTGGGACAAACGTAGTTTGCCGTCCGCCCAATACGGGGCCGGTAGTTCGGGTTTCCAGAACGTCTCCATTAAGGCGGGTATCGCTCTAATCACCACGACGGACGAGGCGTCTTCCCAGGTGGTGTATCGGAGATTTTGCTACGCCGACGAGGAGATTGTATACGGGGCAAAGTTTACCGACCTATATGGACGGGGCACGAACAACGTGCTGACGATGGACATTTCCCAATTGAGCGACTATCAAACGGTTACGCTGCCGGGATCTCCGGCAGCGTAACCGCAGTTTAGGACCTACTTGGCCGGCGGAACGAGAATCTGAATGGTTCCGAAAGCGTCCGGCACCGAGGTTTTGCCATACATTCGGCGCAGCCGCATGGTGTTTTCCGCCCCCCAGCCCCAAACGTCGATCTGAGCATCGATCACGATTCCTTTCGCGGCCAACTGTCTGGCGCGCTCAACGCGATCCGCGAAAGGGTCGGCACCCTCGCTCGGCTCGATGTAAGCGATTTCGGTGACTTCTTTGGGGATGACCGTAAAGACGGCCCTGCCGGTAACGTCCAAGTAGGCACGCTGTTTTGCCGGGTCAAACGATTCCGGCCAGTTCACTTGCAACATGATTATGCTCTCCTAGAGTTGAAACAAGAAAGCGCCCCGAAAGGGACGCCACTCTGATTCCACGCTAAGGGGTCGTCAAGGGTAATCGAACAACGGAGAACGGCGCATAGCCGTTAAGTCCTTGAAAACAAAAACGTTCACAAGAGGCAAATAAATGTATTTGCGTTGTGAACGGTTACTTTTTTTGATTTAGATTAGGGGTGCCACGAGCCCAAGGGGTGGGGAGAGGGCTCGTGGCGTTTTGCCGGTGGTTGGGGTGTAAGGCGGAGGAACCACCGGCAAACTTGTTGATTACGAGTGAATCTCTTGAAGACTCCAAACTCGAATCGGATCTCTAAGACGACTGGCTGCAGCTTCCACTGCGGCTCTTGCCGCCGACATAGTCGTTATACAAGGTACTCTATACGTTATCGCGGCTCGACGCAAGGCTTTTTCATCGCCAAAGCTGTGTACACCGGTTGTCGTATAAATTGCCAACTGCAAACGACCAGCCTTTAATAAGTCTACCGCATTTGGACGCCCTTCGTTAACTTTAAATACGGTTGTGCAAAATAAACCTGCATTTTTTAATGCCAAAGCGGTACCGCGAGTGGCTGCGAGGGTATACCCGAGTTCCACAAAGCGCTTTGCAACGTCAACTGCCTCGTTTTTGTGTCTTTCGGACACACTAATGAAGACCATGCCCGAAGCTGGCAGCGGAGAGCCGGCCGAAAGTTGCGCTTTGGCGAAGGCTTCTCCGAAATTTTCACCGACTCCCATGACTTCACCGGTCGAACGCATCTCCGGGCCGAGCACCGGGTCGACACCCTGAAATTTATTAAAGGGGAAGACGGGAGACTTAACGAAGAACTGAGGGACGGTGAGGACGCCGCTGGTTTTTCCCTGCATGAGGGGAGCGAACTCTTTGAGTTTTTTGCCGATCATCAAACCAACCGCAATCTTCGGAATGGGCACGCCAGTTGCTTTGGCAACGAAAGGCACCGTCCGCGAGGCGCGCGGATTCACTTCGATGACGAAGACCTTGCCTTCCTTGATGGCGTATTGGACGTTCATCAGTCCAATCACTTTGAGTGCACGAGCCAGCTTCACCGAGTATTCTTCGATGGTTTTGAGTTCGGCGGCACCGATGCCGAAGGGCGGCAGAACGCAGGAGCTATCGCCGGAGTGGATGCCAGCTTCTTCGATGTGTTCCATGATGCCGCAGATCAGGACGTCGTCGCCGTCGGAGAGGCAGTCGACGTCGACTTCGATAGCGTCTTCGAGGAACCGGTCGACCAGGACCGGGCGTTCCTGGGAGAAGGCAACCGCTTCGCGCATGTAGCGACGGACGGTGTCTTCATCGTAGGCGATGACCATGGCGCGACCGCCGAGGACATAGCTGGGACGGACGAGAACAGGATAGCCGAGAACATTGGCGACGGCGCAGGCTTCTTCGACCGTTGTCGCAGTGCCGTTAGGCGGGCAAGGAATCTTGAGTTCGTCGAGGAGCCGACCGAACAGCTTCCGGTCTTCGGCGAGATCGATGTTTTCGGGCGCCGTGCCGATGATGGGTACGCCGGCGCGCTTCAGCGGCAGGGCGAGGTTCAGCGGGGTCTGCCCGCCGAACTGCACGATGACGCCGTCCGGCTTTTCCGTGTCATATATGTTGAGCACCTCTTCGAGCGTGAGTGGCTCGAAGTAGAGGCGGTCGCTGGTGTCGTAGTCGGTCGAAACGGTTTCGGGGTTGCAGTTGACCATGATCGATTCATGGTCGAACGTCTGGAGCGCGAAGCTGGCGTGGCAACAGCAGTAGTCGAACTCGATTCCCTGACCGATGCGGTTCGGCCCTGCGCCGAGGATCATTACTTTCTTTCGATCACTCGGATTGGCTTCGCACTCGGACTCGTAGGAAGAGTAGAGATAGGGGGTGAATGATTCGAATTCGGCGGCGCAAGTATCGACGCGATTGAAGACGGCGCGAACGCCCATCTGCTTTCGGCGGTCGCGAATGCGGAGCGGATCTTCGTCCCATAGCCGGGCGAGGGTCGTATCGGACACGCCGTCACGCTTGGCTTCGCGCATCTCGGAGGCGGTGATGGTCGCTAGCGATT
The DNA here is from genome assembly GCA_025354525.1 of Acidobacteriota bacterium. Classification (GTDB taxonomy): domain Bacteria; phylum Acidobacteriota; class Terriglobia; order Bryobacterales; family Bryobacteraceae. Next base: position 2,756 of record JANXMS010000490.1, read on the forward strand.
TCTTGGCCAGCGTCGCGTGCGATTCGACGATCTCAAAGATTTGCTGTAGGAACCACGGGTCGATCTTCGTAAGCTCCTGAACCTGATCGACCGTCCAGCCTTGCTCAAAGGCGAAGTAGATGTACGGCAGGCGATCGGGCGTGGGGGTGATGAGTTTGTTCGGAATCAGTTCGACATCGAAGGCGTCCACCTTCGTCGCCGATTTGCCAGTCTCCTGCGAGCGAATGGCTTTGGCAAGCGCCGCCTTGAAGTTACGGGCGATCGACATTACTTCGCCGACCGATTTCATCTGCGTGCCGAGAGTCGTATCCGCACCAGGGAATTTTTCGAACTGCCAGCGCGGAATCTTCGCGACGACATAGTCGATGGTGGGTTCGAAGCAGGCCGGGGTGAGGCGCGTAATGTCGTTCTTAATCTCGTCGAGCCGATAACCGACCGCGAGTTTGGCGGCGATCTTCGCGATCGGGAAGCCGGTCGCCTTGGAGGCTAGGGCGGAGCTTCGCGAAACGCGCGGATTCATTTCGACGACCACCATCGCGCCGTTTACCGGATTGATCGCAAACTGTACGTTCGAACCGCCGGTGTCGACCCCGATTTCGCGGAGGCAACGGATGGCACCGTCCCGCATCATCTGATACTCTCGATCAGTCAATGTTTGGACCGGGGCCACGGTGATGGAATCGCCGGTGTGGACGCCCATCGGGTCGAAATTTTCGATCGAGCAGACGATGATGACGTTGTCAGCGAGGTCGCGCATGACCTCGAGCTCGAATTCTTTCCAGCCGATGACCGATTCCTCCGCCAACACCTCATGGACAGGAGAAAGCTGAAGTCCACGACCAAGTATTTCTTCGAGGTCTTCGGCGTTGTAAGCGATGCCGCCGCCGGTGCTGCCCATGGTAAAGCTCGGCCGCAAAATGAGCGGATAGCCAACCTTGGCTGCGAAATCGTGGCCACCTTGAATCGAGGTGATCAGCGACGAGGTCGGCGTATCGAGGCCGATCTTCTTCATCGCATCTTTGAACAGCAAGCGGTCTTCGGCCTTTTTGATCGATTCGATTTTGGCTCCGATCAGTTCGACGCCGTACTCATCAAGGACGCCAGCCTCGGCGAGGGCAATCGAAAGATTTAAGCCGGTCTGGCCGCCGACGGTCGACAGGACAGCGTCGGGCCGCTCCTTGCGAATGATCTCGGTGAGATACTCGACACTGAGTGGCTCGACGTAAGTGCGATCCGCCAAGTTCGGGTCCGTCATGATCGTCGCCGGGTTGGAATTGACCAGAATGACTTTGTAGCCTTCGTCCTTGAGCGCCTTGCACGCTTGGGTTCCGGAGTAATCGAACTCGCAGGCTTGGCCAATAATGATGGGGCCAGAGCCAATGATCATGATGCAGTGAAGATCGGTGCGTTTCGGCATCGCTTAGCGCTTGGCTTCTTTCATAAGTGCGATGAAATCGTCGAATAAGTAGAGTGAATCGTGGGGGCCGGGAGCGGCTTCAGGATGATACTGGACGCAGAAGAGCGGCTCAGACTTGTGCCGCAGACCTTCCACTGTTTGGTCGTTCAGATTGATGTGGGTCACTTCGACCATCGAATCGGGCAGCGATTCCGGATCAACGGCGAAGCCATGGTTTTGTGCGGTAATTTCTACCTTCTGGGTTCGTTTGTTGAGCACGGGGTGGTTGCCTCCGCGATGGCCGAACTTCAGTTTGTAGGTCTTGCCGCCGAGAGCGAGTCCGAGGACTTGGTGCCCCAGACAGATGCCGAAAATTGGGGTTTTGCCAACAAGCTGCCGAACTTCGACCGCTTGGGCTTGGAGCGGCTCCGGATCGCCGGGGCCGTTCGAGAGGAAGACGCCATCGGGCCGCAGTGCGAGGACATCGGCGGCGGAGGTGGAGGCGGGAACAACGGTGACGTGGCAGCCGCTCGACACCAGGCGCCGGAGAATATTGCGTTTGATACCGAAATCGAAAGCGACGACGTGATACTCCGCTGGTCGAAATTTGCCGATGCGCTCGGAGAACGAGACCGGATCAACGGCGGTTGTCCAGCGGTAGGAATCGGGGGTCGATACGCGTGTGGCGAGATCGAGTCCCGCCATGGAAGGCGTGTTCTTCGCCTTTTCGACAAGTTCGGCCGCGTTAGTCGAAATCGAAGAGAGGACGCCGCGCATGACGCCACGGGTTCGCAGGTGCCGCACCAGCTTTCGAGTATCAATCGAATCGATGATGGGGACGTTTGCGTCAGCCAAAAACTGGTGGGCTGAACGTTCGGAACGCCAGTTGGAAACGACGGGAGAAAAATCTCGGACCGCCAATCCTTCAATATAAGGGCGGGCCGATTCCATATCCCCTTCGTTCGTCCCATAATTACCAATCTGCGGGTAAGTCAGAACTACAATTTGCCCGGAGTAAGACGGATCGGTGAATATCTCTTGATAGCCCGTCATGGAAGTGTTAAAAACGACTTCACCGGAGCGCTCTGTTTGCGCTCCAAAAGCCCGGCCTTCGAAGACCGTTCCGTCTTCTAGAGCGAGGATAGCTGGATTCAATTCGGGGACCTCCCGCTGGATTTTAACTATTACAACACATTGCACCAACCGACCGCAATCTTCGACAGGCCATCCCATTTTCCAACTGTATTCAAATCCGGGAAGGTAAGAGCCTAACGGACGATGGGACCTCAGGATACAAGGGCGCTACGATGAACGTGCAGCACGAAACGGAAGCGGGCATTGGGCAGCGTGCCCAGTTTTCGCGACGCCGCCGCTTTCGGCGCTTGCCACGCAATTACGAATCGGAGCCTCCACCAGTGGATCACGGTAAATTGCCCACGTGCCCAGTGATGGCGCTTCTCGTCAATGCCCAGACTTAGAAAGTTGTCGTCCTCTGTTCGGTTCCAGACAATCGCGGTTTCGACGACAGCCCGACGGAGGAAAGGGCGGGCCGCCTCTATCCCTCTCATGGATCGCAAGCAGACGCAATCGGTGCAAATTTCGGCGAGGTTACTGGTACGAATACGAATAGCCGGAGGCGGGCATGGCGTTGCGATCGCCGCGGACTTCAAACATGGCTTCTCAAGCAAAGGAACGGAGAACAGAGCCTGAATGGCTGACCCCGCGACATTGAAGTCGATCAAACGCATTGATGTTGGCCGCCGGCCGGAGGGCCTCTACGATGATTCCGGTTCGAAGCACGGGCTCGCGAACGGCCACGGCATTCATGGCGTCAACGGGGGTTGACGCCGAAAAAAGAGTCGCCGTCGGGACACGCTTACAGTAGAGGACGCCAAAAAAAAGCTGTCGTGCTTTAATTGCCAGTGGCCAGCCACGGCATCGCCACCAGGATTTGCCGGAAGCTCCGCGCCCGATCGACACGGCAACGCCCGCACATTGGCAGATTCAGTTAAGCGCCGCCGACTACACTACCCACAAGCATGACCCCGTCCAAAGGTGGCTGAAAGGGCAACCGCCGAGCGCACCGCCTCACCGTCTCCGTTTTAGCCCGCCTATCGGGTCTCTCGGCTTCGCAGGCGTTGCAGTGCGATTCGTTCCCGCTCAGCGTCGGCACCGCGACCCGTTTTTCGGTAAAGCTGCATCAATTGCAGATGGGCGGCCTCGGCCAGTGACGAGCCGTCTTCCACCTCCAGAACTCGGCGAAACCGTTTCTCGCCGGCAACACCATCACCAGCGAGCACAAGCGCTTTGCCGAGTTCGAGGAGCGTTTCCGGCATGTCGGATGCAAGTTTTTCAGCGCGAGTAAGTTCGGCAAGCGCTTTCGCCGTTTCCCCGCGATTCATCAGCACCAGCCCAAGCTTATAAGCAGTGGCGGCGTGGGCGGGAGACCGTACCGCCTCGGCCCGAAACTCGGTCTCGGCCCGCGAGTAATCGCCAGCGGTCAGCGCAAGTTCGCCGAGCGCAAAGTGTACCCCGCGAAGGTCACCCCGCGCGGCGAGAGCGGCAGCAAAGTGCTTCTCCGCCTCCTCGCGCTGGCCTAGGGCGACCGTAGCCTCGCCCAGCATCTGTTCCGTGCGCGCAGTGCCGCCCGGCTGCGCGCGCAAACGGTCAAAAACGCTCTTCGCCAACCGACCGTGCGCCTGGCTAAGGTAATAGAGCAAATCAGGGTCGCCCGGATGCTGTAGCAGGGCAGCCTCCAACCGATCCAGTGCTTCGCGCGGGCGGCCGACTTCCAGCAGCGCAACGCCCACCAGATCTCCAATTCCGGCTTTCTCCAGGTGCGCGATGGCCGCGCTGGCGTCTCCAGTGGCAAGCAGCGCAGTGCCCAGCATGGCTTCTGAACCGATGAGATCCGGCCGAAGCGAAAGGGCCCGCTGCAAAGGGCCGATGGCCGCTGAATAGTCCCGCCTCTCAAAGTAGACCGCGCCTAAGTTGGCGTGGGCCGCAGCCAGTTCGGGCGCCAGTTCCGACAGTCGGCGGAAGGCGCGAATGGCGCCCTCGAAGTCACCGGCCGCCTTAGCCTTCATCCCGGTTTCGACGAGTTGACTCAGCTCCGGATTCCCGCTTTGAGCGAAGAGTAAGAGGAGCAAAAGCGGGACAGGAGACATTACTCGATTTCCTCCCTTATTGTGGTCACACGGCCAGCAGGAATGCCTTGCACAGACTGGCGATGTCCGCTTGGCCATAAGATTTCGACGGAAATGGGTCCGGCTGGGGCGGCCAGATGGATGCGGGTATCGTTGGCAGAGAGGTAGCTGCCTGCCGACGTGGCGTAGACCGTCTGCGTCCCGGAGCGGACGATAGCACCCGCACCATCGCGATTGCCGCGCACCCCGATTAGCCGGATCGTGACGCCCGCCGCCGCGCCCCGATTCATCAGCACCAGCGGGCGACCGCCAAGAATTGGCAGCACAACGTCCACCGTACCATCGTTATCGAGGTCTCCAAATGCCGCGCCACGACCGGCAATGGGACTTGCGCCGGAGAGCGGCTGGGCCTGGAAATGGCCTCGAACGTTGCGGTAAAGCCCGGGCGGTTCCAGGTAACGCAGCCCGGAGTGGATTCGCGCGACATTATCAAGCACATGGCTCTGGGCGACGAAGGCGTCCTTCCATCCGTCATTGTCAAAATCATGCAGCCCCACGCCCCAACCGGAACTGCGGGAGGTGAGCGCGGCGAGTCCGCTGGTAAGGCTGGTATATGCGAACTGGCCCGCGTCCTCCTGTCGGTAGAGGGCATATTTTTCCAAGGCAAGGTTAGTAACTAGGAGATCGGGCTTTCCGTCGTTGTCATAGTCGGCAAAGGCGGCACCCATACCGGCGAAAGTTTGGGCGTTGTCATTCAACGCGACGCCAGCTTCCAGTGCAACTTCCCGAAAGCGGGCACCGTGTTCATTGTGGAAGAGGAACTGCTCCATGCCGTCGTTAGCTACGAAAATGTCAGGAAAGCCGTCCGCGTCGAAATCATTGACGGCGACTCCCATCCCCTTGCCGATGAAAGCAGCAATGCCGGATGCGGTGGAAACGTCTCGGAAACGGCCCGCCCCCTCATTGTGAAAAAGCAAATTCGTGGTGCCTGGAAACTTATCCGGACGGCAATAGGCGTTGAATGGGGTGCCGCAGGTTATATTGCGGCTTTGATCCCAATCGA
>JANXMS010000501.1 GCA_025354525.1 Acidobacteriota bacterium
CTTTTCCAGTAAGCCGGGCCTGGGCCGAGAGAATTTTGAAAACCAAGCCGGTAGACCCCGCGGCTTTGCCAGTCGTCTGACCCCAGACGTGCCGATCGGCAAACAGCCTGACGCCGCCGAACTCCTTCCGCGCTGTCCTGCTCGCTGGCGTGCAGGCCTTTTCGTAACCCGAAGTCCCATCTCAAAGATCACGGCAGAGAGCCGTTGTTGACTGATGGCCACGCTCTCCTGATTTTGCAGCCATTCCCGCAACTCGTTAACCGTGGCGTCAGGCTGTTTGCCGATCGGCACGTCTGGGGTCAGACGACTGGCAAAGCCGCGGGGTCTACCGGCTTGGTTTTCAAAATTCTCTCGGCCCAGGCCCGGCTTACTGGAAAAGTCGCCGCTAACTTCTTCAGGCCAGTATTTCCGGTCTCATAGGCGATCACAAACTTTGAACGCAAATCGTCTGAGTAGGCTCGGGCCATATTCGTGCGACGCCATAATGTTCAGAGCGCCTCCATTATGTCAGGTTTCGCTCTAGCGCCCGAAAAAGCGGCACCTGCGGGTCCCACCAGACAAAAAGCCGATACAGAACCAAGCTGAATCCCGCTGAGAGATACAGGTAACTCGCGCTGGCCGACTGTTGCGACATCGTCCACAAATCGCGCGGATACCACGGCGCCGCCGCCCATACGCCCCCGCCCGTCAAACACGACAAAGCATACCCAATCAGCATCAGCGCCACGCCCCACTGCACCATCAAAGCATACGTTCCGCCCTTCACTCAACGGCAAGCCATGGCTCCGATCAACGTTGGAATCGACCAGGTTAAGAAGCCCAGCGGCCCGCCATCGATCACCCGATGGGCCCGGTGATTCCGCTACTCTCAATTAGGCTCTTCCTCACTTTCCGTGCAAATTTGATCGCGACAAAGGCCTTAAAACAGGCAATGGCCTAAATGTTTTATACGTGAGATGCAAATGGCCTCTCCCCCGAGCCATGTGCAGGCGCTTCTCCCTGACCCATCGTGTCTGAAACTGAAATCGGTCCAGCAAGCCGAAAGCGGTCCAGAACTCATACTGGTAGCCGCTTCCAACTCCGTCGCATGCTGTCCGGCTTGCCACAAGGCATCGCATTCCCTCCACAGCAACTATTCACGAATCCTGCGTGACGTGCCGTGGCAGGGATCCAACACCGAACTCCGCTTGGACGCTCGCCGGTTCCGGTTTCGGAATCGAGACTGCCCACGCGTCACCTTCGGGGAAACATTACCGCTGGTTTCTCCTCGTTTCGGTCGGCAAACGAGTCGATTGTCCGAGACGATCCGCCTTGTTGGCTATGTGCTTGGTGGTGAGGCCGGGGCGCGCTTGGCGAAAAGGCTTGGCATGGGAACCAGCCCCGATACCGTTCTGCAAAGATTGAAATCCGGGCCATCGGTACCAGTTCAAGGGGCGAAGGCGGTGAGCGTCGATGATTGGGCGTGGCGCAAAGGACAGCAATATGGGACCACCCTGGTCGATCTGGAAGCGCATGCTCCTATCGACCTGTTGCCGGATCGCTCCGCCGATAGCCTCGCTGCGTGGTTCGGAGCGCATCCCGGCACCGAAGTAATCAGTCGGGACAGGGCCGGACTCTATGCCGACGGGGCAACCCGCTTTCATCTGCTGTGCAACATGACTTCCGCCGTCCAAAGGGTTCTGGAAGGGAAACGCACGGCATTGGCGAAAGTAATTGTGCCTGTGAGGCTCGGCGACAGTGCCGAGTTGACCGTTACGAGGAAGTGGTGTATCGCAAGGGAATGAGCCAGAAAGAAATCGGCGGCACGCTACATATTGGACGAAAGACGGTCGGGCCATTCCTACGGGCCGGCCAGTTCCCAGCAACGAGCGACACCCCACCGCAGACCGCCAGACGTCAATAGGTTCGAGGAGTTTCTCCGGCGTCGATGGGCCGAGGGTTGCCACAATGCGACCCGTCTTTGGCACGAAATCCAAGCGCAGGGCTATACCGGCGGGCGAAGCACGATGACCCGCTTTATAGCCACTCTTCGCACGCCGGGGACCCTGTACTACCGCACGACCTACTCCTCGGCAGCCTACTGGCAAACCACCTTCTCCGCGCCAAGCCGCAATGTTGCTGGCCGGCCGGCCAGAAAAGCTGAAGCCCGATGAACAGAAACTACTCGACAAACTCAACGAATGCTGCCCCGAGATCCCCCATCCTCTACGGTTTGATACAAGGCTTCGCGGCCGTGTTCAGAGATGGGAAGAGTGATGCCCTGCAGAACTGGATCCGTGAAGCGAACCAAACAGGATTGCCGGAAATCAACCGATTCTGTGACGGACTGCTTCGCGCCGAAAAAGCTGTCACCGTCGCCGTCGTCCTGCCGTGGAGCAACGGCCAGGTGGAAGGCCAGATACATCGGCTAAAACTCGTG
>JANXMS010000512.1 GCA_025354525.1 Acidobacteriota bacterium
ATCAGGTTGAGATTTGGTTCGGCTTGCTTACCCGCAAGTCACTCCGTGGAGCCTGTTTCGCCAGCAAGGACCAGCTCCGCGACGCCATTCAAGCGTTTGTCGCTCTTACCAATGAGCATCCTAAGCCGTTCCGCTGGCGGAAGCGAGAGGTCACAGGAAGTCAGTTGCGCAACACAATTGTGAACTTACGCAACTAAACAATAGATTCCATTTACAATCGACCGCAACTTTCTGGCAAAACAGTCTTGCTGAAAACGCCGTCGCTCCGGACCCGCTGTTGGATTCACGGATTTGTTCGCCTGCTTGGCTCGCCAACCGCACCGCGCCCTGCGACGTTCAGTCGGCACATAACCCCACCTCCTTCAGTCGCGCGTTGTTTAGGACCGCAAAATGACGTTCGCCCCGTGAGCCGCATCGGCAATTTCCACCGCCGCCCGCACCGGAGCGTTCGGTTCCTTCCGCGAACGAACGCAGCTCAGCCAGTTTTCCAGGTGATCAATCGTCCCGTCCCGCTGCGACTTTTCGTGGAAAATAGGGTCCGGATAGGCCGAATTCTCCTGCCGAATCACCCCCTCCGGATAAATCGTCACCGCATCACGCGTGATCTTCATCATCGCCTTACTCCCCCGCAAGGTAAACCCGCCCCCCTCCAGCGAAGCAATAATCGTACTCGAATACGTCACCTGCAAACCCGGATACAACCACGAGGCATTGCAAGTGTCCGGACATTCAAACTCAGTCAATTCCACCCGATCCCCCTGTGCAAACACCTTCGTCGGCTTATGCAGGCCAAAGTACCAGTGCAGCGTATCGCCCCAATGAGAGTAGAGATCGGTCAGTGACCCGCCGCCGTAATCCCAAAACCAGCGCCACCGCGCGTAGCGCAGCAGTTCAAACTCACGGCCCGGAGCAGCTCCGAGCCACGCCTTCCAATCCAGTTGAGCCGTATCCATCGGCTTATAAACGCCTCGTCGCGCCAAGTAGTTTTGGTACCAATACGCCTGCGCCATCGTCACTTTGCCCAGCAGACCACCGTCCAACGCCCGCTTCCCCGCCAGGAAGACATCGGAACTCCGCTGCTGATAACCCACCTGAACAACCTGCTTGCTGGACTCGACAGACGTCACCAGCGCCGCCCCGTCATCCCGCGAATGAGTGATCGGCTTCTCGCAATAAACGTCCTTCCCCGCGGCCACGGCAGCCCGCGTCATCGCCACATGCCAATGGTCCGGCGCACCGATCACCACGGCGTCGACGTCCTTGCTCTCCAGCAACCGCCGATAATCACCGTACTGCGTCACCGCATGCGAAACCACAATCGGCCGGTCGCCCCATGCCAAGTTCCGCGCCGGGCCATAAACGTCCGCCGTCGCAATGATCCGCGCGTTCGGCATCACGTTCAGCGATTGCAGCAGATAACGGCACCGCCCCCCCAACCCGATCGCCCCGAGGCGAATCGTATCGTTAGCCCCCAGTATCCGGGAATAGGAAGCTGCGGTTGAAGCGAAAAGTAGACGTCGGGTCATCTTGCATCGCATCCTATCAAATCCTGGATGGGCCAAACGGGGCGACTCCGCGAGGGAAGAGCTTCTCCTGTTAGCCTAGCCACATGGCCGATCCGACTCGGCGAGATCGCCCAACCGAATAAATCCCGAAGTGACTAGCCGGCTCGACGCACCAGTACTCCCACTAAAAGTCGCAGGACGCGGCTAAACATCCACCGCCTCAAGGCGGTTGGGTTAAGTGGCGCCTGAAAGTCGCATCGGTTCGGGTGCCGGAGATGAAAGCCCCGGCACCCTCCCACACCACCGGACATGCGGTTTTCCGCATCCGGCGGTTGAACCCCGCCGCCTGTTATTGCGCGGCGAGATCGGATGGCATTAGGAACTGGTATCGGCGCAGCCTGGCGTTGGTCAGTCCGGATTG
>JANXMS010000090.1 GCA_025354525.1 Acidobacteriota bacterium
TTCCCGATCCGCCGTATGCATCTCCTGGTTCCTCTCGAAAATACCCTGCTTCGCCTCCGCGCCGCTCGTTCCTAGCGGTGCCGGTCCCGCTCCGCAATCAAGCTATCCCGCCCCCGCCACCACGATTCCCGATCCGCCGTATGCGTCTCCTGGTTCATCTCGAAAATTCCCTGCGTCGCCCTGCGCCGCTCGTTCCTAGCGGTGCCGGTCCCGCTCCGCAATCAAGCTATCCCGATCCCCCCACCACGATTCCCGATCCGCCGTATGCATCTGCTGGTTCCTCTCGAAAATTCCCTTCAGGTTTTCGTAGGCGTTGCGAGCATCTTCGAGGGCGATCTCCAGCATCTGCAATCGCCGCTCCGCGTCGTGATCCACCGTCCGCGACGCCTTCAATTCAGACTCGAGCAACTCGATTCTCAGCTCTCTCGCCGATAGCGTGGCCTGCAACAAAGCCACCGCGGTCAGCAGATCTCTCTCGCGTTCTTCGGCACTCATGACGAACTGATGCTACCATGGCAGGTTGGAAGAGTATTGCTGTGGATAAAGTAGAACGCGAACATTTAAAGCACGACCGCTTTGCTGAAGAGGTCACCCATTCCGTCGAGTACGTCGCCGGGCACAAGAAGCAGTTTGGACTGTACAGCGGTATCGCCGCTGCGGTCATCGTCATCGGCGTCGGCGCATGGTTTTACATGGGCAAAGAAGCCGAGGCTCGCCAGGAGGCCCTGAAGGTGGCCTTGCAGGTCCAAGATGCGGCCATCGGACCGGGATCAAACCCCTACGTGAAGTCCTTCCCCACCCAGGCGGAAAAAGATGCCGCCGCCCAGAAGGCGTTCAGCGAACTGGCCAGCCGCTACCCGTCCAAGGAAGTCGGTGCCATCGCCACCTACTACCTCGGAATTCTAGCCGCCGACAGGGGCAAATACACCGAGGCGGAGAAGCATTTCCAGGTCGCCGCCGACTCAGGACAAGCCGAGTACGGCGCGCTGGCCAAGTTCTCGCTTGCGCAGATGTTTGCCAAGCAGAACAAGAAAGCCGAGTCTGAGAAGATCCTCCGCGCGTTGGCCGATTCGCCCACCATGTTCGTCTCCAAAGAACAGGCGCAGATCGAACTCGCCAAGGTGATCGCTCAGTCCAAGCCGGACGAAGCCAAAAAGCTTCTCGAGCCTTTGCGCATCTCCCCGCGCAGCACCGTCTCCCGTTGGGCCGTCACCGCCTATGGCGACGCCAAACTCAAATAGCCCTGCTCCCTTTGCGGCCCTCCGGCTTCGGCCGGAGATGAGCCGAGGTCGGCGTTATCCGGAGCTGTCCCATCCGTACCGGACAGAGTTTCAGCGAGATCGTGATCGAGTGGTCCACGCCCGGGCGTTTCGTCGGCTAGAGAACAAGACCCAGGTCTTCCCCTCCGGCCTTTCGGACCACTTCCGGAACCGCCTCACCCACACGATTGAAGTCGCCCAGATCGCCCGCACCGTAGCCGCCACTTTGGGCCTGGATGAGGACCTCACGGAGACGCTGGCGTTAGTGCACGATGTCGGCCATCCTCCCTTCGCCCACGCCGGGGAGGAGGAATTGCGCCGTCAGATGCAACGTTTTGGCGAGACGTTTGAACATAACCTCCACGCCCTTCGCATCGTCGAGAGCTTTGAGGCGCGCTACGCCCGATTCCCCGGGTTGAACCTGACCTTCGAGGTGCGGGAAGGCATCGTCAAGCACTCCCGCGATCTAGTTCCCGGCGAATCCGGAGAGCTCGATGGCTACCTGCCTGAACAGCGGCCACCACTGGAAGCTCAGATCATCGACCTCGCCGACGAAGTGGCCTACAACACGGCCGATCTTGACGACGCCTATTCGGCCGGCATGTTCTCGATTGACGAGATCCGAGCCGCCGTTCCGGCCTTCTCTGATCTCTGGGAAGCGGTCGAGATGCAGTTCCCAGGTGCCGAGGAACGGGTCCAGTTTCTCGAAACGCTGCGGCAGGTGATCAATCTCCTCGTCTCCGGCCTGCTCGATGGAACGGCGGCGGCCGTTAGCGCCTCTGGCGTCGAGACGGTGAACGACGTTCGCCGCTACCCCGAACGGCTCGTTAGGTTGACGCCGGTGGCGGCTGGAACCGGCCGCGAGTTGAAGCGGTTCCTACACCGCAAAGTTTACCAATCGGTGGCGCTGCTCGACGCCCGGAACCGTTCCGTCCGCATGATCGCGGAGCTGTTCCAATACTACGAGGCGGCACCGGACCGGCTCCCGCAGCCCTACCGCGACCAAGCTCACGAGAGCACGCCCCACCGGGTCATCTGCGCCTACATCGCCGGCATGACCGACGGCTACTGCAGCCGCGTTTACGCCGACCTGATCGGCTGAGACTCGGTGCCGCCAGCCGCCCATTTTGACGCGCTACCGCCGCCGCGTTTGCTCCGACCTGATCGGCTGAGACTCGGGGTGCCGTTAGCCGCCCATTTTGCCGGGCTACCGTCGCCGCGTTTACGCCGACCTGATCGGCTGAGGCTAGGGTGCCGTCAGCCGCCCAATTTGCCGCGCTACCGCCGCCGCGTTCACGCCGACCTGATCGGCTGAGACTCGGTGCC
>JANXMS010000630.1 GCA_025354525.1 Acidobacteriota bacterium
TTAGAGCGATACCCGTCTTACTGGAGGCGTTCTGGAAACCCGAACTACCGGCCCCGTATTGGGCGGACTGCAAACTACGTTTGTCCCAGCTCAGGGCCCCGTCAATGCATTCGCTTGTCGTCGATCTCGCCGAGGCTCTCTTCCCCTTCCTCTCTCCCGACATTGCTCCTGATCTCTTCAGACGTCGCGGATTTGCCCTCTGTTAAGCCAAGACTTGCTATAGCCAAGGGATGTCGGAGGCCGAGGCCGAACTGAACATCGCCGATACGATTCGGGAATGCTTGGCCGTGCGTGCAGAGCTCGGCATGGCGGTTGAGGCCTCGACGAGAGGGATTACAGTGAGCGTCTAGTGACGCCCCTCCCGCTGATGCGGTCGTTAGATTGACGATTGAGGAGTTCCTGGCGGAGACTCGGTAGCCGGTTGTTAGAGCGGGGCGGCGTTGGCTTTGGTGATGGCGGCTCTCATGCCGGCGGCGATGACTTGCTGGGCGCGGAGGCCGTCGTTGTGGTTCGTGGGAAAGGGGACGCCGCGTTGGCAGCAATCGATGAAGACGGCGACTTCGGCTTTGTAGGCGGGACCGAAGCGGTCTACGAATTCGGGGGCTCCTGGGCCGCCGAAACCGCCTGGGAAGACGCGACGGGCGAGCGGTTCGGAGGCGCCTCGACGGCCGTAGACTTCGACGAGAGTTTGGTCGGGGCGCTGCTCGAAGTGGCCGATCCGGATTTGGCCTTGATCTCCGTAGATGACCGTTTCGACGCGATAGCCGGCGACGTGGTTGCGAGTCACTTGGACCTGGGCGGCGAGGTTGTCGCCGAACCACATGTAGAGCATGGCGTCGTCAAAATCTTCGACGGCGGTGGTGAGGGCGTGGCTGTAAATCCGCGAGCCGAGGGCGAGGGCGCAGGATGGCATTTGGCCCGTGAGCCAGAGGATTTCGTCGACGTTGTGAACGGCCATGTCCGGAAGGATGCCGTCGCTTTGATAGCCGTTCGGGGTGGGGGCGGAGTCTTCGAGAGCGGAATATATTTTGAAGACGCGGCCGATTAGACCCGAATCCATGCACTGCTTGCCGTAGGCGATGGCGGCGTCGAAGCGGCGTTGGAAGGCGAGCATGAGGGCGTGAGGGGCGTCGCGGTCGAGTTCGGCGCAGAAGGCGATGTCGCCGTCGAGAGAGCCGGTGAGGGGCTTTTCGAGAAGGACCCGATGGCCGGCGCGGACGACGGCGGAAGCCTGCTCGCGGTGCTTTTCGGTGGGGGCGACGATCATGGTGGCGGTTGAGATGCCGGCGGCGAGATAGGCGTCGAGCGAGTCGAAGACGGGCGCGGTGCAGCCGGTTTCGGCGATGAACCGTTGGTTCTTGGCGGGGTCGATATCGACGAGGGCGGCGAGGCGGCAGACGCCGTCGTTCCGTTCTAGTTCGAGGAGATGGCGGGCGTGGACGGAGCCCATGCGGCCGAGGCCGACGATGCCGATTGGAAGAGGAGTAGACATAGTTCGTGAGGCGAGTCAGGGAGCAGTCTATCAGTTCGGGATTGAGCCTTGTTTCCAGGGGGTTATTCTGGGGGCATGGCTGCACCGGAGGCTATCGATATTGAGTGCGAGCGCGTTTCGCGCCGGGGAGGAGGCAGCGACTGGGGCGGCGATTCAGCGGCATACCGATTTGGAGGTTAAGGCAGACTTCGAGACGCAACTGCTGGCAGACTTCGATAAATTGTTTCTGTCGCGGATCAGGAAGGCATCCGTATTTATCGACGCCAAGCTGCTGAAGTTCCAGAAGGCGAATATCGGTAGGGCACCGGAACGATGGAACTATCGGTTGGTGCAGACGTTTGCGAGCGAGGAGTTACGGGAGAAATGGAGGGCGCACGCCGATCACAAGATAGCTTGGCACGCTGCGATTGAGAAGCACGTGGGGACGCCGTTTATCGCTTTCTTCTTCGACTCGCGGGAGTAGGGGAAGTTGGGGGGGGGCAGGCTGTCCCGGTTACGTCCCGGTTACGTCCCGGTTACCCTGCGGGAGTAGGGGAAGTTGGGGGAAAGTTGGGGACGGGTCAGGCTGTCCCGGTTGTATGGTTGTACCAGTTGGGGACGGGTCAGGCTGTCCCGGTTGTACGGTTGTACCGGTTGGGGACGGGTCAGGCTGTCCCGGATACCCGGATACGTCCCGGATACGCCCCGGTTACCCTCCCCGGTTACCGCTTAAAAGACGACTTTTAGCCCTAGTTGCAACTGGCGGGGGCTGTTGCTCTGGCTGGTGATGCGACCGAAGTTGTTGCTGGTAAGGCCACCGTCGGGGCCTCCCCAGCGCACGCGGTTTAAAAGATTGAAGCCCTCACCCCGGAAATCGAGACGGACGCGTTCGCCGAATTTGAAAGTTCGGGCAAGGGAGACGTTTTCACTCAGGTTCCAAGGGGTGCGCATTTCGGGGTTGCGGACAGGTGCGCCGCCGAGGCTGGAGCGGGCGACGTAGACGGCGGTATCGGCACCGGGCTTGACATCGGTGGGAGTGCGGTTGAATCTGGTGACGTCCCACCATAGGTCCTTATTGGGATCGAATTTGCCGGCGGTGTAGGAGGTGTCCTTCCAGCCATCAAGGCTGTTGATGGAGACGCGGTTGCCGCCGAAGAATTCGAAGCCGTAGCCGGGGGAGACGGACATCGGCGTGCCGGAAGCGTACTGATGGATACCGGCGATGCGCCAGCCGCCGAGGACGTGGCCGCCAACGCCAGTCGAGACGAACTTCTTGCCCTTGCCGAAGGGAAGTTCGTAGCTGTAACTGAACTTGAGGTTGTGGGGCTGGTCGGAGCCGCCGACGGTTTTATCGAGAGCGCGGTTGTACTGGGTCATGGTGGAGCCGCCGGTGGCGTTGGCGGTGTCGGCATTCGTGAAGATTTTTGAGAACACGTAGCTGTTTAGGAAAGTGAGGCCGGAGGAGTAGCGTTTCTCCCATTTGAGGACAAAGGCGTGATAAGTGGAGGAGCCGCTGCGGTCACCTCCGTCGCTGCCCGTATTGATGTTATTGAACTGCGGGAAGGGACGGAGGGATTGTTTGACGGTGCCGCGGAAGTTCGGGTAAGGCAGGCCGAGACCGGCGGCGCGGGCGGCGGCGGAGTTGATGTCGGAGTTGAAGAGGGTGCGGGCGGGTTCGACACCGCCGAGACGGGTGGCCCAGCCGAAGAAAACGGCGGGGTCGATTTGGTTGATGGAGACGGCGTTGGTGACGAGGTGGCGACCGAGTTGGGCGTTGTAAGCGGCTTCGATGACCATGTCGCCGGGGAGAGCGCGTTGGATGCCGAGGCTCCAGTTGTAGTATTCCGGGAGGCGGCCGGCATCGTAGGATTGCCAGTAGCTGGCGTCGTTAGAGGCCGGGTTGGCGGCGTTTTGGCCCTCGCGGCGGAGGAAGGGCGGGGCGGGCCAGGAGGGGTAGCCATCGTCGAGGAGGAAGGCGGGAGCGAGGTTGCCGTTGGCAGAATTGAAGGGGTAGCTGCCGATGAAGCCTTGGAAGTGGGAGCTGCCGCCGGTGTTCTTGACGGAGCCGAAGGTGCGGGCTGCGCTAGCGCGAATGACGGTTTTATCGTTGAGCGTGTAGGCGAGGCCGAGGCGGGGGCTGACGCCATAGGGCCAGGCGTTGTAGAGCGTCCGGCTGCCGGTGCGGCCTTCGCCGGTGCCGGCGTATTCAATGCCTCCGAGGCGACCGCCAGCGTAGGCGTTGGGAAGGGTGGGATTGAAGTTGGAATAGGCGTTGGGGAAGAAGCCTTCGACGGTGGGGGGCGTGTATTCCCAGCGCATACCGTAGCTGATGGAGAGTTTACGATTGACGCGCCAATCGTCCTGAGCGTAGCCGGAGTAGTATTTCCATTGGTCGGAGACGACGCGTTTGGTTTCGAGGCTGGCGGAGCTGACCTGGCCGAGGAGGAAAGAGGCGAAGCCGTTGCCGGAGGTGTTGGTGGTATCGAGGGGAGTGCTGGTGGAGGTACGGGCGAAGTTGAAAGAGCCGCTGGCGGTGTGGGAGCCGTAGCCGTTGTAGTGGTCTTCCTGGAACTGAAAGCCGAATTTGAAGCTGTGGGCACCTTTGACCCAGTTGAGATCGTTGGTGAAGGCTCCGGTTTTGTTGAAGGAGCCGCCGTATTCAGCGCGGCCCCAGGTGGAGTAGCCGTCGAAGGCGAATTGGGGGAAGAGGAGGTCCGGGAGGGCGCTGTTTTTGATGCCGAGTTTGGGAGACCAGCCTTGGTTGTAGGACGGGTCGCCGGCGCGACGGACTTGGCCCCAGTCGTTGAAGCCGAAGGAGACGTGGTTGAGGATGGTGGGGGAGACATTCCAATCGTGGGTGCCGCGATAGACCTTGGTATACGTGTCGCCGTATTGGAAGCCGTTGTTGAGGGCACCGGGTAGGCCGGGGGGGTCGCCGACGGCGAGTTGCAGAGTGCGATTTTTTTGGAAGAGGAAGCCGAACCGATGTTGGTTGTTGAGGATGTGATCGCCCTTGATGGACCACTTATCCCAGGGGTCGGTGCGGGCGCCGGTGGTAGTAAGAAAGTTATTGCGAGGGTTGGGGTTCAAGATGCCTCGGGTGTCGCCTAAGTTTGGACGCATGGTGGCGAGGGGGATGACGTTTTTGGCAACGGTACTGAAGCGCCCAAGGGGGATTTGATTGGCGGGGAAGGGGGTACGGGTGTAAGAGCCGCTGGGTTGGAGGGTGGTGGTGGCGGGGTCGTAGATGGGGAGGAGGTTGCCGGATTGGTCTTTCCAATTGGCGAAGTTACCTTGGTACATTTCGGCGAGAGGGATGGTGAATTGGTCGGCTCGGGGGCCGGTTCGATTACGGAAGAATTCGGAGGAGAAGAAGAAGAAAGACTTGTTGCGTCCGTCGTAGATTTTGGGGATCCAGACGGGTCCGCCGACGGTGCCGCCGAAGTCATGTTGTTTCAGGACGGGTTTGCGTTTGTTGTTGGCGTTGTCGAAGAAGCCGGAGGCGTCGAGGGAGTCGTTGCGAAGAAATTCGTAGACGTTGCCGTGGAACTGGTTCGTGCCGGATTTGGAGACAAAGGCGAAGGCTCCGCCGCCGGCGTGGCCGAACTCGGCTTTAAAGCCATTGGTATCGACGGCGAATTCTTGGATGGCGTCGACGGAGGGGGAGTTGACCATGGTCCAGAGTCGTTGTTCGAAGGGGGCGGCGGGGGTGGCGGAGATGCCGTCGATCGTGAGATCCCAGCCGCCTTCCTGACCACCGGCGACGGTGATGTTGCCTCCGCCTTTGGCTTCGGGGACGATGGAGACGAGATCGAGGGGAGAGCGGAGTTGGCCGCCGACGACGAGGGGGAGGTCTTCAACGAATTTGGGAGTGACGGCGGTGTTGACGCGGGCGGAGTCGGTTTGGAGGAGGGTGGCTTGAGAGGTGACCTGGACGGAGTCGGAGACTTGGCCGAGTTGGAGGGAGATGTCGGCGCGGACGGTGGCACCGGGGGTGAGGGTAATGCCGGAGGTGAGGGAGAGCTTGAAGCCGGCGGCTTCGGTTTTGAGCCGGTACTGGCCGACGATGAGTT
Organism: Acidobacteriota bacterium; assembly: GCA_025354525.1. Taxonomy (GTDB): domain Bacteria; phylum Acidobacteriota; class Terriglobia; order Bryobacterales; family Bryobacteraceae. Next base: position 5,545 of record JANXMS010000630.1, read on the forward strand.
GGGGGATGACGAACTCGCCGACGGCGTTGACCTTGGCCGAGCGGGAGGCGTTGGTATCGACTTGGGTGGCGGTGACGGTGGCACCGGGGACGATGGCGCCGGATTGGTCGGTGACGGTGCCGGTGAGGTTGGCGCGGTCAGTTTGCGCGAAGATGGCGGAGGAGGCGAGGAGAGCCAGGAGTGAGAGGGGAGTCCTGAAGTTACGCATAGTTCTTCCTTAGTTACGACTGGGGAATAGGGACGGTGCGGGGGAGTGTATCAGTTTAGGTCGATGGCGGCAATCGGGATGACAGATCGGGATGACAGATCGGGATTTTTTTTAAAGGATACGCCGAGGACGAATTTTGCGAGTTGTGAATCATGCGAATAATTACCCGATATGCACCGCTGGCGACGGCGACCGCCCTGCTCTTTGCCGCCCGAGATGACTTCGCGTCGTCTCAGATTGACAAGCTGATTCCGAAGATTGAACAACGGGAAGGGTACATCCCGGCCGACACCACCGTTGAACAAGAGGCCATTTTTGACCGAGCGAAGTTGCTCAACAGGTTTCCGGATCCGTCTACAAGCGCGGCGCTGGATCGGTTGCAGAAGGAGATTGACCGGTTGGCTCCACGTTGGTCGTTTCCGAAGGGGACCAAGGACGGGCGGTTGGACGGGTTTGTGCGAATCGTGGTGGAGCGGTGGCACCCAGGTGGGAACGTGATGAAGTCGGTGATGGACGACGAATCCTGGCACATCAGCAAGAACAAATTGGGCATTCCGTTGGAGCGGAATCGGCGGGGATTCGTGCTCTACAAGATGCCGAAAGAGAATCTGTGTCGGCAACAGTCGTTCCGCTATTTTGAGAACTTTGACGGGACCGGGTACCAGCCGTCGAACGGGGTCCGGCTGGATTACTTACGATTTCAGAGTTGTAGTAAATCTCTACGATTCGCGCTTGCTCTGCTGCCATACTTTTCTCTAAAGGAAGATGACTAAGGAACAGTCTTGGGTGATTAAGGCGAATCTCGTCCGTCACGGGTCGTTCATCCGCTCAAGGTTGGCACGTAAGCGGCCATTAAGGTACTCTCTGTCTTATCGTTATTGCGGCGTAGTACGCGCCGCAACAAGTTTCCTTACGACGGGAAAAAGAATAAGGGACGAACCGGGATCTTGTAGGCGAATCTCTTCTGCAATCGGGTCCTTGAGCATTTCCAACTCGGCCGGCTCTCGCTTGTAGCGTTCAAACAACGCTCGAGACCAAGCCTCGAGGGTACGCAATTGAGGTCGCTGAAAAGCGGAGCGAACCATTTCACGAGCCACGTCTCGTACAAACTTCTCGTCAGACTCCAACGCCATATAGACGACGCTAAATGGATAGGAGGTCGGCGTGTCTTCAAGGTTGCGAATAATTACACTCTCTATCAGATAGGTATAGTTTGGATGATCCTTCAGCTTGGTTTGCATTGTCGTGAATGCCAAGGGAGTTGAACCGCGCGCAAGTTGTTGACCAAGGCGAAGCAGAGCTGCTTCTTGATTGCCTTGCAGTTTCTTTACTCGATCAATTTCGTCAATCACCAATTCCTGAGCCCACACGTAGTTATTGATATAGATCGCAATCAAGTTACCGGTTTCGAGCACTTCCTTGCGCCATTCCATGTGACGTGGCGATCCGAGGGCGAAGAATCGCTTCATAAATTCCACCCTTTCAGCGTCGGTGCTTGGCATGACGGGTGCATCAGCAGTGGGTACCTGTGCGAAGACAAGAGTGGCGGAGAGCAAAAGACTAAGAATTTGCAGGCTAAAGCGCACGGAGGAACCTCTCTAGTTCAGTGAACAAATCGGTTGAGGTATCTGGGTCGACAATATTCTGAGTATTTGAGCCGGTAGGACAGAGAACATTTCCACCCCAGAACCCAATGTCACTCGCATGGCGGAACATTTGCTGGGAGTCATAATATTGATACGTAGGCCAGAGATTGGAATCTGGGTATACAAGCGACGCGCTATCATCACAAACCACTCCGTCGCTGTAGGGATTATTCGCGCGGCAGCCGTTTGTGCTTGTCCCGTTAGATCTGGTTTGCGTACTGCAAGCACGACCTCCGGCAACGAAGAATTTATCGCCAAGCTGGCTGCGGTCCCACGCCTGACGAAGATCTCGCAGGAATTGGCTTCGCAGTACCGCATTACTCTCGAGTGAGCCACCGTTCATCAAGAAACTATCCATATCTTGCACCTGATTACTGCACTTCTTGAGTGGATCGATGGGAAGGTACGGATAACCAAGGTGGGGAGTTCCAATAGTCGCTAAACCAACGATCTGGCGGCTCCTTGCAGCCAGATCGTCGACCAATAGTTCCCGGTCAGCATCCTTCGGACGACGAGGCCCCCCATACTGTGAGCGACCAGCGCCACTCTCTGGCTAGGAAGCGTGTTTATTCCGATGTAGTTAGCAAGGGCTGAAGCTGCAATATCCAGCGTATCACAAAAAGACGGAAGTCCTGGAAGTGGAGCCTGCGTCGTCTGGTATTGAAATGTATGATTTACGAGAAAGCCACCATTCGACTGGCCTTGAGACGGCAAACTAAATCTAAGATTTTGTGCCAACGAAGCCATACTAAGCGAGTTGTCACTGAGGCCGTGAACGATAAAGACCTTAATGGGCATTACCGTTGACGCTGTACTCACGGTCGCGGTTCTTAGCACGCTCTGCCTTCGGGGAGACGCAGAAGGACCGTTGAAGAAATTTCCAGAGAAGCCTCTTGAGGTTACGAGAATTCCGAACTGACAGCCAGGGGAAGAGTCCGGCACATATTTTGAGAAAGTAATCGAACCGTCGCTCGCCGCGAGAAGGCTAACCTGCTCCGACCCGAGGCAAGTGTTGATGTCAACGCCGTCCTGCCCAACTAAGGTAACTAACGGCTGGCCACCAAACCCCTTCCCTGTCAACGTGATTGTGATTGTTTCACCCGGGAGCCAGATTCTATCAGGGCTCACGTTATATACTTCCGGTGTAGGGTCAGTTATGACTAAGCCTATCGGCGGAGAAGACAATGAACCGCTTGCTAACGTGAACGTTCGATCTCCTGTGGGGGCGGTGTCATTGATTTGTACATTCATCGTAACTCTCGCGCCAGTAGGGCTGACATCAGCGATACTCCAGGTTGGAATTCCCGCGCTTGGCTGAATTGCTGTGTTATTCACCCCGGCCAGACTCAATCCGTGAACACGTAAGTGCGTACCCCTGGTACCCCGATCAACGGAGCCGTACAATCCGGTGAGGGTGTTTTCCACAGATTGGGGTTGCGGAACATCCCCGATGCGAATACAGTTCGAAATAAGATAAAACTTTTTGTCGATGTTTTGTCCGGACCAAGTGGCTCTGGCCCAGAATTCCGCCCTAGCAAAATAGTATGCCGGAGTAGTGGTTGGGCCCTGTGACAAGGCTACCCGAAGGTCCAGATAAGCAAAAGTACCTGGGGGCATCGAATACATCGAAGCGATGTTCATGCTGCCAGGAGGGTCAGGCGGCCGCCCACCGACGTAGGTGGGAGGCATTTCGCCCCCGGTATTGCTTGGACAGGACGCGGTTCGATAGTAGTAGACAAAGGCGTCCGTATAACTCGTCGGTGCCACGCTCTTGCTCGTAAGCGAAAACTCCCCAGACGTCCGCGGCGCTAGAGGGTCGTTGGATGTGAGGCGAAAGAAATACTCAGTACAACTGGCCGCATTCCCACACCCAGGGTTCAGTAGGGAGACTTGCTGGTGCGCCGTTGGGGCGGCCCAACTCCCGCTCGTTTTCCAACCTGAGTTGCCACCGCTCTGGTCCTGTGCTGCTAAAAAGATTTGCTTGGTCCCGGCCGCCAATAGAGTTATCCCCACCTTCACGGTCAATTGGTTTCCACTGCGCGTAAGTCGTAAATCGGCACCGCGGAGGGAGCAACGGGAATTGCTGGCGGTTCCGGAGGTGCCCGGCTGCAGGCCCTGGATCGTGACCGGCTGGCCATTGCCTGGATCGTCCACTAGGTAGAGCACTCCCGTCGCCCCAGCCGCTTGGGAGTCAAATGTGAAATTGCAGGCACCAGAGGAGGTTAACCCACTATTGATGAGCATCTGCATGGTCGTCACGTCTGATGCGCCATTGCCGTCCGAAATGACTAGGTCGAACGATTCAAACGTACTAGTGCGGCTCGATGGCGCAAATGGCTGCGGGAAAGGAGGCTGGTTCGGGGGAGCGGGAGGGAGGTTCGAACATGTCCGAACGCAGTAGTCTTGTCCAGTATGTTGGATCCAACCAGAGTTATTGCCGAAGATATCGATTGCAGCGGACCACGTGGGCTTCGTACCGCTAGGATGGGCATTCTTAAAGTTTAGGGCGACGTTGACGTTTACTTCTCCGCTCGAGGAGACGTTGGCAGCAGAACTAAGTCCGCTCACCGAGCAGCGAGTGTTTTGTGCTGTGCCCGGGACGCCGGGCGTGACCCATTGTACCAGTTCACTTGGGGGACCTACGAGGTAAATCAGATTCTGCGACGGCCAATACGAAAGGTAACACTGGTCCTCAGCCCTGAGGTGGACCCCATTGGCTAGACACGAAAGTAAGTGAGTCTTAAGTGTATCGAGGGGCTGATTACCGAGACCAGGATGACACAGTTGGTCACGATTAGGTAAACTGTTTTCCA
>JANXMS010000541.1 GCA_025354525.1 Acidobacteriota bacterium
GGGGTTTCCGGGCCGCCGAGGCGACCCCGGGATCCCCTAGACGAGGGAGGCTGTCGCGCTTTTCGGGTAAAAGCGGTCGAAAGGGTACTTTTTGCGGCAAAGTGCGGTAAAGCTGGATGCTGGTGAGAAATGGCGGCTAGGCCGGGCGGCGGATTGCTCACTATTTACTGAAGCGGCATTGGGGCGAGGGGGGCATGGGGGCCGTGTACCTGGCTAAGCGGGAGATGGAGGGGTACGCGATGCCGGTGGCGGTGAAGCTGATTGGTGCGGGGGCGTGACGCCGGAGGGGACGTTGTATTTGGTGATGGAGTATGTGGCGGGGCAGCCGCTGGATGGGTATTTGCGGAGTCGGCCGGTGGCGCTGGCTGAGAGATTGCGGCTATTTCTGGAAACTTGCTCGGCAGTGGGGGAGGCGCATCGGAACCTGATCGTGCATGGGGATTTGAAGCCTTGCAATGTGCTGATGACGGGTGAAGTTCTTGGATTTTGGGATGTCCCGTTGGCTGGGGGAGGAGACCAAACAGGCGACGTTGCAGGCGATGACGGCGGCGGCGGATGCGGCAGTCGGCGAGCTTGTTGTTTTCGGCTCGGGCGCTGAGCGCGGAGAACGCGGGGGCATTCGGGGAGGTAGCGGAGGGACATGAGATGCTGGGGGACGGCGGCGATGGAATGGCGCGGGTCTAAGGAGATGTATTTACATTTGGGCTATGAAAAGAAACTTAACGCAGCGGACCGGGAAGCGCTTGAGCGGATTGAAGCGAAGCTGGGGAAGACGGCTCTTCGTTAGGGTGGGTTTGGCGCTGGCGTTGATTCCGGTGGGCTGGATGCTGGCTTTGGTTGTGATGAGGTGGGTGGATCCTCCGTTCACGGGGGTGCAGGCACAGCGTCGGGTGGAGAGTTGGTTTGGGGCGGGGCGGTATCAGAAGCGGTACGAGCCGGTGGAGATGCGCAAGATTTCGGTGCATCTGCGTCATGCGGTGGTGGCGGCGGAGGATGGGCGGTTTCCGCAGCATTTTGGGATAGATTGGGAGGAGTTGGCAAAGGTGGCGACGGGGAAGTCGATGCGGGGGGCGTCGACGATTACGCAGCAGCTTGTGAAGAACCTGTTTTTCACGACGCATCGGAACCCGGTGCGGAAGGCGGTGGAGTTTGGGCTGGCGCCGGCGGCGGAGGTGGTGTTGGGGAAGGAGAGAATTTTGGAGTTGTATTTGAACTCAGTGGAATGGGGGCCGGGGGTATTTGGAGCGGAGGCGGCGGCGCGGTATCACTACAAGATTCCGGCTTCGTTGTTGAGCCGGGAGCAGGCGGCGCGGTTGGCGGCGTGTTTACCGGCCCCGCGGAAGCGGCGACCTGGTGCGATGAAGGAGTATGGCGGGATTATTATGGATCGGATGCAGTTGGTGGGTTGGTGACGAGTACGCGACGGAGGGTGGCTTCGAGGTCGGCGAAGCGGACGGGTTTGGGGAGGAAGGCGTCCATACCGGCGGCGAGGGCTTGGGCTCGTTCGGCGGGGCTGGCCCCGGCGGTGAGGGCGATGATGGGGATGTTCCCGCCGGTTTTGAGAGCGCGGATGCGGCGAGTGGCTTCATAGCCATCCATTTCGGGCATTTGGCAGTCCATGAGTATGGCGGCGTAGTGGCCTGGTCGGAAGAGGACGAGGGCTTCGATGCCGTTGCGGGCGACGTCGACGGCGATTCCCATACGGGTGAGGAGACCGGAGGCTACTTTTTGGTTGACGAGGTTGTCTTCGACGATTAGGACCCGGATGTCGGCGAAGGAGCAGCTGGGTTCGTTTTGGGATTCGGTGACGGCGACGGGGGCTGGTTCAGCGGGGATGGAGAAGGTGAAGCAACTCCCTTGGCCGAGTTGGCTCGTGAGGTGTAGTGAGCCTTCCATCAGCTCGACGAGACGGCGGGCGATGGAGAGGCCGAGGCCGGTGCCGCCGTAGCGGCGGGTGGTGGAGCTATCGGCTTGGATGAATTTCTCAAAGACGCGCTGCTGCATGGCTGGAGAGAGGCCGGGGCCGGTGTCGGTGACCGAGACTTGGAGGGTGGGTTGGCCGCCGGTTGCGTGATAGGAGACGCTAAGGCTGACCTCGCCTTGATGGGTGAATTTGATGGCGTTGCTGACGAGGTTGACGAGGACTTGATGGAGGCGGAGGGGATCGCCGTAGATCCAGGCGGGGACGTCGGGGCTGATGGTGGCATGCCAGACTAGGCCTTTGGCGCGGGCGGAGGGGCCGTAGGTTTGGTCGACCTGATTCAGTGCGGCGGCGGGGGAAAGAGGGACGCGTTCGATGGGCATGCGGCCGGACTCGATTTTGGCGGAGTCGAGGAGGTCGTTGAGGATGGCGAGTTGGAGTTCGGCGGATTCGCGAACGGTATCGACGTGGGCGCGCTGTTCGGAGGAGAGGGGAGTGTCGGCGAGGAGATCGAGCATGCCGAGGACGCCATTCATGGGGGTACGGACTTCGTGGCTGACGTTAGCGAGGAACTCGGATTTTGTGCGGTTGGCATGTTCGGCGGCTTGGCGGGCGGTGCGCATGCGACGGACGACGTAGAAGAGCGCCAGGATGAATACAACGAGGCTGATGACGAGGGCGAGCATGAGGACGTTTCGGCGGCGTGCTTCGCGCAACTGGGTCATGACGATTTGTTCGGTGCTTGAGAAGAGGAACCAGCGGTCGGCGGCGCGACCGATGGAGCCATCGTCGAGCTGTTCCTGAATGCCTTGCCAGAGGAGGTCGGCGACGGGGGCGGCTTCGGCGGTGGAGCCGGTGGCGAGAATCTGGACGGAATCGGGGATGACTTGGACACGGATGGCAACGTCCCGGCATTCCGGGGGGCGGGTGAGGAGGAGGGGTTCGAGGAGGCGGACTTCGAGGAAGGTGGAATCGGCCTCTCCGCGGCAAAAGGCGGACATGGCTTGGTAGCGGTCGGCGAAGGGAATTTGGACGGTATTGGGATAGCGGCGGGCGGCCAAGGAACGCATGAAGGGGAGTTGGGTGATGGCCATTTTCGCGGTGTTCCCATCGGGCTCCGCGGGGTCCGATGGACGATGGCGTAGTAGTTTTGCATCCAGGGGTGGCCCATTGGGTAGCCCCACTCGGTTCCAGCGCGGACGGAGAGGAGAGGCCAGAGGTCGACGAGGCCGTTATCGAACGAGTGCTTGGGCCCCATGGAAAGATTGAGCCACTCCAGCTTGATGCGTTTGCGGCGGGCAGCTTCGGAAAGGACTTCCACGGAGTAGCCCTGGGCACCGACGCCGGGGACCCAGCGATGATAGGGCAGGGAGTTATCGACGCCGATGCGATAAATGCGTTGATCGTCTTGGGGGGCCCAAGAGCAGTGGGTGAGCAGGGCGAACGTCCCAATGGCGAGTAGGCGGATCAAGAGACGGAAAGACCGGCTGCGCTCAGGCATTTAAGAGGCTTATCGGCATAAGCACAGCATATATCAACCCGAAGCGAGATGGTGGGCGGTCACGGATTCGAACCGTGGACCCCCTGCGTGTAAAGCAGGTGCTCTAACCGGCTGAGCTAACCGCCCCTCGCTTACTAGAATACGCTATTGGCCGACCGAAACGGTGACTTGCATGCGATCCGCGTTGCCATTGCGGTCCTCGGCGTTGAGGATGAGGGTGGTGGTTCTGGGGATGGGAGCGACGAAGCACTGGTTACTTCCGGGGCGGAGGTGGACCGAGGCGGGCGGAGCGACCGAGACGCTGACGACTTCGGGGCGGGTCGAGTAACAGAACTGGACGCGGGTTCCAGGGGCAACTTTGGAGCTGCCGATGACTGTGAAATTGGTGATTAACACGGCGGCAGAGGTGGCGGGGGCACCGACGTCAAGCTTGATCGTCTGCTGGACTTGGCCGCCGAGGCCCTTGGCTGTGAGGGTGTACTCGGTGGGGCGGGTGGGAGTGACGGAGAGGCAACGGTTGAGGGCGGGTTTTAGGGTGTCGTCGTAAGGGGCGAGGGCGACCTCGGTGGCGTTGTCGGTGCCGTAGCATAGGGTGGCGGCGGAACCGCGGGGGACGGGGTTGGCGGTGGTATAGAAATGGGTGATTTTCGGGGGATGGTGGGCGGCGGGGCGGGGTTTGGAGGGTTCGGCGCAGGAGAGGGCGAGGAGGGGGAGGAGGACGATTACAGTCTGTTTCACTCTCTTTAGTGTAAATGCTTGCGAGAAGGCGGATGTTTTGCTAGGCTAGTGATTGACCTTGCGGAGACGTAGCTCAGTTGGTTAGAGCGCCGGCCTGTCACGTCGGAGGTCGCGGGTTCGACCCCCGTCGTCTCCGCCATTATTTCTTATGCACCCTGTGTCTGGCCCGAAGATTTCACTAATAAACGGGCCCGACTACCGCGAAGGTTACGCGAATAGCGTGCAGATTCGGCCCAACCTTTGGGACTTTTTGTTGATGTTCGGGATTGCGACGCAGAATGCGCCGGATGCTGTGCATATACAGAATTTTCAGGGCGTGTATTTGAGTCCACAGCAGGCGAAAGCCTTGCTGAACGTTTTGCAGGACAACGTCCGCCAGTATGAGCAGACGTTTGGCGAGATTCATCTGGAGCCGAAGTCGGGCTCTAGCGGTCCGCTGCAATAAGCAGTCCACCGGCCGAGTCGGTGCGAAAGCTCCAGCCGGGCGGGATGAACGTAGTCGAGCCGTAGTCGAGGACTAGGGCGGGGCCGGGCGTGGGGACGGCGGTGATTTGATTGCGCTGCCAGGTGGGTACGTGGCGAAATTTTCCGTCGACCCAGACGGGTCGGGCGGAGGGTTCGGCGCGTTGGCGGCCGGGATGGCGGAGTTTGGGGGGCTTCACCTTGACGATGGATCGGAGGCGGACGGTGACCACCTCGATGGGTCGGCCGGGGATTTTGTAGCCGTACATTTTTTCGTGGGCGGCGGCGAAGGATTGGGCGAGGCGTTTGGACCAGGGGATGGTGAGTTCGTAGCTTTGGCCGGCGTAGCGGACGTCGGCGTAGCGTTCGAGTTTTCCGGGGGCGGCATGGGATTCCAGGGTGGCGAAGGCGGCTTCGTAATCGGTGCGGCCGAGGACGCCGGCGGCGGCGTCGCGGACGTTGTCGGCGAGGAGCATGCCGAGGGCGGAGAGGGCACCGGCGAATTGGGGGACGAGGACTTGGGTGATGCCGAGGGAAGCGGCTATTTCGCAGGCGTGGAGGCCGCCGGCACCACCGAAGGCGAGGAGGGTGAAAGCTCTCGGGTCGTAGCCACGTTCGACGCTGACGGCGCGGATGGCGCGTTCCATGCTGGCGTTGGCGACGCGGATGATGCCGGCTGCTCCGGCTTCTAGGCCGAGGCCTAGAGAGGCTACGGCAGCGGCAGCGCGGGCCGGATCGAGGGAGAGAGTTCCGCCGGCGAGTTGGTCGGCGGCGATGCGGCCGAGGACGACTTGAGCGTCGGTGACGGTGGGACTGAGGCCACGGCCGTAGCAGGCGGGGCCGGGGTCGGCACCGGCGCTTTCGGGGCCAACGCGGAGGAGGCCGCCTTCGTCGATGCGGGCGAGGGAGCCGCCGCCGGCGCCGACGGTGTGGATATCGAGCATGGGGACGCGGAGGGGGAGGCCGTCGACGTAGGCTTCGACGGTCATGCGGGGGGTGCCTTCGGCGAGGGAGACGTCGGTGGAGGTGCCGCCCATATCGAAGCCGAGGATGCGGGTGATGCCGGAGGCTTTAGCGGCACCGACCGCCCCGATGACGCCGCCGGCGGGGCCGGAGAGGATGGTACGGACGGGGTGGCGGCGGGCTTCTTCGGCGGCGATGAGACCGCCGTTTGATTGCATGATTTGGACGGGGCGGCCGAGAGCGCCGAGGTAGGAGTCCATGAGGGGGCCGACGTAGGCGTTGACGACGGTGGTGGCGGCGCGTTCGTATTCGCGAAACTCGGGGGCGACTTGATGGGAGACGGAGAGGAAGAACTCGTCGGCGAGGGAGTCGGCGACGAGGCGTTCGTTGGCGGTGACTTGCCAGCCGTGGAGGAAGCAGATGGCGACGCTTTTTACGCCGCTGCGGCGGAGGGCGAGGCGGAGGCGTTTTAGTTCGGCAGGGGAGGGGACGAGGGCGACGGAGCCGTCGGCGTGGGCGCGTTCGCGGACGCCGTGGCAATCGG
>JANXMS010000564.1 GCA_025354525.1 Acidobacteriota bacterium
CGAGGCAACAACCGACCCCGGCTCACCCCAAACTCCGGATCCCCCGCCGTCGCCACCTCCGCCGAGATCAACTTAATCCCCGGCCACACGCCCCCCGAGTCCTGCCAACCGCCTCCGCTCCCGCCCAACCACTCCCCCAAAATCGCCCGTGCCGCCACCTGCCGCCGATCCACCTCGACTAGCGGCCCGGTCAACGCCCCAATCTGTCGCGTCGCGCGCATGCACAGCGAAATCAAACACGCCAACAGGTTCGTGCTCACCGCAAACCGGCTTCCCTTCGGAATGTCGTTCACCTGGCTGATAATCTCGATGCCACATCCTGATCGTCCGATCAGCCGCCCCAACACCGCCTCTAACTTCTGCCCGCTCCCCTCTAATCCCGCGGGAATCAAGCCGCTCGCAATCACCGCTGCCTTCAACAGCCCCAAATAATCTCGTGCAAAATCAAACACCTCATCCAGCGTCGTCACGTCCGTCGACGCGCCCAAATCCACGCTTACTAAGCGCAGCACCGGCTCATCAATCACTCGCAGAAAGCCTTCCACCGGCGGCCGCGGCACGGTGCCACTCCCCCGCACGGCCAAGTCCACGGAGATGTTAATCACCCGCGCCCCTTCCGGATAGTCCATCGCCAAAAAGAAGATGTCGCTCCACGCGCTATGCGTCAAATCCATTCGCACCGGCGTCGTCTCATGCAACAGCGCATAGGGCCCCGCCGTCCGCAGCGCTTCATCCAACCGCAACGGATAGTCGCCTACGTGTCCCGTCCGAAACATCCACTGATTGCCCGGAAAACGCCGCACACTCTGCCGCACCTGGTCCGCCAACGTCTGAAACGCCAGCCCCCGATACGCCGTCGCCAACGCACTGCTCAACGCCCCACTTGTCTCCCCCGTACCCAACAACTCCGCTACCGCCTGCTCAAATCGACGATCCCGAATCTGCTCAATCGCCACATACGGAATCAACGCCGTTCCCCGAACCGCGGCACTGATGTAGAACCGATGCAACGTCGCTAAAAACACAAGCGCCCGCACACGCGCATACAAATTCGTGGCGTCCCGTCGAAACGCCTCCAACCGGCTCGCCCCCTCCAATAACTCTTCGAGCGACTTCCCCGCCGCCCATTCCTCGAGCGGCTCGTGGGTCCCTTTGACGATCCGATCTACCAACGTCATCGCGCGGTCAACTCCAGCATCAACGTCAAGATCTCTTCCCGATCCGCGCTCCGTAGTCCCAAAGCTAACTGCGCCTGCAATAAGCCATACTTACTCCCCAAATCGAACCGTCGACCCGGCAAGACCTTTGCCAAGTAGCGCTCCTGCCGAGCCAGAATTTGCAACGCTTGCGACAACGTCGGTAGCGCTCCGGCGGCCAACTGATGCTCGTGCAAAATGTCCATCAAGCCCGTGGAAAACAGGTGAATTCCAAAGAAACAAAGGTAGTGGCCCTGCCGCAATCCCGCCGCCACTAGCTCCCGCTCCGCCTGCGTCGGCGTCGGCTTTTCAAGCACCGTCTCCACCTGATACAAATGGTCGCCCAAAGCCGCCCCGCCCACGGCTCCGAAATACGGCAGCAATCCCTCGCGCGTCGGCAACACCGCACTTACACTACACCCTTCCGCCTCGTGAATCGCCACCAATTCGGCCGTCAACTGGCTCACCGGACCGTGATCCGCCAAGTAGAAATGGTCGCCCACCAAATGCAGAAACGGTGCCTTACCCACAAACTCCCGAGCTTGGTAAATCGCCTGCGAATACCCTCGCGCCTCGGCCTGTTCAATCAGCGTAATCCGTCGCCCGCTCCCCGCAAACAGCGCTTCAAACGCCGCCCGGTCGCCCGCCGGAATCACAATCCCAATCTCATCCACCGCCCCTGCCACTAACTCCAGCAGAAACGCGCCCATCGTCGGCCTCCGGTCTTCGACCGCCGCCAACGTCTGGTGCAAAATATGCCGCTGTCCAGGCGCGGCCGCCGTGATCACTGCCTTCAGTTTCATCGCTTCAGTTATTGTAAGCGGCTAAACTAGTTTTAGCGCTAATGGTTGAATTTTTCACGGAACTGCATTCCTGGCTTTACGCGGCGCTCCTCCAGCCCCTCCTGTTTCGCTACGAACTCATGGCCTGGGCCGAACTCGCCTACGAGTGGTCCGAACTCTTCCTCCTGGGGGCCGTCGAGGTCACCCTCCTCTGGGCCCTCCTCCGCCCCCTCGAAGCCCTCTTCCCCGTCGAACGCTGGCCAGACCACGCCGCCACCCGCGTCGACGTGCTCTACACCCTCCTCGCCCGTCTCGGCATCCTCCCCATCTTCTTCTTCATCATCCTCCAACCCGCCGTCGACGCTCTTCACGCCGCCCTCCGCCTCCGCGACATTATTCCCCCCAACCTCGAAGACCTCCTCCCCCCGCTTCAAAACCGAACCTGGCTAGCCCTCATCGCCTACCTCCTCCTCTTCGACCTCCTCGACTACTGGCGACATCGGGGCGAACACACCTTTCGCCGCTGGTGGGCTCTGCACAGCGTGCACCACTCCCAACGCCAAATGACCTTCTGGTCCGACGAGCGCGAACACCTCCTCGGCCAAGCCATCGCCGCCCTCCTCCGTGCGCTCCTTGCCCTTGCTATCGGCGTCCCCCCTGCTCAGTTTCTAATGGTCACTCTCGCCACCGGGGCCCTCGAAAGCCTCTCCCACGCCAACATCCGCATGAGCTTCGGTCGCATCGGAGACCGGCTCCTGGTCAGCCCCCTTTTCCATCGCACTCACCACGCCCTCCATCAAAACCAAACCTGCAACCTCGCCACCGTCTTCCCTATCTGGGACATCCTCTTCGGCACCGCGAATTTCTCGCGCCTCTATCCCCCCACCGGCATCGACGACGATCAAAACTATGGCCAAGGCTTCTGGCAGCAACAGTGGCTCGGCCTCAAGCGCCTGCTATCCTGACGGCTCCCTCTCCGTTTTCTCTCACCCATCCCACAATTTATCTTCAAACTGCCCTTGGCGCTCCTGCTCGGATTGTCCCCGCACGCCCAACAAGCCATCGTCAACCTGCCTTCGGCCGATATCACGCCCAAAGGAAAGCAGTTCCTGATGCACAAAACCCAGGCCACTCCCTGGAACTCGACTCGCTCTTGGTCCGGCACAAATATTTACTCTTATGGCGTCGGCCACACGACCGAACTAGCCGGCACCAGTTAAAACGGCGGCTCCCCCGTACCCGGCAACTTCGCGACCGGCATCGGCTTCAAGCCCGCCCCGGTCATCACCAAAAACCTTAAATCGGGTCGAGTGGCCGGGATTTTGGCTCGGCCACCCTCCCACACCCCCGGACATGCGGTTTTCCGCATTCGGCGGTTGAACCCGGCGGCGTTAGGTCACCGCAAGATCGGATGGCATGAGAAAGCCGTAGCGTCGGAGCGTAGCGTTTCCCAAGACAGTATTCAAGGCCATGGCCATACGCCACGCACCTCGGCTACTGTGCGCGATCTTCAGCGTCTTGGGAGGCACTCCCAGTTGCCTCATCGCACGTTCCCGGCCTCGGGGTTTATGCCACCGTTGCCAGAAACATTTCCGGATATGTCGACGTATCCAAGGTTCCAGTTCGAAGATTGGCCTGCGTTGCTCGGTCAGCCGGTAGTATCCCCACCAACCTCGCACCAGGCGGCTCCAACCGTCACGGAGTTGATTGCTCGTGACACTTCGCCGCGCATTCCACATCTCTCGCACTTTTGTCTTGAATCTCGATATGCTCTCCCGCGCTATTCCTATCCGCCCTTCGCGATCCAGTCGAAAGCCTAGGAACTTACGTTCCTCCACCCTCCCTGCTCCGCTTTTGGCGGCATTCACCTTCAACCGCAGATGCTTGTCGATCCAGGCTGTGATCGACTCCAGCGTCC
>JANXMS010000631.1 GCA_025354525.1 Acidobacteriota bacterium
ATAGAGCCTCGGCGAGATCGACGACAAGCGCATGCATTGACGGGGCCCTGAGCTTGGGACAAACGTAGTTTGCAGTCCGCCCAATACGGGGCCGGTAGTTCGAGTTTCCGGAACGCCTCCATTAAGGCGGGTATCGCTCTAACGGGCCACAACGCAGCGGCAAACCAGGAAATTCACTCATTCCCAACACTCCATTTGCCGTCGATGTTGCCGTCGAACCCTGCGTTCCCCAAATTCTGATAAGCTCTTGCCTGAAATGATGACCCGAAGAGCCCTCCTCGCCTCCCTAGCCGCCGCCAGCATCGGCCGCGCGGCCGATCGCAAGCCAAACATAATTGTCCTCCTCGGTGATGACATGGGCTATCACGATGTGAGCTTCCACGGATCCAACGAGATGCGAACTCCCCACATCGACTCGATCGCTAAGAACGGCATCCGCTGCTCCAATGGCTACGTCTCGGGCCCCTATTGCAGCCCCACCCGCGCCGGCCTCATGACCGCCCGTTATCAAACGCGATTCGGCCACGAGTTCAATCCGGCCCCCGCCAACCCGGCGTTCGGCCTGGCCCTCACCGAAACGACCATCGCCCAGCGCCTGAAGGACCTCGGATACGCGACCTATGCCGTCGGCAAATGGCACCTCGGCCACGCCCCCGAATTTCGCCCCACGAAGCGCGGCTTCGATGAGTTTTATGGCACCGTCGCCAACACCAGCTACTACCATCCTCCCCAGTTCGTCGACTCCCGCGTCGAGACCGAAGCCAAGCGCGTCGAAGATCCCAAGTTCTACACGACCCGCGCCTATGCCCAACGCGTGACCGAGATTATGGAAGCGAACAAGGACCGTCCGTTCTTTCTCTATATGGCCTGGAACGCCGTCCACGCCCCCTCGGAGGCACCGCAAGAAACCATCGATAAGTTCAAAAGCGCCCCCACCGAGGAACGCCAGTTGCAAGCGGCCATCACCTCCGAACTCGACGACGGCGTCGGCAAGATACTCGCCAAACTGCGTGCCTTGAACCTCGAACAGAACACCCTCGTCTTCTTCCTCAGCGACAACGGTGGCCCCCAGCCGGGCAAGCGCACCGACAACACCCCGCTCAAAGGCTACAAAGCGTCCACCTGGGAAGGCGGCGTCCGCGTGCCCTTCTTGGTGCAATGGAAAGGGCGCCTCCCCGCCGGGAAAGTCTACGACCATCCCGTAATCCAACTCGACATCCAACCGACAGCATTGGCTGCCGCAGGCGGCTCTGTGAAGAAGGAGTGGAAGCTGGACGGAGTGAATCTGCTCCCTTACTTCGAAGGCAAGGCCGCGGGTCGCCCGCACGAGACTCTCTACTGGCGATTTGGTCCGCAATGGGCCATCCGCAAAGGCGACTGGAAGTTGGTCCAAGCGCCCGAAGAAAAAATGCTACCCGCCACTGCCCTACCCAAAATAGCCGTAGGCCCCGTACATCTTTACAATCTGGTCGCCGACAAAAGCGAATCGACCGATCTGAGCGCGAAACATCCGGAAAAGGTAACCGAGCTCAGAACGGCGTGGGAAGCGTGGAACAAAGAACAGGCACCTCCCGCCTGGCTACCGGGCGCGGCCGCCGCTGGCCGGAAGAAAAAGCAGTAAATCGACCCGCGACAAGAGTGAGAACTCGCGCATCACAAGGTGTTCGAAAATATTTTAAACGCACAACCCGTTCACCATCAATCAGATACAAAACATAGCCGCCTGACTCCAAACAGATCGCCCCGTTGCCCTCCCCTATTCTCTAAGCAACGGAGTACGACTATGTCCCAATCACTTTCTGATGAAAATAAGCAACGTCGCGCCGAAGCATCTCGGCAAAACGGACGAAAAAGCAAAGGTCCCGTTTCGCCCGCCGGCAAATATCGCAGCTCAATGAATGCGATCACCACCGGTCTGCACGTCGAGTTACACAAAGAGGATCTTCCCTCTTTCTACAACTTGATCTCGACCGACGACCGGGAAGATTACCTCCGCGGTCTCCAAGCGCACTACCGAAAGTTCAAGCCAGACTCGGAAGTCGAACAAGGCTACGTCCGCCGCATGGTCTCCGAAATGTTCAGCTTCGATCGAAATACATCGCTCTACACGAGAGCCATGCAAGAAGAACTCGATACCGTCCTCCGAGAGTATCCCGATATCGACATGGACACCCAGTTTCTCAACGGTCACAAACGGGCTACCACGCAGAAGGAACTTTTCCGTACCATCGAGCGCAATAAAAAGGCGCATCTCCAAGCCTACGAAAAGTTAATGAAGCTCCTGGCACAATCCAGAAAGTTGTTCCCGTTGCAGCCGCCGGAACCTGTTGATATCTCCGCCGACTCGAATGCGTTGGAGGATCCCGGGCCGACCCCGGAAGTCGTCGCTGAACTGCTCGCCTTGGCCGACCAAGCAAAAAAGGAACCTAGCTTTGTCCCGCCGCCCTATGTCCTTAATTTCTTGGAAGATAAGGACTTTATGCAACGTTTGGCCCCAAATTACGATATTGAGGATTTGCTCATCCGCTTCGGCCGGGTCAAGCCACCGATTGCGGCCTAACCCAGCCAGCAGAGTAGTTTCCCCCGAGATTGCGACCTTGTCAAAATAACCGGCACGCCCGAAGTGTGTCCGGGCGCTCCGCCTATAGCAAGTCTTGACTTAACAGAGGGCAAATCCCCGACGTCTGAAGAGATCAGGAGCAATGTCGGGAGAGAGGAAGGGGGAGAGAGCCTCGGCGAGATCGACGACAAGCGAATGCATTGACGGGGCCCTGGGCTGGGACAAACGTAGTTTGCAGTCCGCTTAATACGGGGCCGGTAGTTCGGGTTTCCAGAACGCCTCCATTAAGGCGGGTATCGCTCTAGTTCGCTATCGGAATGTCCGCCATGTCGTGAAACGCGTCCGGCGTCTCAATCGCCAGCGCCACGCCCGGTCCCGTGGGTGCATTCATCGGGATCGTGAAGTTGATCTGATACAGCCCGGCCAACCCCGGTGCCAAGCCCTTAAACAGCACCGTCGCCTGCCGACCCCCCACATAAACCTTCACGTCCGCCGTCACCAAACTCAACGGGCTCGCCGATGCCGCCGCTCCGTCCCGGCCCGCCGGGCTCACCGCCCCCAGCCCCGTCAAAAACAGCTGCACCGTGTCCCCTCGCCGGGCCCCGCTCGTCGGGCTAATCAAGCTGAAATCCGCCCGCAGCAGCGCCGCCGGCCCTATCCCCGCCGACGGAATCGTAAAGATCCCCGGAGAGGTCCGCCCCAACGGCAGCTCCACTGAGTTCGACCGCACCGTCCCATTCACCACCTGCAACGTCGCCGTCGCCCCCGTCGCCCCAAACGGCACCAGCGCGCTGATCTGCCCCGCGCTCACAAAGTACAGCGGTGCCGCCGTACCGTTCACGAGCACCTGCACCCCGTTCAATGTCGTCGGGAACGGTAGACTCGTCGCCACCGTCGTTGCCGACGAAAGCCCTCCCCCGAAGATCGTAAAGAACGACCCCGGCGACAACGGCGCCCCCACCGGCGCAAAGCTCCCCGCGTTCAACACCCCCTGCGGGTTGATGAATACCCCCGTCCCCGTCGCTGGGATTGCCCGCACTCCCAGAAGCAACTCGTAGTTGTTGTTGTCCACCGCCGATACCCCGCTTGCCGCGTAAAGCTCCCCCCCGCTCCCTAGCCGCAGCCGGTTCAGTTCGAGCGACCCCGTCCCGTCCGCCGTCAAGCTGTAGCTGTTCACCCCCGTCAAATCCAGCACCCCCTCCGCCTGCCGCACCCGCCGACTCGATACAATCCGTCCCGTCCCGTTCGCACTGCTCGCCCCCGCATAGTTCCCCGCCCGACCCGCCTCGTACCGTAGCCCCCCATGGAAATACAAGCCCCGCATACTTGCCGCCGAAGCCGTCCCCGTAAACCCCTTCACCGCCACAAACAGATCATGCCCCGCCGCCGTCGTCGACCCGCCCAACAGAATGTTCCCATCGGCCGATAAATACACCGCCCGACCGCCGCTCAGCAGTTGCGTCGTCGCCGTCAGCCCCGTGCCCAATGGAAAGTTCGCCGTCCCGCTCCCGTCTCCAGTCAACGAATACGATGCCGCCGCCACCGTCTGCGTCGTCGCCCGGTCCCCCAAGTTCACCGCCTTCCCGTTCACGCTCACGTCCCCAAAGCTCCCGTTCCCCCCCGCGTTCAGCCGGAAGCTCGTGTTCCGCATGCTCACCGCCGACCCCCCCGGAAACTCCAGCGTCTGCCCCTGATAAACCCCCGTCAAACTCTGATTATTCACCGCCCCCGCCGGAGCCGGCACCGCGATAAACAGGTCCGCCACCCCGCCGCTCCCCTCCGTCGTCGAGCCCACCACCGCCCCCGGCCCAATCCCGGCATAGATCTCGCTCCCGGCCCGCTGCAAGTTCGACAACGTCACGTATCCCGTACTTCGCACGGTATAGGACCCGCTCCCGCTCATCGCCACCGGCGCCGCCGCGCCCACTATCTGCGATCCGACAAAGCTGTACGCCCCCGCCCCGTTGAACGTCAACGAACCATAGAAGGTGCGCATCTCGCCCACCGCCCCAGCCGCCGTCGTCGTCATCAACAGGTGGCGCGCAAAGTACTTCCCATTTAAAGTTGTGTTGGAAGGAGCCTGCGCGAGCAGAAATTCCGAGCCGATAAGAGTAAGGGCTACGATGAGTCGATGTGTAGGCATAGGCATAGTTTAGTGACCTTGCAATAGAAACTCCATTCCCGCAACAGTGTTTCGATATTCGACCGCCCCCCAGGGACAAATCATGAAGACCCCAATTCTCCTCAGTCTGATCGCTTTTACCACCGGCCTGCTGCCCGCCCAATCCGAACCGGTCGAGTGCGCCTTCTTCGGCCCACAGCACGACCGCATCGCCAGCGCAGGCAAAAACGCCCTTCCCGACTTCCGTCGCAGCGCCCTTACCGCCCAGATCGTCAACTCGCTTACCAACTTCGTCCCCGGAGGCAGTCGCACGAACTCACAGTTCCAATTCGACCAACTTCCTCTCATCGATCGCCATGTTTACGGAACCCTAATGGACAGAGGCGTCTCCCCCGCTGATCGCTCCTCCGATTCTGAGTTCCTCCGCCGCCTCTCCCTCGACCTCACCGGCCGCATCCCCGACGTCTCCCGCCTCAATACCTTCCTCGCCGACACCCGTTCCAACAAGCGCGAACTCCTCATCGACGAACTCCTCGCCAAACCGGAATGGACCGACAAGTGGACCATGTTCTTCGGCGACCTCTACAAGAACAACCAGCGCAATACCCAAATCCTGCGCTTCCCCTCCGGCGTCGTCGCCTTCAATGATTGGATCCGCACCTCGCTCCAATCCGGCAAGCCCTACAACCAAATGGCGACCGAACTCATCGTCGCCTCCGGCACCGATAGCTACGTCCAGGGCGACCTCAACTATCTCGCTGGAGCTTACGTCACCGGCGGCCCCATCCAAGACGTTTACGATGGGCAAGTCGCCGACATCGCCAAGGTCTTCCTCGGCATGTCGCACCTGAACTGCATCCTTTGCCACAACGGTCGCGGCCACCTCGATACCCTCTCCGTCTGGGGCAAATCAGCCACCCGACTCCAAGCCTGGGGCATGGCTAGCTTTCTCTCCCGTACGCTCTCCGTCCGCCGCCCCATTAACACCGATAGCTTCAACCCCTATAAGTGGACCATTGAAGACTCCACCGCCATCCGCTTCGATTACCAACTCAACACGACCACAGGCAATCGGCCCGCCCGCGCCGCCATCGGCACCCAAACCACGATTGCACCGTCCTACGCCTTCTCCGGCCGCGGCCCGCGCTCGGGCGAATCCTACCGCACCGCCCTCGCTCGCGAGGTCACCACGGACCTCCAATTCTCCCGCGCCATCGTTAACTACCTCTGGGAGCAGTTCTTCACCCGCGCCCTCGTCACCCCCTCCGACGGCTTCGACCCCGCCCGTCTCGATCCCGACAATCCGCCGCCCGAAGGCTGGACCCTCCAAGCCACCCATCCCCGCCTGCTCAACGAACTCGCCCAAGCCTTCGTCGACAACGGCTACAACATCAAGTGGCTCATGAAGCAACTCGCCTCCAGCGAGGCCTATCAAATGTCCTCCCGCTACCCCGGCACCTGGGACCCGCAGTGGGAGCCGCTCTTCGCCCGCAAGCTAGTCCGCCGCCTCTGGGGCGAAGAGATCCACGACTCTCTAACCATGGCCAGCGGCGTCCTCGGCTCTTACGATCTCAGCCGCAGCTACCCCGGTCTCGCCACCGTCAACTACGCCATGAAGAATCCGGAGCCAATCGGCAACCCCGACCGCGGCGGTGCCGTCTCCCGCTTCCTCGACGCCTTCCTCCGCGGCGACCGCGATGAAGAGGAACGCCGCGCCGAAGGCTCCATCTCCCAAGCCCTCGGCCTCATGAACGACCCGCTTGTGATGACCCGCATTCGCGGCACCGGCACCGGCGCCAATGCCAGTCTTCTCCTCGTCAAGAATCTCACCAAGTCCGATGAAGAGATCACCCAGACCCTCTTCCTCACCGTCCTCTCCCGCGTCCCCACCGACGCCGAACGTACGGCCGCTTTGGCCCAACTCCGCACCGGAAACCGCACCCAGGCTGCCGAAGACCTGCTCTGGTCACTCTTCAACAAAGTCGACTTTCTCTTCAACTACTAAGGAGCCAGCCATGCATCGCCCATTCTCATCCGCCCCCCATCTCTCCCGCCGCAACTTCTTCGAAGTGCTCGGCTCCGGCGTCACCGGCTCCTATCTCGCCGGTCTCCCCCTCCGCGCGGCAGACACTCGCCCGACCGTCACCACCCAGAACAAAGCCAAAAATGTCATTTTCATCCTGATGACCGGTGCCCCCTCCCACGTCGATACCTTCGACCTCAAGATGACGAGCGGCGTCACCCCCTCCAACTTCAACCCCGCCACCGTCAACGGCATCTACTGGCCCACCGGCCTCCTGCCTAAAATCGGCGGCCAACTCGGCAACATCGCCGTCGTCCGTTCCATGCGCAGTTGGGCTCTCGTCCATTCGCTCGCCCAAACCTGGACGCAAATCGGCCGCTCCCCCGCCGCCGCCCTCGGCGACGTCGCCCCCCACATCGGCAGCGTCGTCGCCCTGGAAAAAGAAAAGGAACGCACCCCCAGCCAGGTCTTCCCCACCTTCCTCGCCCTCAACGCGGGCAACGCCGCCGGCTCCGGCTACTTCTCCGCCACCTACGCCCCCTTCAAGCTCACCCCCGCTACCACCGGCATTCCCAACACGTCCAACACCGACGGCCAAACCCGTCACGATAGCCGACTCAAGTTCCTCCGCGCTTTCGATGGATCCCTCCGCGCCGAGAACAAGAGCTACAGCGACTACGATGCCTTCTACAGCGCCGCCAACGGCATGATGTTCAACTCAGCCGTCACCACCGCTTTCACCTACTCCACCGCCGACAGCACCCGCTACGGCAACAACGCCTTCGGCAACGCCTGCCTCGTTGCCAAGCAAGTCCTCGCCGCCAACCAAGGCACCCGCTTCATCCAAATCAACATCGGCAACTGGGACCATCACAACGATATCTACGGCACCGACACCCCCACCGGCAACAACCTCTACACCCTCGGCAAGGTCTTCGACGATGGCGTCGGCACCCTCCTTGCCGACCTCGCCGCCAACGGCTCGCTCAAGGAAACCCTCGTCGTCATGGTCGGCGAATTCGGCCGCACCACCGGTCGTCTCTCCAACACCGGCGGCCGCGACCACTACCTCCAACAGTTCGCCGCCTTCGCCGGCGGCGGCGTCAAAGGCGGCCGTGCCCTCGGTGCGACGAACTCCACCGGCAGCGACGTTGACAACGGCAACTACGGCTGGAAAGCCAACCGCTACATCCGCCCCGAAGACGTCGAAGCCACCGTCTACTCCGCCCTCGGCATCGATTGGACCAAGCAACTCGATACGCCCTTCGGTCGTACCTTCGAATACGTCCCCGACGCCGCCGACGGTCTCTACATGCCTATTGATGAACTCTGGGCCTAAACCATCCGTACATCGCCGGCGGCAGGAACCGCGTCAAAGGTCGCACGTCCCCGACGCCGCCGACGGAATCTACATGCCTATTGACGAACTCTGGGCCTAAACCAACCGTACATCGCCGGCAGCAGGAACAACGTCAACACCGTCGAAGAGCCCAAGCCGCCAATCACCACCGTCGCCAGCGGCCGCTGCACCTCTGACCCCGCCGACGTCGATAATGCCATCGGCAAAAAGCCCAAAGCCGCCACCAGCGCCGTCATCAACACCGGCCGCAACCGCGACGCCGCCCCCGCTCGTATCGCGTGCTCCTCGTCCCCGGTCTCCTCCATCAATCGGTTGATCTGGCTCACCATCACGATCCCGTTCAACACCGCCACGCCAAACAACGCGATAAACCCAATCGACGCCGACAGGTTCAAATTCATCTCCCGCAGCCACAGCGCCGCCACCCCGCCCACCAGCGCAAACGGCACGTTCGCCAAAATCAGCATCGCCTGCCGGAGCGAGTTGAACGTCAAATATAGCAACCCAAAAATCAGCGCCAGCGACGCCGGCAGCACCAGCAACAGCCGCTTCGTCGCCCGCTCCTGGTTCTCAAACTGGCCGCCCCAGTCGACGAAGTAACCCGCCGGCATCGTCATCGCCGC
>JANXMS010000632.1 GCA_025354525.1 Acidobacteriota bacterium
ATAGAGCCTCGGCGAGATCGACGACAAGCGCATGCATTGACGGGGCCCTGAGCTGGGACAAACGTAGTTTGCAGTCCGCTTAATACGGGGCCGGTAGTTCGGGTTTACAGAACGCCTCCATTAAGACGGGTATCGCTCTAATTGTCGCCAAACACACGACATTCTGCCGCAGGATAGGGCGGCTGCCTACATCCGCGTCCTGCATGCGGCTCCAAGTGCACTGGCGGTTGATGTTTATGTCGGAGCGCCCTACCACACTCTGCGAAATCGCACCGCAGCCCTTACCAACGTGCCATTTGCCTTGGGGGACACCCAAAACCCGCCATTA
The DNA here is from genome assembly GCA_025354525.1 of Acidobacteriota bacterium. GTDB lineage: Bacteria > Acidobacteriota > Terriglobia > Bryobacterales > Bryobacteraceae. The sequence continues at coordinate 329 of JANXMS010000632.1, forward strand.
GGGGACGTCTGAAAACCAGCCTGGCACCGTCAGACCGATGGTCACAAGTGGGGACTCTGTCTCCAAACCCTGGAATTTAACGCTTTAGCGTCGGAACAGCTATTGCCGTGGGCACACAAGTTAATCGACTTTGCCCCAAGGAGAGGTGTTCCCAGGGAACCGCCCGGGAAATGGCCGAAAGCCGCCTGAAGAGCATACCGGTTGAGGATCGCGCTTGAGGGCCCGCAAGTTCGCCACATTAAGTCGCGAGCTGATCGGTCGCCTGCATCCCACACGGTCTAGCGATTCTTGGCAACCCGCCCGTCGAGGAACTTGGTGGCCAAACCCCGCGGGCGCCTCTCCGGCATTCCGCGATCTCCTTGTTTTGCAACGCTGAGGCTAAAAGCGGCCCGCCTGAAAGGCGGGGGGATTATACCGGGCACTCAGAAACTAAATGGCTGGATTCAAGGTGTCCCCTGAGGCCATTTGCGGCTAGCTCGGGCTACTTGGCCGCCCCCGCCAACACCGGCCTGATGGCCAGCGTGGCCTCGACCGGCACTCGGAGGATTGCCACCCAATGTGTTCGTCTATCTTTGCCGATGGCAAGCGTCTTTACGGTCATCGCCGTCGATAACCCTGGAAGCACGACCCCCTTCGAGTCTCTGATCATCCAGCACTGGTAGGTCTCCTGGGAGGCATTTCCGTTACCTCTTCAGAAGCAAAGGAAACTCCTTCTTCAGTTTTGACACTTTTGGCGAGGAATTGACCACTACATACGGGTGAGTCGGGTGAAGCTTTACGAAATCCTGGTGATAATCTTCGGCCGGGAAGAAAGCCTTCAGCGGCGAAATCTCCGTAACGATCTTCCCGCTAAAAACCTTGGCTTGTTCAAGCTGAGCAACGTACCCGGTCACGATTTTTTGCTGTTCAGCGTCCGCATAAAACACCGCCGAACGATACTGGCGACCATGGTCCGGGCCTTGGTAGTTCAGTTGCGTCGGGTCGTGAGCGACCGCAAAGAAGATCTTCAGCAATTGGCCATAGGAAATTTTCGTCGGATCGAAAGTGATCTCAATCGCCTCGGCGTGATTCGTACGCCCGGAGCCGACCAGCTCATACTGTGCGGAGGCGAGGTCGCCGCCGGAATATCCCGACACGACCTTTTCCACCCCGGCCACTGCCTCGAACACCGCTTCCGTGCACCAGAAGCATCCGCCAGCAAAAATGGCCTTCTGTTTACCCTTCGCCGTTGCCTTGTCGATATCCTGGGCCGGGTCCGGCAACGGGCCGCGCGGGGCAGCGTTGCAGCCAAAAACCGCAAAAAGTGTGCAAATAGCAATCTGGCGAATCATGGTGGGCTCCTATTTCTCACTCGTCCGCGCCGCAAAGCGCAGAGAGGCTGAATTCATACAGTACCGAAGGCCGGTGGGGCGGGGGCCGTCATCAAACACGTGGCCCAAATGAGCATCGCAACGGGAACAGTTGATCTCCGTCCGAGTCATAAAGAGCGCTTTGTCGACGTGCTCGGCAACATTCTCTTTGGCTACGGGTTGGAAAAAGCTCGGCCAACCGGTGCCGGAGTCGAACTTGTGGCGGGAATCAAACAGAGCGGTGTCGCAGCAAACGCAGCGATAGAGCCCATCGCCCTTGTGGGCATTGTACTCGCCGGAGAAAGCGCGCTCGGTACCCTTGCGGCGCGCAACGTCGTACTGCAAGGGCGATAGCTGCTTACGCCATTCGGCGTCAGTCTTGGTAATCATAGGAAGTGCCTCGGTGGTTTGCCGCTGACCATTGCGCCCGAAGGCCACGATGCGCACCGTGCGATCGGCGGCCCAAAGGGCTGAGGTTCCAAAAGCGGCGGCAAGAAAGTATCGACGGTTCATATTTCGTCTCTCCATATAAGATTCGCGAAGGGGCGCAATAGAGTTACGGATCATTGTAAAAATCGGACGTTGCGGCCCGTCAGTTTTTTGGCGTCCGCAAAAAGCAGGTCATTCAGAGTCGAGAGAAATACCGAATCGTCCTGCCGCACGATCGGACGGGTGGTATCGAGCGAACGGTAATCGAGCGAGTAGAGCTCGGTGAACGAGCTGGCGGAAAGGCCATACGCTGCGTTTAGCCGATCGATATTGTATCCGTAGGTCTCCTTTAGAAACTCTACATACTGCTGCTTACCGGGCGCTTCATCGGGCAGGCGCCGAATGAACGCGATATGGGTTGCTCCCGCGCCGGACCACGTATATTCCACAGTGGCTTCGTTTCGGAAACGGGACCGAGCGAGGACGGTCCATGCTTTCCAGGTCGCCTCAGAATACGGGTCCGCCAAAGGGAGCGGCGGCAGTTGGATAATAAGAGCGGCGAAAGCAAGGAGCATATGGGTCTATCATATTGTGCCGCCGTGCGGCAGGGAACCGACAAATGGAATCAGCACTACCACGATACCGAGTATGGGTTTCCGCTGGAGAGCGACGATGAACTTTTCGAACGTCTGATGCTCGAGATCAATCAAGCCGGGCTATCCTGGCTGACTATCCTCAAGAAACGAGAGGGCTTTCAGAGGGCCTACGACGGCTTCTCCATCGCAAAAGTGGCCGCGTACGGCGACGACGACCGCGCCCGGCTGTTGGCCGATGCCAGCATCATTCGTAATCGATTGAAGGTGAACGCCGCGATCGAAAACGCAAAACGGATCCAGGGCATGGGTTCGTTCCGCAGTTTCCTCGACGACCATCATCCGCGGGACCGCGCCGCGTGGTGCAAGCTGTTCAAGCAGACCTTCCTCTTCACGGGCGGCGAAATCGTGAACGAGTTCCTGGTCAGCACTGGCTATCTACCCGGGGCCCACGACCCGGACTGCCCCGTGTTTCATCAGGTCAACGATTTAAGATCCGGACTCCGGCAATCACGATAGCTCCGCCGACGAGCGTAGCCGTGCTGATGGATTCGCCCAAGAAGAGGGAACTCAGGATCACTCCGAATACCGGAACCAGGTTGATAAAAATGGAGGCTCTGCTGGGACCAATCCGGGCAATGCCTTTGAGGTAGAGCAAGAAGGCGATAGTCGTGCCGCAGATGCCGAGGAAGGCAGCGGCCAACCAAACCGTTACGTTCCACGGCGCGGTCGGCGCTGGCTGAAATGCGGCGTAGACGACCAGCGCGGCCGTGCCCATCCACGTGGAATACGCCGTCGCGGCAATCGCCGAAATCTTACCGGTCACCGTTCGGCCGAGTAGCGTGTAAATCACCCACGAAACCGCGCAGCCAAGGATCCACAAATCACCCGTGTTGAGGCCATGCGAAAAGAGCCGCCCGGGGTCTCCCTGCGAGAGCACCAGCACCGCGCCGACCAAACTCAGAAGCAGCCCGCCGATCTTCAGCGGCGTCACAGTTTCGCCCCACACAAGAGCTGAAAAGAGAAAGACGAACATCGGTTGCATCGAAGCCACCAGGGACGCCCGACCGGCCGGCACCGTCTGAAGCCCATTGAAAAAGCAGATGTTGTAACCGAACACTCCGAACAAGCCCATCGCACCCAGCCGCAGCGTGAGAGACCAAGTTAGCGGTGGCCACGGACGCTGCCAGAGCAAAAGGATCAGCAAGCCAACCGAACCGAATCCGAAGCGCCCTAAGGCACCATGGACGGCCAAAACCCCTTCCGAGGAGATGATCCGACCGCAGATCCAGGACGCGCCCCAGAATAGCGCGGTGAGAGTGAGTTGCCAATAGGCTCTTGAGTTCGAGATAGCTCTATTATCGGATGATGCAGTTTCGCAGTGTCGGAATCGGGGTGGCGGTCGCTTGGATGGCCTTATTGGGGGCGAACGAAGCGGCGCGATGGGCGACGACCAACGTTGGTCAGCAGTTGGCGCTTTCCCGGGCGATCCTACTTTTGTTCGCGACGGCAATGTACTTTACCGGGGCGGGCGACTACGGTCTCCGGGCACCGGGTCGGTTGCCGTGGATCTGGATGATACCGGTCAGCATTCTGCTTGGAGTCAGTGTTGGGGTGGCGGGCGCGGTGCCGGGGGAATGGTGGCTGTGGGTTTTTATCGGCTTTGCGGACGAGGTGTTTGTGCGGGGCTGGTTGCAGGCCGCGCTTTCGCCGATCAAGCAGCGGCTGGGAGCTTGGAGCATCCCGGCCCTGGCCAGCGGCCTCTTTGCGGGCTCCATGTACCTGGTGCTGATGAAGCAGAGGGCACCGGGACCCACCGTGTTGGCTCTTGTCGTCGGATCGAGCGCTCTCGGCCTGGCCGCCGCCAAGCTACGCGAAGAATCGGGTAGCTTAGTGGGGCCAGTGGCGATGCACGTGCTATTTGGACTGGCGTTGGCGTTGGCTTAACTAACCACGTGATCCCAGCCAAAGCCCGGCTTTTCGGGCGGCCGCATGTAGATTCCCTCCGGCCCGCGCGAGATGTTGTAGTTCTCCTCGAAGATCTCGTAGACCTCCTTCGGACCGCCGGGTGACGGCAGGAATAGCTCGGCCCAAGGGGCATTGATGTTAGCGATCATCCAATGCACCGACCCGTTCAACCCGCCGCCGTGCGGGATCACGGGGATGTCATACGCAGACGCCAGCGCTCCGATGCGCCGCAACTCCGTCATACCTCCACACCACTGCAGGTCTGGCTGCCAGATGGATGCGCCGTTGTGTTCGAGAAGGTAGCGGAAACCGTAGCGACCGTACTCATGCTCACCGGTCGCGATGCGGGTGGATTTGATCTGGCTATTCAATCGGCCAAATCCGGCGTAGTCGTGCGGCTGCAACACCTCCTCCATCCAATAGACCCGATAAGGTGCCATCATCTCGGCCATCTCGACGGTGTAGCGCTCCGTCCAGGCCATCCAACAATCGAGCATGATCTCGCCGTCCGGCCCCAGTGCCTTACGCGTGCTCTCAACGAGTTCGAGATTCTTCTTCATGCCGATGCGGCCATCGGCTGGACCGTGCGGAATGGCGAGCTTGAGTTTGGTGTAGCCAAACTTGATGTGCTGTTCGACATCGTTGCCGGTGCAGTAGGCCGGGATCCGGTCCTTCGCCTCACCGCCAAGCAGTTTGTATACAGGCACGTTCAGCGCCTTTCCGACAATGTCCCACATGGCGTTGTCGATCCCGCTGATGGCGTTCATGGTGACGCCCATGCGGCCATAGTTCATCGTGGACCGCCAGCAGATATCCCAGTTTCGTTCGATGTCGAACGGGTCGCGGCCCACCATCAGCTTGGCAAGATGGTCGACGACGACCGGACCGCCGCCGGGTCCGCCGTTGCCATAGCCGGTGATGCCCTTGTCGGTCGTGATCTCGACCGTGAAGCTCGGCACTTTCCCAGCATCGGGGAAGAACAGCTCACGGCGTGCTTTGTATTCCGGATAGATCGACATCGGGTTGGCGATCTCGACAAACTGCGTCGACCAAGCCCCTTCGGCGGGCTTGAACGCTGGGTACGGCTTCCGTGGCTTTACGTTCACCAAGCGGATGCCCGTAATCTTCAGTTTCGATTTTTCTTGGGCCCAGCCTAAGGCAGGGAGGGAGAGGAGGGAAAGTAGGTCTCTGCGGCGCATAAGATTTCACTAGTCGATAAGACTCTACAGTATTCGCCATCCAAATTGGAAAGGGTCATTCCGTGGACCTCGTCGGCTGTGCGCTCCACACCGAACCAATCGCGCTTTCCGAAGGTAAAGCACCCATCGTGAGCGAGGTTCACTGCAAAGCCCAAGTCGCCGGCGGAGCGAACGGTGGCCTCGACGGAGTTATTCGTGATGACGCCAGCGATCACCAGGAGTCGACCCGCAACGCGCTCGGCGAGATCGGTGCTGAAGAAGGCGCTGCAGGTGGTTTTGCCAAGCACGGTTTCGCCCGCGAGCGGGGCCGTTTCTGGCTTGAACGCGTGGAGCGGTTGGCCGGGGCGGTACTTCGAATTGGGCTCGCGCGAATCGTGGCGGATGTGAACGATCAGCCACCCGCTTCGCCGCCAATGGCTGAGCAGCAAGCCGACATTGGCCTCGGCTCCAGAGTTGTTCCGCAAGCCCCAGGACGGATCGTCAATCGCGAGTTGGAGATCGATCAGGACGAGGGCCGGATTCATCAATCCATCCTCATGGCAATGTCATCAAGCAAAGGGAGGCAGCCCGCCAAGCTTTCGGCCAAGTAATCGGGCCGAGGCCGACGAAGGCGCTGCTCGGCCTCGAGAGTTCGCACCGCCCGCTCACCCACAGGGAGAGCGGCAAATTCAGCAGCGGTCAGGCCGACCTCGTTGCCGCAACTGGTGAGACCAATGGTCCACAGGCCGGCGTTCTTGCCTTCGGCGATGTCACTGGGGGTATCGCCAATTTTGACGCACCGCGAAAGCGGGAAGACGTTCAAGAGCTGGGCGTTTCGAAAAACCATCCACGGGGCAGGCCGTCCGCCGCCGACCTCATCGGGAGTTACGCTCGCGTCCGGGGCATAGCCATCGCGGGCCGCTCGGCGCATCACGACATCCAGCATCTCGCGGGTATAGCCGGTCGTCGAGCCGATTCGAATCCCTCGGCGTCGGCACTCTCCCACGAATTCGACTACCCCGTCGATGACTCCGGAATGGTGTTCCAGGATATTCAACTGCCGCGGGATGAAGCTTTCAAAGAGCGCCTGGACCTCCTTTTCCGTCGGCAGCGCGCCGTGCTTGGTCGCCCAGGCGTCGGCCACACGAGGCAAGGCGCAGATGGCTCGAATCTGGTCTTTCTTGAGCAGGCCCATCTCGTGGCGGGCCTCGCGGCGTTCGAGCGGGACACCGCGAAGAGAGAAAACTTCCTGCAAAACTATCACGGGAGCCAAGCAGCCGTAGTCCACGGTCGTGCCGGCCCAATCCAGAATGACGGCTTTAATCATAGGGTACTCGTGTGGGCTGCCAATCCAAAAGAAAGCGTCATCCCGCTGCCACCTGGAGCGGCGACGATGCGAACGCCCGGAGCCGGGTCAAAGACGCAGTAGGGCTGGTCTGGGTGCTTTGCATAGACGCCGTGCCAGCGCTGAATGATGGTCGAGTCGGGAAAGCGAGCGAAGGTGGAGAGGTAGTCAAGAACGAGAGTATCCAGATGCGGTTTGTCGAAGATGTCTACGGCGAGGCCGTACTCGTGGGTGTCGCCAAGGGTTATCTCCCCGGCGGCCGTTTGGGAGACCAGAACGTGGATACCCCATTCGTCGAATTCGGGTGTCTCGGCCGCGATGCGAGCTTTCAATTGGGGAAGCGAAGGACAGAGGCCGAAGGAGCTATAGAAGCGCAGCGTCAGACCAGAGGCGAGCGAGGGGCCGAGCTGCCAGTGGTTCGGCTGCGCCGCGGTACGAAGCATCTGCCGCTTACAGCGGGTAATGCCACTCGTGGCAAAACCCTCCGGATAGAGCGTTTGGAAGTCGTCGCCTCCGCAAACGTACACCTGATCCACTTCCCAAGTTTCCGACCCCGCGGTGACGCTGGGGAGGGCGATCCGAGTGACCGCGGTGTTGTATCGCAGCGTGACTCCCAGCTGTTCGGCCAGATATGTCGGAAAGCTCCAAAGGGTAACGCGAGGATCGACGACCACTTCCGTAGGAGACCACAGACCACCCAGTAACCCCTCGGCGACAACGGCGGGGCTACGGTTAAGGACCTGCCGCGGCTTCAGCCAAGCTACGTCGAAACCCTGTGCAGGCGCAAGAGCGGCGAATTCCTGCGCTACGGTGGCTTCATCGTCCCGATAGACAACGTGCAAAGAGCCGGTGGGGTAGTGCGGCAGTTTGGCTGCGGCGATCACTTCGAGCCAGGTCGCTCGGCTGGCCATGGCCATTTGGTGCATGGGACCGGCAGGTTGACCAATCGGCCACACCATGCCGAAGTTGCGAATGGAAGCGCCCATCGCGCGGGGCGAACGTTCGAACAGCACGACGCTTCGACCGGCCTTGGCGGCATGGTAGGCGTGCGCCAAGCCGAGTATGCCGCCGCCAACTACGGCGACGTCTGCGCGGGTTTTAGACATAATGTGGGATCTTCCTGAGGAACGCGATAACTCCATTTCACCGTAAGGAGGTATCCACCCGCCAGCGACAGTGCGAAGAGCACGACGAAAAGCGTGTCCCAGCCATATCGCTGCACGACGTAGGCGACCACAAATGGAGAGAGGAATTGGCCCGTGGAGCCGATGCCGTTAACGAATCCGGCGGCAGTGGCGGAGGTCTCTTGCGTGGACGAATCCTGCACGGCGGCCCCGCCGAGTAAGGTATCCGGCCCAAGGCTGAGGAGCCCGATAAGTGCGATGGCCGGGATTATAATTTCCGACCCAAAAGTTCCCGCCACGGTGGGAATCAGGCAGGCAAACGCAAGGCCCAGCATCATCAGCGACCCGACTGGGAAACGCCGCGAGTGGAAGAGTTTATCCGAAATGTATCCACACATCACGACCCCGGCGAAGCCACCGAGTTCATATACGGAGGAGCTGTAACCGGCATCAGCCGCGGAAAGGCCCAGGCGTTCGGTGAGATAGACCGGAAGCCAAAACAGGAATGCGTAGCGAGTCAGTTTCAGGCAGAAGTAGGCTCCCGCGATGACCCGAATGTTCGAGCTGCGGGCGACGGTCAGGAACTTCAATAGGCTCTGGCGAGAAGCCGCCGGAGTCTCGCTGACGATCGGGCCGTGACGAACGAAAGTGGCAAAGACGACGGCGAGGGAGATCAGCAGCGCCCCGGGGAGCCAAGCGCCGCGCTACCAACTCGGGAAGAAAAGGTAAGAACTGGTGGCGGCAAAAGTCGCAAAGGTGGTCGCCAGGAAGGCACCGAACGCATAGTTCGTACACCACTAGCCCATCACAACCCCGCGGTTCCGGGCATCAAACCAGGCGGACATGATTTTCACTAATCCCGACCAGACGCAGGCCTGCGCCAAGCCGTTAATGGCTTGCAAGGCAAGGATCGACGGGGTGTCCGTATGGAACGCCATGACTACGCTGGACGCCCCTGCGACGAGCACCCCACTCGTGACGACCACGTGAGGGCCCAAATGATCGGACAGCGTGCCCATCAGAAACTGGCCGATCGAATATATTAACCTGTATCCAAAAATGGCGTTCGCAAGTTGGTCCTTTGTGGTTTTTCCGACAGAGGTAGAAACCGGCGTAGGCGAACCAAGTCACGGCGAAGATGCGGATCCGCCGACCGCGGAGTTCCTCATTTGTCATGAAAGATTGACTTTAGCGCGAACAGATTTCGAGATGATGAAAGCAAACCATGAAACTGATTCTCTTTCTTCTCTTCGTTTCGCTGGCCGCTGCCGCTCCCCGACATGTTGTAATTATCGGAGTCGATGGTTTGAGCGTCGAAGCGTTTCAGAAGGCTACGATGCCGAACGTGAGGCAACTGATGGCCCGGGGGGCCTGGACTTTGCATGCGCGGGGCGTGTTGCCGACGGTTTCGAGCCCTAACTGGATGTCGATTATCTCCGGGGCCGGGCCAGAGCAGCACGGCGTCGACTCGAACGAATGGGAACGATTCAATTACGCGATTGAGCCAATCTGCGCGGGCCCGGAGAAAATCTTTCCGACGATCTTCAGTCAATGGCGCTCGCAGAAACCCAAGGCTCATCTGGCTGTGATCCATGATTGGAAGGGCCTCGGGAGGCTGGTGGAGAAGGATTCCACCAACGAGACCCGTCACGTCAAAGGATCACCCGCCGCCACCGCCGCGGCCATCGCTTACTGGAGAACGCATCGGCCGGATCTCCTCTTTCTCCATCTCGATGACGTCGACCACGCGGGACACGATAAGACATGGGAGTCGGTTGACTATGTCCGGGCGGTGGAGGAGGCGGATGGATTGATCGGCCAGCTTCTAGCGGTTTTGCCGCTGGCGCAGACGCTGGTAGCGATTGTGGTCGATCATGGCGGGACCGGAAAGGGTCACGGCCACCCCACAATGCGCGAGTTGGAGGTGCCGTGGATCCTGGCCGGGCCGGGCGTGGCGCGGGGCCGGGAGTTGACAGGGGCGATCTATTCGCTCGACACGGCACCCACCGTGCTTGGGTTAGTCGGTCTATAGCAAGTCGTGACTTAACAGATGGCAAATCCGCGACGTCTGAAGAGATCCGGAGCAATGTCGGGAGAGAGGAAGGGGGAGAGAGCCTCGGCGAGATCGACGACAAGCAAATGCATTGACGGGGCCCTGAGCTGGGACAAACGTAGTTTGCAGTCCGCCCAATACGGGGCCGGTAGTTCGGGTTTCCAGAACTCCTCCATTAAGGCGGGTATCGCTCTAAAGCCTCATCCCTGTTGGACAGGGCGTGCGGTGCCGGTCAAGTGAGTCACGATCATCGCGCGATACGACTCGAGCGGGGTGACGAGCCGTCCCGGTTCCTTGGCCTGTTCGTCCCAACTGCGAAGGCGTAGACAGTCTTTCAGTTCAGGCGCCTGACCGAAGGCGGTCGCTTCCTCAATCGACATTGGCCCGCCCTGATGAATCAGGGTCTCGGTGCTGGCGGGCGAAAGCCGCTTAGCGTAGTTGGCGTTGGTAGCGACGAGGTAACGCTTGGAGTCAACGTGTCCGCGAACGATCGTCCGCAGGCGGAGCGAAAAGCCGTGGTCGGCGAGCCACAACGAACCCAGTTCGTCATGGTTAATTACGCCGACGTCGCCGTGGCGAACGGCCCGGGGATCATCAATAGCTATGCCCAATGTCGTGCAAGAGAGCAGCCAGGATCAGCTCGTCGTCGGCATCGGCGTCCCGTGCCGATTGGGCCGCTTGAAGCGCATGGGCAAGTTGCGAAATGGATTCGCCGTAGTAGTCGGAATCCGCGGAGGCCTCAAGCAAGGCTAAGACCTCCGCGGCGATCTGTTCCGGAGTCATCTTTACGCTAAGGGCTTATAAGCGACGCAGTCGATTTCGACTCGCATCTCCGGGTTTGGCATCACCGCTTGGACGGTAGTCCGAGCCGGCTTCGCTGCACCGAAGAATTCGCCGTAAACCTCGTTCATCGCGCTAAACTCCGCGACATCTTTGAGGAACACCGAACATTTGACCACATCCGACAGCGAGGCACCGGCACCTTCCAGGATTTTCTGGATGTTGGTGATGACGATGCGGGTTTCGTTCCGGATGTCTCCGAGGTCGAATTGACCGGTCTCTGTATTGAACGAGCCCTGGCCGCTGACATAGATGAAGTCGCCGGCCCGGACTGCGTGGGAGTAAGGCCCGGCGGGCGCGGGCGCGCCGGGGATGTGAAAGCGTTCGATCATAGCGATTGTGGGGTTATTCGACCGGTTTGCGGGTGCGCGGCCGACGGACGCTGGAGGTGGCTACCTTTTTGGCGGGCGCAGCGGCACGCTTACGGGCCGGGCTATTGCCCCGACGAACAGCAGGCTTCTCGGGTTCGGCAGGAAGTTCGGCGGTGGCAACTGCCTCGGTAGCTTCCTCTTCGGCGATTGATTCCGCAAGCACCGAAGCCGCCGAGGCCCCAGCGTTCATTTCGCGAAGCGGTTCGAGCTCCGGCTCTGGTGCCGCCGGGGCGAACTCAGCGCCAAGATAAACCGTCATACCGCGCTGCTCGTCCGGCTCCATACGGACCATGAAGTTGTCCTGGGCAAAGTTCAAGAACTCGGTGAATTCCTGATAGCCGTACTTCTTCATGTCGAAGTCGGAGTGGATCTTGCTCATCCAACCAGCGACGCTGTCGGTGCTGGCACCGTCTTCTATATCGAGCTTGTAGATTTCGAGCACCTGGCGCAGAAGGGGCAACGCTTCGTGCTTCTTGTTGGCGGCACCTTCGGCGGCGGCGGCGGCGGCGGCCGAAAGCAGTTCAATCGTATACCGGCCTTCGGTCCCATGTAGTTGGATGTACCCGGCGACCTTCATCTTGTCGATGAACTCGGAGAAGGCGCTGGCTCCGTAGGAGCGCTCGTTGAAGCTCGGATCGAGCTGCTTCATCGTGCTCTTGAGGAGTCCGAGCTGCGGCTGAACACCTCGGCGCTGAAGAACATTGAGTGCGCGTTCAACAAGCGGCATGGCTTGGGTTACTTCAAGGGGCTGTGGACGGCCCCGACGGTAACCGCCGCCGGACGACTGGCCAGAAGGTTGAGAACCACCCTCGCGCGGGGGCGCTTGCTCTCGCGGGGCTTGCTCGCGAACCGGAGCCTGGTCCCGGACAATCGGTTCCCGTTGCGGAGCGAGTTCCCGAGGAGGAACGGGTTCCCGCACCGGACCCAGAACGTACTTCCGCTCTGGGATCACGCGAACGTCGTCGGTCAGCAAGCTTTCGTAGCTGATGAACTCGTGGCAGTTCTGTTGGAGGATGTTGGACGTGAACGCCTTGCCGCCAACGATGTAGATGGTCTTGCCGTAGCCCCTAAGCTTGTTGACGAGGGGAATGAAATCACTGTCACCGCTGATGATGGCAAACGCGTTTACGTTCTTGTGCGTGAAAGCCATCTCGAGCGCATCCAAGGCGAGATTGATATCCGCGCCGTTTTTGTCGCCCCTCGGAGAAGGGAGCCGTTGCACCATCTGGACCGCGTTCTCAGCCATCTGGCGAACGGCCGGCTCTTGGCGGCTCCAGTTCGCATAGGCGAACTTGGCAACGATGTCGCCACGTTCTTTCAAGGCGTCGAGGGGGAGCGAGACGTCGAACTCGCGACGCAACGTCGACTTCACGCCGATTTCGATGTTGTCGTAGTCGACAAATACGGCGATATTTTGGCGTTCTTGCATGTAGTCTTTAATCCTTAGTGCGGGGCGGGGCTTGCCTTTTGAGGAAGTCCGGTTGCGCCGCGGATGAATTGCTTTGTCCGGTTTGGGGGAGCCGAGGGGGGCAGCGCCTCCCAGAGTCCTGCCTGTTTCATGTGCGCGGCTGGCATAGTAGACCTGTTTCCACTCCGTCCCACGACCGCTTCTTTAGCTTCCTGGTAGTCCAATGAGGTTGTAGCGGTTCTTGCTGATCTTCCAGATCCAGGCGGTGGGCGGCTCATTGCCGACTGAAGCCATATCGATCCAGGTTCACTTTTGGAACAGCGCGGAATACCTCACCGGCTAGCAGTATCTCTTGAGTCCAGGGTACCGCATCCGCGACGCTCTCTGGATAGCGCCCACCGGGCGCTTGCAAAACGCCCGCCAACACACGAGAATTCGCCAGGAAAGCGGTACCGTCGGAGTTAGACCCCGTCCGGACTAGAGATCTGCCACCCAAGCCATACCGGACATATCTATTTGAAACAATTCAAGTTATCCCGCTTCTGGGCGAAAAGTACCAAGACGCCACCTAGCCCCACGGACCATGTCTGTTCTGGTACCACAAGTACCTTCGACCGAGTGTATGGTACCGCCGCAATTTCCAGAATGGGTCATCCCAAATTATTGCTTTGGAAGCTCAAATGTCTACACCACTGGTCACGCTCCCTGTTCGTTCGATAAGCGATTCGGCGGATTTTGCTTTTGGTTGGGTTTGTACGTCGAACGGCGTCTGGGAGGCGTTTAGGTCGAGGCGGGCACCAAAGAAGGGGGATGATTTGCTTGCACCCAGCGGGTGAGGACA
>JANXMS010000633.1 GCA_025354525.1 Acidobacteriota bacterium
ATAGAGCCTCGGCGAGATCGACGACAAGCGCATGCATTGACGGGGCCCTGAGCTGGGACAAACGTAGTTTGCAGTCCGCCCCATACGGGGCCGGTAGTTCGGGTTTCCAGAACGCCTCCATTAAGGCGGGTATCGCTCTAGGACGCGATTGCGAATACCCAAGAGCAAGCTGCGAACCTGTGATCGCGCGGAACTGATGCAGAAACTCGCAGCACGAGGGCAACAGCACGGCTCGACACAATCCGACGCCGCCAGCCGTTGCGGCGTTACCCAGCCGCGGTTGCGACGGCGCTTGCGTGTCGCCTGCGTTTCGATCTCGAAGCCGCTTAAGCCAAAATCTCTCGAATCACCCGCCCCCCAATATCCGTCAGCTTCTTGTACCGCCCAGCATGTAGATACGTCAGCCGGTCCTGCTCCAAGCCCATCAAATGCAGCAGCGTCGCATGCACATCCCGCACCGGCACCGGCGACCCCTCCGCCCGCACCGAAAAGTCATCCGTCGCCCCAAACGTAGCCCCCGCCTTCACATTCCCCCCCGCCATCCAAACCGCCAACCCATACTGGTTATGGTCCCGACCCGGCTTATCCGTCACCAGATTATTGTCAAACGGCGTCCGCCCCATCTCACTCGCCCACACCACCAGCGTATCGTCCAACAACCCCCGCGCCCTCAAATCCTGAATCAGCCCGCCCACCGGCTGGTCAACCTCCTTGCAATGCTTCGGAATCCGACCCTTAACATCCCCGTGGTCGTCCCACCTGTCTCCCCCCGCCCCGTGCAGCGTCATCACAAACCGAACCCCCCGCTCCACCATCCGCCGCGCCAGCAAACACTGCCGCCCAAACGGCTCCGAAATCGGGTCGTCCATCCCATACAGCTTCTTCGTCGCCGCAGTCTCCCCGCTCAAATCCACCAACTCCGGTGCCTTCGCCTGCATCCGAAACGCCAACTCATACGCCGCAATCCGCGCCTCCAACTCCCCCGTATTCGTCCGCCCCGCTCGATGCTGCTCGTTCTGCCACTGCAGCAAGTCCAACTCCGCCCGCTGCTGCTTCTCGCTCATCCCCGCCCTCCGATTTAAGTCCACAATCGGCGTATCCCCATTCCGAAACAGCGTCCCCTGATACGCCGCTGGCAAAAACCCGTTCCCCCACACCCCCGTCCCCCCAATCGTCGATCCCCGCCGATCCCCCAACACCACAAACCCTGGCAAGTCCTGATTCGCCGACCCCAGCCCATACGTCATCCACGCCCCCACCGACGCCGAACCCGGAAACTGGTTCCCCGTCAACGTGTGATACACCGCCGGCCCGTGGTTGTTGTTGTCCACCTTCACCCCATGCACAAACGCCAACTCATCCGCCACCCCGCCCAACGCCGGCATCAACTCCGTAATCCAACGCCCGCTCTGCCCCCACTGCCGCAACGGTGCCACCGGCGGGATGATCCGGTTCGGCGCCGCCGAAAACGTAGCAATCTCCCCCTCCGTGTTCCCCGCCTGCGGCATCCGCTGCCCGGCCCGCTTCACTAGCTCCGGCTTGTTCTCAAATAGGTCCATCTGGCTCACGCCACCTTCCATGAATAGAAAGATGCAGCTCTTCGCCCGCGCCGGCCAATGCGCCTTCTTCGGCGCCAACGGGTTCTCCTGCGCCGCCAGCGCAATCCCGCCCAATCCCAAATACGACTGCAATAGCAAATCTCGTCTCGTCATGATCTAGTCCACGTATAGAAATTCGTTCGAGTTCAGCAACACCCGGCAAATCGATTCCAAATCGCCAGAAAACCCCACATAACGCGCCCGTTCCGCCTCGGAAGGCACGCGCCCCAGTACGATCCCAAACGCCCGCTTCACCTGCACCGCCCGGTCCCCGCTCTCCGCTGCCACCCGCTTCGCCAAGTACCCCGCCTCCTCGTGCATCAGGTTTCCGTTCATCATCGCGAGCGCCTGCAATGGCGTCGTCGTCGCCGACCGCCGCTCGCACGATTCGCTAAACACCGGCGCATCAAACGCCGCCATCATCGGCAACGGCATACTCCGCCGCTGAAACGTATAGATCGACCGCCGCCGCCCGTCCTCGTCCTTCTCATTCGGCTCCCACATCGCCGCTCCGCCCCGTCCATACCGAGCAAAATCAGCCAAATCCGCCGGCAGCGGAGGAAACACGCTCGGCCCCCCGCGCTCGGCGTTCAACCGCCCACTGAGGTAGAGAATCGAATCCCGAACCTCTTCTCCCTCCAACCGCCGCCGAGGAAACCGCGACAGCAGCTTGTTCTCCGAATCCTTCTCCCACCCCGCATTCTCCCCGCTCTGCCGATACGCCGCCGACAGCATCACCTTCCGGTGCATCGCCTTGATGCTCCACCCGCTCTCCATAAACTCATGCGCCAGCCAATCCAGCAGCTCCGGATGCGTCGGCCGCTCCCCGTTCACCCCAAAGTCGCTCGGCGTGGCCACAATCCCCGTTCCAAAGTGATACTGCCAAATCCGGTTCGCCATCACCCTCGCCGTCAATGGATTGTCCTTACTTGCAAGCCACTTCGCCAACGTCAACCGGTGCCCCCGCGTCGGGAACTGCCGATACCGGTCAATCTCCATCACCGCCGCCTCCGCCTTCCCCGTAAACGCCGTCGGAAACCCCGCCTCCACCGCCTCGCCCGGCAGCCGATAGTCCCCCCGCAACAGCACCCTTACCGGCGCAATCGCCGGCCCGTTCGGCGGTCCCGGCACGTTCTTCAACGTCAACGCCACCGGCTGCCACCGGCCCAACCGCCGCCGCCAAACGTCCAGCGCCTCACTCAAATCCCCATGCTTATCCCGCTCCGCCTCGCTGAATACCTTCGACTGCCGGTTCCCCATCTCCTTCCGCAAATCCTCCACATCCAGCACTTCAAACCGAGCCGGGTCTAGCCGCAACCGCCCCATCAGCTCCTTATCCACCCTACCTAGTGCCCCCTGCTCCTCCGGATCCTGCGTCCGGTCCGCGTCTTCTTTTACGAGCTCATACCGCCGCCGCTCCGCCTTCGAAAACTGGCTCGCCTCCTTCCGCCGCATCTCCAGCCGAAGATCCGTCAGCGTCTTGCCAGCCGCCAACTCCCGCCGCTTCGCCACCAGCCGCGGCAGCGTGGCCTTCTCGTAAGCGTCCCGCGCCGCTTTCTCCGGCCCGTCCTTCAGCCGCGCGTCAATCTCCTTGATCTTCGCCGCCGCCTTCGCGGCGAACTCCTCATCAGCATAGGGCACCGTCACGTTCTCCACCTGCACCGTGTTGAAGAACGCCTGCCACCGGTAGTAGTCCTTCTGCGGAATCGGGTCGTACTTATGGTCGTGGCAACGAGCGCACCCCACGGTCAAACCGAGGAACACCGAACTCGTCGCGGCAGTAACCTCCGCCAAATAATTCGCCCTCACCTCATCCGCCACCAAGTTCGACCGGTCCCACGGAGCCAGCCGCAAAAAGCCCAACCCCACATGCCCCTGCACATTCGGCGCATAGTTATTCCGCGACTTCGAATGCTCGTCCGCCCCGCCCAACTGCTGCACGATGAACTGGTCATACGGCAAATCCTTGTTGAACGCATCCACCACCCAATCCCGGTACCGCCAAGCGTTCCCAATCGCCCCGTCCCCCTCTAACCCGCTCGTCTCCCCATAGCGAGCCAAGTCCAACCAGTGCCGACCCCATCTCTCCCCGTATCGCGGATCCGCCATCAGCTTCTCCACCAATTTAGGAAAGTCGCCTTCGGCTACAAATGCCGCCATCTCTTCCGCCGTCGGAGGCAACCCGATCAAGTCAAAATAGGCTCGTCGAGCCATAGTCCGCCGATCCGCTTCCGGTGCCAGACTGAGCCCCTTCTCCCGAAGCTTGGCGAGTACAAATTCATCCACCGAGCTCCCCTTTGGCTTTACCGGCTTCTCGTACGGCCACCGCCAAGTCGTTTTCGCCGTCGGCGCATCACTCGGCAAAGCCTTCACCCAAGCCTCCAAAGTCTCGACGTCTTTCGACGCCAGCGCCTTCCCCATAGGCATCTGCGGCCCCAGCGTTCCCTTCACCATCTGGATCAGAACACTCTGTTCCGGATGCCCGCCCACCACGGCCTTGCCGTGCTTCTTCCCGCCAGCCAGAACGAACGCTAGCTTCTCCACGGAAAACCCGCTCGCCTTAGCGACCCCCGCGTGGCAAGCCGCGCAGTTAGCCGTCAAGATCGGAGCGACATCGCGCTCGAAGTCAGGAACGATCGCCGAAAACAAAAAAACCCAAGACCACATAGTGACCTTGAGTGTATACAACTTTTTTAATGTTGGCGACCCCAGAGGGATTCGAACCCTCGTTGACGCCGTGAAAGGGCGGTGTCCTAGGCCGGGCTAGACGATGGGGTCGCGTCGGGCGAACATCTAATAATAACGGGCGAGGGGACCTAACGTCAACTCGCC
Organism: Acidobacteriota bacterium; assembly: GCA_025354525.1. GTDB lineage: Bacteria > Acidobacteriota > Terriglobia > Bryobacterales > Bryobacteraceae. The sequence goes on from JANXMS010000633.1 coordinate 4,431, forward strand.
CGAATATTTACCGGGCCTACAAAGTCTTCAGATAAGCCAAAAGATCGGCAAACTGATCTTTTTCCAACTGCTCTTCGTAAGGCGGCATCCCATTCCCACCCTTCTTGATCTTCTCGATTACCTTGGCTTCGGTCATGCCCTCTTTCTTGTACAGGGCCTTCAGAGCCGGCGCGTTTCCGCGCTTCTCGTCCGTGTCCGTGTTGTGGCAGCCCATACAGGCCGAGTTTTCGAATACTTCCTGGCCCTTCTTGGCATCCGCGGCCATCGCCGCTCCGGCCACTAAAATCGCCGGTATCGTCAAGGCAAACAAGCGCTTACTGATAGTCATGGATATCCAAACTCCTCACTCGATCTAAACAGCTATTCTACAATCTGCCCATGCCCCCCGTCATCTTGCTCTTCGCGAAGGCTCCGGTGCCAGGCCGTGTCAAAACTCGTCTCGCCGCCGGAATCGGCCCCAACCAAGCAACCGAACTCCATAAGCTCTTCGTCAATACGATGCTCGCTCGCCTGCCGAGTTTCGCAAAATGCGAACTCCATCTCGACACACCCTCAGACGAGTTCAATCCCCCAAACGTTTCCATCGCCCTCCAATCTCCTGGCGACCTCGGCCAACGCATGCTCCACGCCCTCACCCCGCGCCTACCCGCCCTCCTCCTCGGCTCCGACTCCCCCACCGTCCCCGACGCCCACCTCCAAGCGATGCTCGCAACCACCGCCGACGTCACCCTCGCCCCCACCGAAGACGGCGGCTACTGGGCCATCGCCGCCCATCGCACTCATCCCGACATGTTCGCCAATGTCCGCTGGTCCACCGCCCACACTCTCACTGATACCGAAGCCGCCTGCCACGCCGCAGGCCTCTCCACCGCCCGCGGCCCTGCTTGGTTCGATATCGACGAACCCGCCGATCTCGCCAAGATCACCGAATTCTTGCAGCAAAATCGCTCCTCAATACATCCTTGGTTTATGTCCCTTACAGTTGGCAGCAATGCCCCCGATCTCAATTTGACCGACGAAACCGGCCAACCCTTCAAGCTCTCCGCCCTGCAAGGCAAAACCGTCGTCCTCTACTTCTACCCCAAAGCCGATACCCCCGGCTGCACCCTTGAGAGCTGCGAATTCCGCGACTCCACCGCCGACTTCGCCGCCAAAAATGCCGTCATCATCGGCATCTCTCCCGACGTCGCACAGGATCAGTTGAAGTTCCAGGCCAAGTTAGATCTCCCCTTCTCCCTCCTCGCTGATTTCGAACACGCCGGCGCCGAAGCCTATGGCGTTTGGAACGAAAAAATAAAGGACGGCAAAACCTTCATGGGCATCAGCCGAACCACGTTCATAATCGGACCCGACGGCAAAATTGCCAAGATTTTCGAAAAGGTGCAACCCGCCGGCCACGCCGCTGAAGTCCTCGCCGCCCTCTAAGTTTTTAACTCCGCAATCGTGGCGCCGGTCCCCCCCTCGGCCGGAGTCGCCGCATAAAAGTCGGTCACGTGCGGGCTCTTCTTCAAATAGTCCGCCACTGCCCGCCTCAAAATCCCCATTCCGTGGCCGTGCACAATCCGCACCCGGTCCACACTCGCCAGCGCTGCCCGGTCCAGAAACTGGTCCACCTCGTCCATCGCCTCCTCCGCCCGCTTCCCAATCAAATTCAGCTCCCGCGTCACCGTCTCAAACGACGGCCCCTGCTGGAACGTCACCCCGCTCGGCAATTTTGCGTCCGCCCCACCTCCCGGCATCACCTCCAACACATCGCTCACGCCCACTTTCATCTTCATAAACCCGATCATCACTTCCAATTCCCCACTCGGCAGAACCCGCCGCACCCGCGCGATATCCCGCACCCCTTTCAACTTCACCCGCCCGCCTTCCACAATCGGCCCCATGTTCGCCGAACCGCCCACCGGCCCTCGCAGCGCGCCCACCTCGTCCTTCAACTCCGCCCGCGTCCGCGCCACCTTCCGAATGGCATTCTCCGCTTGCTTCTTACTCGCCAATCCGGCCAATGCGCCTTCAATCGTCTCCCGCGCTTGCCCCTCAAACTGCGCCAACGCCGCCTCGCTCCGCCGCTCCACCTCGCGCAGCTTCAACTCATACGCCCGTTTTGCCGCCTCCCGCTCCTTCCCCGACTCCACCGCAAACGCCTCCCGCGCCCCCTCCAACTCCGCCTTCTCCCGGTTCACCTCGTCCAACCGCCGATGCAGCTCGCTCAGAAAGCTCGCAATATCCCGCTCCGTCGACGTCATCGCCTGCTTGGCCCGTTCAATTAACTCCGGCGGCAACCCCAACTGCGAAGCGATCGCCAACCCCGCGCTCCGCCCCGGTGCCCCCGTCTGCAGCAGGTAGGTCGGCTTCAAAGTCGCATCGTCAAACCCCATCGACGCCTGCACCACCCCCGGCGTATTCGCTCCCCAAACCTTCAACGCCGTCAAATGCGTCGACGCCATCGTCAACGCCCCATACTCCCGAAACTTTTCCAGAATCGCGATTCCCAACGCCCCGCCCTCTTCCGGGTCCGTCGCCCTACCCAACTCGTCCAGCAACACCAGCGAATCCGGCGTCGCCTGCTCCAACATCTCCGAAATATGCCGAATATGAGAGCTAAACGAACTCAGCGATTCCGCAATCGACTGGTTGTCCCCTATATCCGCCAAAATCTGGTGGAATATCGGAAACTCCGCCTCCCGCGCCGGCACCGGCATCGCCGATTGCGCCATCAGCGCCAGCAATCCCGCCGTCTTCATCGTCACCGTCTTGCCGCCCGTATTCGGCCCCGTAATCAACAGCGTTCGGTTGATCGGGTCGATCCCCAGCGACACCGGCACCGGTCTCCGCCGCTCCCTTCGCAGCACGTCCGCCAACAACGGATGCCGCGCGTCCACCAACCGCATCACCTCGCCAAACGTCGGAATCACCCCACCCAAATGCGACTTCGCAAACGTCAGCTCCAACCCCGCCATCGTCCCGATCGTCTCGCGAATCGACCCCGCATGAACCCGCAGAATCTCCGTCAACTCCCGCAGAATGCGATGCACCTCGCGCATCTCCTCCTCGGTCATCCGCACCAGCTCATTGTTCAGCTGAATGGTCTCCATCGGCTCCACAAACAGGGTCGCCCCCGTCCCCGACGCTGCATGAATCACTCCGTCCACTTTCTTGTGCTGCCCCGCCACCAGCGGCACCACAAACCGCTCGTTCCGAATCGTGACGTACTCATCCTGCAGCACGCCCTCATCCCGATGCACCCGTAGAAATTTTTCCAGCGAAGCCTGAATATGTTCCTTCTGCTTTCCCATCCCCCGCCGCAACCGCGACAGCGCCACGCTCGCGTCATCAGCCACCGACCCGTCCGGCAGCAGCTTCCCGCTGATCTCCCGCAGTACTACCCGGAAGTCGCCCAGCTTCTGCGCCCGCCTCCCCAGCAGCGGATACCGATCCACCACCAGAAAAATCGCGGCCCGCATGTCCCCGCTCCGGTCCAGCCATTGGATCAGGTCATACAGCTCCTTGCCGTCCAGTCCCGCACCTTCAATCCGCAGCCGCCCCACCGACTGCTCCACGTCTGGAAGCCCTGTAAAACGCACCGCCGAACCCTTCGCCGCGTTCCCCGGCGAGTTCGCCTCCCCCAGCCAGCGCATCGCCTCGGCTACTTCAGCCAGCGCCGCCTCCAGCTCTTCCCTATCCGTCGAAGGCCCCAACGCCTCCAACAACCGTCGCGCCGGTCCCGTCGAGACATTCCTCCCGACGATCTCCTTCAACGACGCGTACTCTAAAAGCTCAAGACTTGCGGGACCCATGGCATCTTTCAATTACTTCCAGGGTACCCTCGGTCAGCCGTATCCCGCTGAGTTCTTCCAAGCCGAACCATCGCACCGCCGCCGAATCGTCGCCCGCTTGCAACTCCCCGCCCACCACCCGGCACTCGTAATCGATCAGCACGTAGTGGTACTCGCATCGCCCTTCCTCATCCGCCATCAGCCGCTCGAAGATCTCCGCCACCCGCACAACCTCCACCTCTAGCCCCGTCTCCTCTCTCACCTCCCGCCGCATGGCGAACTCCAACCGTTCTCCTGTCTCCACGCCGCCCCCCGGCAAAGACCACCATCCCTTCAACGGTTCGTTGCCCCGCTCGACAAGCAGCACCTTCCCCCCTTCGAAGATCAGCGCCCCCACGCCCAACACCGGTCGCTCCGGATACCGCCTAGTAGACAATGGAACCCTTCACCCCAACCCGAATCCGGTACACACTCTTGATCGCCGTCACATACAGCGTCTGGTAGTCCGCATCCCCAAACGTCAAATTCCGCGGCGGATCCGGCATGTCAATCTTGCCCATCATCTTCCCATCTTCTCCGTAAACGACCACCGCATTGCAAGCCACCCAAATGTTCCCTTTCTCATCCGTACGGATGCCATCCGGCGGCCCATCGATGCCAGAAACTAGCACCCGCCCATTCCCCGCCTTGCCCGCCCGATCCACATCGAACACCCGAAGCAACCGCTCGTCGGAATCCGCCACATACAACCGATCCCCCTTCGGCGACAGCGCAATCCCATTCGGCCTCCCCGGCGTCTTCGCCACCAACTCCAGCTCCCCCCTCGGCCCAATCCGAAACACCCCATAGAAATCCAACTCCCGACCATTCGCCTGCTCCCCAAACGCCGGATCGGTAAAGTACAAGTTCCCGTCCTTTCGCGCCACCACGTCGTTCGGCGCGTTCAGCCGCTTGCCCTCAAACCGTTCCGCCAACACCTCGATCTTGCCCCCCTTATCTGTCCGCGTCACCCGCCGACTCTTCGCCTCGCACGTGATCAACCGCCCCTGCGCATCAAACGTATTTCCGTGCGCCCCATTCGACACCGCCCGAAACACTGACACCGGCACCCCGCTCACCAGCTTCAAAATCCTCCCGCTCGGCACCTCCGAGAACAGTAAAAATCCGTCCTTGCTCCACAGCGGCCCCTCCGTATATTGGTACCCCCCCGCAACCTTCTCGATCTGCACTTTCGAGAAATCCTGCGCCCCCAACGACGCCGCCCACGCCATCACCCATAGCATTCGCATGTTTTTGCACGATATCATGTGCCATGCGCGCCCGCTGCTTTTTTCTCCTCGCCCTGCCCCTACTCGCCGCCGACCCGCTCACCGACAAGGTCACCGCTTGGCGCGCCACGTACGAAACGGCACTCAAAAGCACCACCGGTTGGCTCTCCGTCGCCGGCCTCTATTGGCTCGAAGAAGGCCCAAACTCTGCCGGCACCGACCCGTCAAATAAAGTTGTCCTCCCCGCCGGACCTGCCCGCGCCGGCGTCTTCGAACGCAAACGCGAGCAAGTCACCTGGCACCCCGCCTCCGGTCCTGCGAAGATTCTGAAGTCCGACAAGGACCTCGCTACACCCGACCTCCTCTCGATTGGTCGACTCACCCTCTTCACCATCGATCGCAACGGCAAAATCGGCCTCCGCCTTCGCGACCCCCAATCTAAAATGCGCCGCGAATTCCACGCGACGCGGTGGTTCCCCATCCGCCCCCAATACTCCCTCACCGGCCAATTCAAACCCTACCCCCAGAATAAGACCGTCCTTATCCCCGACGTCACCGGAAACACCCTGAAATACGAAAGCCCCGGCGAAGTCGAATTTAACGTCAACGGCCAAAAACTGTCGCTCGAACCCGTCCTCGACGAAGGCCAACTCTTCTTCGTTTTTAAAGACAAAACCTCCGGCAGGCAAACTTACGGCGGCGGCCGCATGCTCTACGCCCCCCTCCCCGGCCCCGACAACAAAGTCGAACTCGAATTCAATATCGCCAAGAACCCGCCCTGCGCCTTCACCCCTTACGCCACCTGCCCCATCCCCACTAAGCACAACGCGCTGAACGTCGCGATCGAAGCCGGGGAACTCACTCCCCCCGGCCACTGATTGCTAAACTAGAGTTTTGATCTGCATTAGCGCCACCTTCACCGCCGAGCCGATCCAGCCGGTCTTAGATTTCTGGGCTCGCCAACTGGGCGAGCCGTGGCCTGTTTTCTTCGCCCCTTTCAACCAAGTCCTCCAAACCGTCCTCGACCCCACCGGCCTTTTCGCCCAAAATCGCGACGGTGCCAACGTCCTCCTCGTCCGCCCCTCTGACCTCGCGCAGTTCGAAGGCGCAACCCTCGCCGACCACGACGCCCGCCTAGCCGAACTCCTCTCAACACTCGAAACCCAGCAGTTCGCTGTCCCAACCATCCTCGCCCTCTGCCCGCCTTACCAATCTCAACTCCAATCCCGACCCAACCTCTACGTCGTCGATACCTCCGCCTACCCCGCCCCCAACTGGGCCGACGAAGCCGCCGAACGCCTCGGCAGCATCCCTTACACCCCCGCCTATTTCACCGCCCTCGGCACCGCCATCGCTCGCCTCCTTCACGCCCTCAAACGCCCACCCTTTAAACTCATCGCCCTCGATTGCGACCATACCCTTTGGGTCGGCGTCTGCGGCGAAGACGGCCCCACCGGCGTCAACATCGACGAACCCCGTAGCCATCTACAGCACTTCCTGCTCGCCCAACGCGACGCCGGCATGCTTCTGGCGCTTTCGTCCAAAAATAACCCCGACGACGTTTGGCAAACCTTCGCCGCCAACCCTTCCATGGTCCTGCGCCGCGAACACATCACCGCCCATCGCCTGTCCTGGCTCCCCAAGTCCGCCGGCCTCCGCCAAATGGCCGCGGAACTCTCGCTCGGTGCCGATTCGTTCCTGCTCCTCGACGACAATGCCAAAGAAATCGCCGAACTCGCCGAAGGTGCCCCCGAAGTCCTCGGCCTCACACTCCCCGAAACCGACATCCCTCACTATCTAAATCACGTCTGGGCCTTCGACCATCCCATCATCACCGAAGCCGACCGCCACCGCGCCGCCAGCTATCACCTCCAGCAGTCCTTCGCCGCCGCCGCCAGCCTCGAACACTTCTACGAAACCCTCGCCCTCAAAGTCGTCATCGCCCCACTCCAACCCGACGACCTCCCTCGCGCCGCCCAACTCACCCAGCGCACGAATCAATTCAACTTCACGACGCGCCGCCGCACTGAACCCGAGCTCGCCCCTCTCCGCGCCTTCTCGATCCACGTCTCGGATCGCTTCGGCGACTATGGCCTCACCGGCCTTGTCGTCCTCACCGAAAACCACCTCGACACCTTCCTCCTCAGTTGCCGGGTCCTCGGCCGAGGCGTCGAACACGCCGTCGCCCGCTGGCTCGGTCAGCAGCACCAATTACTCTCCGTCGAACTCCTCCCCACTCCCCGCAACGCCCCCGCCCAAAGCTTTTTCCAGGAACTTACCGGCCAAGCCGAAGGCAGCGCCACCCTCACCGCCGCCCAACTCCAAGCCGCCACCTTCACAAGCCCCAAGGCCGCCCCAGTCGCCACCCCCGCCGAAGCCCTCCCCACCCAACGCTTCCACGACTATCAACTCATCGCCACCCAACTCTCCACCGTCCCTCAAATCCAAGCCGCCCTCCGCGCCGACCAACTCGATGCCGCCCCCGTCCGGCTGGTGCAAAACCCGCCCGTCACCAATACCGAAATCCGTCTCGCCGCCATCTGGGCCGACCTCCTCGCCCTACCCGCCATCTCCACCGACGACAACTTTTTCGACCTCGGCGGCCACTCCCTCCTCGCCGTCCTCCTCGTCACCCGCGTCCACAACGAGTTTGCCATCGAGCTCTCTATGGACGACGTCTACTCCGCCGATACCACTCTCGCCAAACTAGCCCAACTCCTCGAAACCCAGCATCTAAATCAGTACGACCCCGCCGAAGTCTCCGCCCTTCTCGCCGAGATCGCCTCGCTTTCTGACGATCAAGTCCGCTCGGAAATCTCCCGTCTATGCGCGTTCTCCTAACCTCCAACGCCTCCTACGAACCGCCCCGCGGCGGCTCCACGCGCAGCAATCTCATCTGGCTCGAAGCCCTCGTCGCCGCCGGTCATCAAGTTCGCGTCGTCTGCCCTGCTCACGACGAAGCCGGCGAAACCACCCGCCGAGGCATCACGATCCTCCGCGTTCCGGACCTCACCCGCCACGTCCATCACCTCGCCGCCGAAATCGAACGGTTCAAGCCCGACTGGGTGCTTGTCTCTTCCGAAGACCTCAGCCACGTCCTCCTCCGCGAAGCCTTTCGGCTTGCCCCGGGTCGGCTCATCTTCATTGCTCACACGCCCCAGTTCCTTCCTTTTGGCCCTGAAAGCTGGTACCCCGATGCCACCGCCACCGCCCTCGTCAAACAGGCCCGCGGCATCGTCGTCATCGGCCACCACATGGCCGGTTACGTCAAAGAACACCTCGGCGTCCAGCCCATTGTCATCCATCCGCCCATCTACGGGCAGGCCCCGTGGAAACACCTTGGCAGCTTCCACAACCGCTACATCCTGATGGTCAACCCTTGCATCGTCAAGGGCGTCACTGTCCTCGCCGGCCTCGCCCGCCGCCTGCCCCATCTCGAGTTCGCCGCCCTCGCTGGCTGGGGCACCACTTCCGCTGATCGCCGCGTTCTCGCCAGCCTGGCTAACGTCACAATCCTCGAATCCGTCCCCGATATCGAGGACGTCCTGGCGCAATCTCGGCTCCTGCTCATGCCCTCCCTCTGGTACGAAGGCTTCGGGCTCATCACCATGGAAGCCATGCTCCGCGGCCTCCCCGTCGTCGCCTCCAACTCCGGCGGCCTCGCCGAAGCCAAGTCAGGCTCGGGCTACGTTCTTCCCGTTCAGCCCATCACCCGCTACCAATCCGACTTCGACGAAAACCACATGCCGAAGCCGGTCGACGTCGAACAGGACCTTGAACCCTGGGTCGCCGCCCTGACCAAACTGACCACCGACGAAGCCGCCTGGACCAGCGAATCCATCCTCTCCCGCCAAGCCGCCGAAGCGTTCGTCTCCAAACTCGACGCAAACGATCTCGCTCGCTACCTCTCCGAACGCCGCCACCTCCGCATCCTCCTCGCCCACAACTCCCTCTACTACCCCTCCGTCGGCGGGGGCGACAAATCTAATCGGCTGTTGATGGAAGCCCTCGCCGCTCGCGGCCACCATGTCCGCGTCATCACCCGCGTCGAGTCCTTCGGCGAAGCCGATCACGACGCCTACTGCAACGCCCTCGCCACCCGCGGCGTCACCCCCACCGTCAATCCCGACGACGTCACCTTCACCCTCAAAAACGTCGACATCCGCACTCTCACCCGCTCCCCGCTCTGGCGTCCCTACTTCCAACGGCAACTCGACGATTTCGACCCCGACCTCATCGTCACCTCCACCGACGACCCCGCCCAACTCCTCTTCGACCTCGCCGTCCGCGCCCCCCGCGCCCGCGTCGTCTATCTCATCCGCGCCACCATCGCCGTCCCCTTCGGCCCAGATTCCAGCGGCATCCATACGGAACGAACCCAACTTCTGCAGCAGGCCGACGGCGTCGTCGGCGTCTCCCACTACGTCGCCAACTACGCCCGCCAGCACGGCGGTCTCCACCAAGCCATCCACGTCCCCATCTCTCTCCTCGAACCCGGCCCCGCGCCTCTTCTCGGCAGGTTCGATAACCCCTACGTGCTGATGGTCAATCCCTGCGCCGTGAAGGGCATCGCCATCCTACTCGGCCTCGCCGACGCCATGCCCGAAATCACATTCGGAGCCGTCCCTTCCTGGGGCACCACCCACGACGATCTCGCCGAACTCAAAAAGCGAAGCAACATTGCCATTCTCCCCCGCACGGACAATATCGACGAACTCCTTGCCCAGTCCCGCGCCACGCTTGTCCCCAGCGTCTGGGCCGAAGCGCGCAGCCGCATGGTGCTCGAATCGCTTTCACGCGGCGTGCCCGTTCTGGGTGCTGACGTCGGCGGCCTGCATGAAGCGATGTTGGGCGTCCCCCACCTCCTTCCCGTCAACCCTGTGGTGACCTATCAGGGGGCCGTCGACGAGCACATGGTGCCCATCGCCGACGTCCCGCCACAAAATCTTACACCTTGGATCGAGGCCCTCCGCCGCCTTACGACCGATCGGCCTCACTGGGACCGGCTCTCTACTCTCTCCCGCGAGAAGGCTCTCCGCTACATGGAGAATTTGAACGTGCTGCCGTTTGCAGCCTACATCGACAGTTTGCTCCATCAACCGAAGCGCGGTGCCGCGGCCCGCCTCGCCGCAGCTGGACCCTTGGTTCAACTCTCGACCGAACGGCGCCGCCTGGTCGAGCTTCGGCTAAAAGAGCGAGCCGCGTGGTTCCCCACGGTGCCCAAGTCCGGCCGTCGCATTTTCTGTTTCCCGTGGGCCGGTGCCGGGCCCTTCGCCTATCGAGGTTGGCAGGAAAAACTTGGCCCCCAATTCGCCGTCATCCCAGTCCGTCTTCCGCAACGCCCCTGGAAAAACATTGAGGACCTCCTCGACCAACTGACGACGCAGATCCGCCCGCTGCTGCAAAGCGAACCCGCGATCTTCTTCGGCCATTCGATGGGAGCCGGCCTAGCGTTTGAAGTAGCCCGTCGAACGAACCCTTCGGCCCTGATCGTCTCCGCCGCCCGAGCCCCGAAGTTCCGCATCAACTACGCCCCCCCGATTGAACCGACGGACGAGGAGCTGCTAGCCCAACTAGAGCGCCTGGGTGGAGCGCCGAGGAACCGCCTCGAAGCGCTGCTGCCAGCCTTCCGAGCCGACACCCGCCTCTTCCGCAACTGGGTTTACCAGCCCACGGAACCTCTCACGATCCCCGTGACGGCCATAGGAGGCTCCGAGGACCCCCAAGTCCGCCCCGAGCACCTCGACCCCTGGTCCGAAGTCACCACCGGCCCTTTCGAGCGCCTGGACTTCCCCGGAGGCCACTTCTACTTCCAAACCTACGCCGACTTCTTCCCGGCCCTCGCCGCTACAGCATCTGAAGCGCACGATCAGAATCTACGAATCGAATAGGGCTCCCACTCAGGTTGCAGATACGCTGATCTAAGGCGAGCAGATTCCCGTCAGTCGTAACGAAACTGTCGGCGCGGAATTCAATCGCAGTCGCAATATGCAAAGCATCCGCCGCTCGAATGCCCCCAGTCCGCAACTGGTTTTCCTGAAGCTGCACTTTTACGGTAGCCGCAGTCATATCGCAAACCTCGAACCCGAAAGTGTCTGTAACAATCTGGATCTGTTCGGGGTAATAGCGAACTGCCGTAATGAGTAATTTGTCTGCGTGAGGCACATCCTTCGAAGCCCGACTTAGTTCCCGGTATAATGCCTCCTCACCCTCATAAAAGGTGAGACACGAGGTCGCCCCGGTATGGCCGCGCTTGATTCTTTCGAAAAGCTTCTCTGCATCCAGAGCAAGATCACTCACGCTCCGCCCGCGACGGTGAGCCGTCCGCAAAATCGCATTTTGCTGTCCGTGCCGAGAAAGGTAGTCGATAAAGACCCCCGTGTCTAGATAGATCCGCACGCTACTCCGCTTGAAGCCGGGTAACGAGTTCTCTCGCCGTGACCACTTGCGGCGCGCCCCCAACTGCGGCGAAGATCTCTCTTTGCCGCGCGTCGTTGGTCGCAAAGTAATCGCATTTTTCAGCGCTGCTGAGGATCAGCACGTCATTCGCATGAGCCGAGCGGCTGTTGAGCGCCCGCGATCTTGATACCATCGATTCCGCTCGCCGCAATTCAACCGGCAAAATCAATATCTTGTCAAGAATCCGATGCAACTCGGGGGCGGTCGCGGGGTCAGCGGTCAGAAGCAGTTCCTGAAGCACAATCGGATTGACCGCGAACTGAATTCCGTGGCGAGACTCGATCAAAAACAATTGAACGGCCCAAGTCTCACCGCGCAAATACTCATTGATGACGCTCGTATCCAGAAAAACGATCGGCAAGGCCTGATCAACCGAAGCCGCCGACGAAGCCAACAACATCGTCCCTTCCATGAACTAAGTGTAGATCTTCTGAACGGCCAGCCGCACGGCCCTCTCTCCGACGGCCAATCCAACACCCTCATCATCAACGGCACCCGTATCGAGTCCGTCTCTCCCGGCTCGTCCATCCCCCCGGCAAATCCGCCGGCTGGCTACAAACTAACAGCGCACTAGCCCCGACCGCATAGCCTATCCTAAAAAAGAGGGCCCCATGACCGTCCACCTTGAAATCCCGAAGTCCATCGCCAACAGCGTCCGCCTCCTTGCCGAGCTCGCGCTCACCCTTTACGCCCAGGAAATTCTACCCTTCGCCAAGGCCGCCGAACTCGCCCGCCTATCCCGTTTCGCGTTCGCCGACCTCGTCACTACCCGCAATATTCCACGACACTACGGCGAAACCGAGCTAACCCAAGACCTCGCCTATGCTCGCGGTCAGTAACACCTCTCCCCCTCTCCAATCTCGCCTTCATTAGCCGACTAAGCCTCCTCTTCCACCCGTCCCCCAAACTCTGGATTCCTCCCGCCGTGGCCCCGAAATCCTCGCCGCCGCCCACGAATAATCGCCGCTATACTCATCCCATGCGCCCCCTCATCCTCCTCCTCCTCACCGTCCTACCCTCTGCCGCCGAAGTCATCGCCCTCAAAGCCGCCCGCCTCTTCGATGGCCAATCCAACACCCTCCTCTCCCCCGGCCTCCTCATCATCAACGGCTCTCGCATCGAATCCGTCTCTCCCAATGCGACCATCCCCCCCGGTGCCCGCATCATCGAACTCGGCGACTCAACCCTCCTACCCGGCTTCATGGACGCCCACACCCACCTCCGCGGCCTCGCCCCCGGCGACTCCGCCGCCCGCCAACTCTCCGGCCTCACACAAACCATTCCCGAACAAACCCTCTCCGCCGTCCCCATGGCCAAGATCACCCTCCAAGCCGGCTTCACCACCATCCGCGACCTCGGCGGCTCGCACTTCATAAACATCGGCCTCCGCGAAGCCATCAACAAAGGCCACATCGAAGGCCCCCGCATGCTCACCGTCGTCAACTCCATCGGCACCACCGGCGGCCACTGCGACTCCACCAACGGCTACATCGCCGGTGCCCTCTCCAACTCCCTCGAAAATCCCGCCGTCGGCAACGGTCCCGACGCCATGCGCGCCGCCGTCCGCTGGAACGTCAAATACGGAGCCGACGTCATCAAAGTCTGCGCCACCGGCGGCGTCATGTCCCTCAACAACGACGTCGACTCCCCCCAACTCACGCAGGAAGAAATGAACGCCCTCGTCGACCAAGCCCACAGCATGGGCAAAAAAGCCGCCGCCCACGCCCACGGCCCCGAAGGTGCCAAACGAGCTATCCGCGCCGGCATTGACTCGATCGAACACGGCTCCTTCCTCGACGACGAAGGCCTGAAACTCATGGTCGCTAAAGGCACCTACTACGTCCCCACGCTCATGGCCTACGAAGGCGTCCGCGAAGGCATCGCCGGAGGCCATCTCGACCCCCGCGTCGTCCGCAAAGGCCGCCTCGCCCTCGACGCCATCGACCTCACCGTCCGCCGTGCCATCGCCGCCGGCGTCAAAATAGCCTTCGGCACCGACGCCGGCGTCTACCCCCACGGCCGCAACGCCGGCGAGTTCCGCCTGCTCGTCGACCACGGCATGAAACCCCTCGACGCCCTCAAAGCCGCCACCAGCGTCACCGCCGACCTCTTCGGCATCGCCGACCGCCTCGGCACACTCACCGCCGGCAAGCTCGCCGATGTCGTCGCCGTCCCCGGTGATCCCACCGCCGAGATCCGCCAAACCGAAAAAGTCTTGTTCGTGATGAAGGAAGGCACCATCTTCCGGAACGACCGAGCCGTCAAGTAGCCCGATTACCCGAAATAATCCTGGTCCGCCCGCGCTAGACTGAAGCAATGGTTCGCAAGGCAAGTGTAGTAATTGAAAAAGACGAACATGGCTTCTACGCTTGGTGCCCCGAACTGAAGGGCTGCCAGTCGCAGGGTGTCACTCTCGAAGACACCATTGCAAACATCAAGGAAGCGATCGAACTCTACCTCGAGACTTTGCCGGTCAGTGAACGAGACGTCTTGCTGAGCCGCGAGATTCTCACCACTTCCGTCGAGATAAATGCCTAAACTGCCTCGCTGGAACGCACAGGAGGCAGAGCGGGCGCTGCAGCTCGCCGGGTTCGCTCACCTTCGGTCTAAGGGAAGTCACCGCGTCTACGGCCTCCTCAGCCTCCGCGTCACGGTTCCCTTTCACGGCCTACAGATCCTCCACCCAAAGATCATCAAACAGATCCTCGACATGATCAACGCGGCTTCGTAGCGACTCTCACCGCTCCAGCGCCGGCAACTTCCCCGCCAAGTTCGCCCACGTCCACAACACCGCCGTCAACGCCGTCAGCCCCCCCGCTACCAACCCCACCAACCGAATCGGATAGTGGTCCACCGCCACCGCCGCCGCTGTCATCGAAACCATCATCGATACGTTCATCAACATCTCCACCGTCGCAAACACCCGCCCCCGATACCCATCCGGCACATACAGCAACAACATGCTCCGGTTCAAAACATTATTCGCCCCCATCGCGATTCGCGACAACGTGATGAATCCCACCGCCCCCCACATCGTCCCCATCTGCGTAAACGCCATGTACGCCCCGCCAATTACGAAAAAACACCCCGCAATCGCCCACTTATACTGCGCAAAGGTCAGCGCCTGCCCCGCCCGCAGCCCCACCAATCCTCCCAAAACCAACCCCACCCCCGCAAACCCCCAGATGATCCCCACGCCCCCCGGCCCGGCCTTAAAAACAAC
>JANXMS010000618.1 GCA_025354525.1 Acidobacteriota bacterium
GTTCTTGATTCTTTGATGGGGCGGTGAGACCGCGAAACCAGGGCCGCGGCTTGGCCAGGGTGAGGTCGATCCCGTTCAGCAGCAGGTCGAAGCGCCCTTTTTCGAGGCGCTTCGAACAGACCCACAGGCCGCTTCCGCCAAAGACGAGGACTTTGAGGCGAATTTGTTGACGGTTGGTAATGAGGAAGAGGTGACCGCTGAGGGGATCTTCAGCGAGGGAGTCTCGGACGAGACCGAAGAGGCCGTCGAAGCCTTTGCGCCTATCGATGGGGTTGGCGGCGGCGAAGCCGCGGGTGGCGGTGGTGAGGCCGAAGATGATCAGGCTTCGAGGCGGCGGAGGAGGCCCTCGAATTGGTCGGCGATGGGGGAGAACGTTCGAGGCGGCGACCGTTGCGGAGGACGATGGCGAAGGAATCGGGAGGCGATGGGGAGGCTGATTTCGATGAAGGCGGGGGTAGCCGAGGGTTGAGACGGGGAGGTGATGGGGGGCGCAGAAGGCGGCGCGCTGGACTCGTAGGCGGCGAGGAGCTGCTGGATCTAGACGGCGGTGCGGCGGTGAACGCGGGGTTTGGGCATCAGACTACGAAATCAGATCTGCGGGGTGTAACTTCAACTGTGTAAACGGTCAACGCAAGGTTGGTCAAAGGAAAGACGAGGGCCATTGACCTCCAACTTATTGACATGCTGTTGGCTGGCTACAAGAAGCCCGAGGACCTTATTGGCTAAGGTGGTCTGAAGCAGCTTGACCAAGGCGGTGCTGGAGCGGGCACCGAACACCTCGGTTATGAGAAGCACGATCCGATCGGCTACCGGAGCGTGAACTCGCGCAACAGCGCGACGACAAAGACCCTGAAGGGAGATTTCGGCGAGATCGCCCTGGAGACACCTCGGGACCGCAACGGGAGTTTCGCGCCGAAGATCGTCAGCAAAGGACGGACGCGTTTTACGGGCTTCGACGACAAGATCATTGCGAGGAACTCACGGGGCATGAGCACCCGGGAGATCCAGGGTCACCTGGAGGATATCTACAAAGTGGAAGTGAGTCCGACGCTGATTTCCAACGTTACCGAGGCGGTGTTGGAGGAGGTCAAGCCGATTGTGTACATGGACGCGTGAGGAGCGACAATGAGGAACCGCTTCCGCATTGACTCGTTCGTTTTGTTACCCGAGCGCGGTGTTTGCCTCATGAAAATGTTACCTGTCGATTTTACAAATGACAGGCAACACAACCAGGAGGCAACTGAGTTTGGAAACCAGACGAGAACTGATTCGGGCCATCGCAGAGCGGTATCGCACCGCGAACCGGGCCGACAAGCTGAAGATAATTGTCGTTACAGCAAGTCTTAACTTAATAGAGGGCAAATCCGCGACGTCTGAAGAGATCAGGAGCAATGTCGGGAGAGAGGAAGGGGCAGCGAGCCTCGGCGAGATCGACTACAAGCGCATGCATTGACGGGGCCCTGAGCTGGGACAAACCTAGTTTGACGTCCGCCCAATACGGGGCCGGTAGTTCGGGTTTCCAGAACGCCTCCATTAAGGCGGGTATCGCTCTAGAAGCGACTCCTAATTGTCGCCCATCAGCTGATGCTCGAATTTCGTCGCGCAAGCGCCCTGCGCTCCATCCCACCCGATGCGACCACGGAACTCGTCACCATCGGATGAAGCTGGACTCATTGCTACGCCACTTGCGCCGACATGGTTGCGTGCTGATGAGACAGGGTGGACGCCACGCCATCTGGGCGGAATCCGCAAACCGGAGAGCAGCGAGCCGTTCCTTGCCATACCGAGATCGACAATACCCTTGCAGAGATCGTCCGCCGGGGCCTTTCCGTGCCAGATCCGCCCGGTTAGAGGCTGACGTCAATGCTCATGCAGACACTCCGGGTATTCGCCTAAAATCGCGTTTCCCTTGAAGCCCAGCGTCTCGCCCATCCCGGCCTTCGACGTCCAATAGCCGTCGGCCGTCAACGCCTTTACGGCCTTGAAGAATCGTTCGCCCACTCCCTTCACGTCCCCGGCGTCGCAGCGGGCGCAGAGCGCCTCGAGAATCGCCAACTGCTGCTTCTCGGTCAACTCGACAAACCGATTCCCCTTCGTCTGCTTCTTCAGCCAAGCCAGACCCGCCGTCATCACCTTCTGCTGCCCCGGGTTTCGCCCTACGACGAAGTCGATGTAGGCCGGCACTCCCGCCGCTCCAGCACCAGGGGTATCCGTCTGGGGAATGATCCGCTCAGCGATCATCGCGACCGTCGCGAAGTCCTCCTTGGAAAAGTACTTTGGCTCCGGTAGCGCGGCCTGGCCGGCAGGCATCGTATGCGTACCTTCGTGCTGGGCGTACAACTCATCCGCCGCAAACGGAAAGGCGCAGGTCGCCGATATCGATCCGATAATCTTCAGTGCATCACGACGCTCAGCCATTACAGTTCTCCCTTCTTCGCGCGGTCGGCAATGTGCTCCGCCGTCCGCGCCGCCAACGCCATCATCGTCAGCGTCGGATTCTTTTCCGAGGCCGATGGAAACACGCTGCCATCAAGCACAAACAGGTTCTTCACATCATGCGACTGGCACCACTTGTTCACGACCGACGTTCGCGGATCATCGCCCATCCGCGCTCCCCCTAACTCGTGGTTCGTCCGCGGCTCCTCCCACACCTTTTGAATCTTCGCCCCAGCCGCCTCCAAAATTCCTTTGGACCACTGCTGCATGTCCTTGAATATCTTCCAGTCGTTCTCCATCCAAGTAACTTGGCGACGAGCTGAGGGCAGTCCATATTGATCTAACTTGGCATAGTCCAAATCGACGTAGGACTTGGCATTCGGCAACATCTCACCGTACGGGCTGAAGACGACGAATGACGGATAATGGTCCTTCACCGTCTGCTTGTACTTGGCTCCCATACCGCCCATCTCCCGAGCCCAACCCACCCCTCGTCGGTTCTGGTATCCGAACTGTGCCCCGAAGCTCCGGACGTAGTCGCGCTTCCGTTCGTGCATAAAGCTCGGCAGATAGGCGTGATCCAGAAAGCCTTCGTCATCCTTTAACTTCGTTCCAACGAGACCATCGAGAAACGCTTCCACCCCGCCTGTAAAGTGAGGGATAAAGTGTTTTCCCAACTGGCCGCTCGAATTCCCCAAGCCGTTCTTGGCAGACATCTGGAGCAACGCGACACTCTGAACGCAGGCGCAACTAACCACCACCGACCGACCGAGCACTTCGCCTTCCGCCTTCGTCTCTCGATGCAGAAACGTCACGCCCCGCGCACGTCCGTCGGCTCCCATGATGACCTCTCGAACCACGGCGTTCGGAATCAACTCGAGCTTACCCGTCTTCATCGCTGGCAACAGATGCACGTCGTAGCTGTTGTACTTGGCCACCACGTCACACCCGGCCATGCAATTGCCGCAGTAATGACAACCCGGCCGGCCGAACTTCGCCTGGGTCAAGGTCGCCTTACGAACGTGGATTGTCTTAACACCGAGTTTCCGGGCACCCTTGTCGATTAACTTATCGGAACACTTATAGGGCGCTGGAGGAAGAAATACTCCGTCGGGTAAATCCTTTAACCCATCGTAGTTTCCACATACTCCCACCTCCCTCTCAATCTTGTCGTAGTAAGGGGCTAGTTCGGCATAGTCGATCGGCCAGTCCTCGCCGCCGCCATCGAACGTCTTCCCTTTGAAGTCGCGTTGCGAATATCGCCAAGCAACGGCATTCCAAGTCAGGGTCTTGCCGCCGAGGCCGCGGGAACGTTCACTCTCCATGCCGGGCTTGCCGGGGCGCATTTTCGGAATCTGCCGGTTCGAAAACTCCCACGGCATGGCATGGGTCGGAAAGTCCGTTCGGGTGTTGATCTTCGGGCCGCCTTCGACCATCGCGACGTGGGCACCGGCTCGCGCCAGATGCGCAGCCAGAGTGCCTCCCGAAGCCCCGGAGCCGATCACAACGACGTCATAAACTGGGTTCGCCATTTAATCCCTCAATAACCACATTTTCATCGATTTCGAGACTAACTCGGCCGCATCCTGTTGCACGAAATGCCCCGCGCCGGGGACGGTAACGAGTGTCCAATCTTTCGACACCCAGTCCCATGTCCCGTTCAACCCCGCGGCGTTAAGCGCTGTATCTTCCAGCCCGTGAAACTGTAACACCGGCATTGCGACTTTGCGTGGATCCGTCCGCGCCACGTACGGCTCACGGGGATAGTTGCGCTGGTAGTACGCCATCATCGCGGCAAAGTCACTTTTCTCAAAGGCCTCGACATAAAGCTTTCGCGCTTCCGGATCCTTGACCCATCGCGCCAGTCCCGCCGCCGTCAACGCCTTCTCCGAACCCTCCTCCTGAAACCGACGCGCGTAGGCGGCATTCTTCTGCTGCTCAGGGTTCGAGGCCATCTCGCGACTCATGCCATTCGGATGGGGCAGGTTCAAAATTACCAATTTCTCAACCATTTGGGGCAGATTCAGGGCGAGCTGCCAAGCGATCGCTCCGCCCCAATCGTGGCCGACCACGATGGCTTTCTCCTTCCCGAAATGACGGATGACGGCGGCTACGTCCCCCACCAGCAATCGCATGTCGTAGTTCTCGACACCCTTCGGCTTGTCCGATAAATTGTAGCCGCGGTTATCCATCGCCACCACCTGGAACGACGGCGCGAGGGTCTCCATCTGGTGGCGCCAAGTGTACCAGTAGTCGGGAAATCCATGGATCATCACAACGAGAGGGCCCTGACCCAGGGTCGCGTAATGAATCCTCACCCCGCCCGAATCGGCGTAACCGTGCTTGACTTCGGCACCGAATAGCGAGACCGCAACCAAGCCCAGTATCAACTTCACCGCATCACCCATTCCGTATTGAACTGCGCGTGCTTGATCGCCTTTCCCGACTTTTCGAAGATGCTGTAAGTCACGTGGATCGATCCGTCCTTGGCCTGGATGACCGATGGGTAATGATACTGGCCTTCGCCTTTGTCCAAGTTACGCTTCCACTTCCATGTCGCCCCTTCGTCGTTCGAAAGGGCTACGGCTAGCGAGTTTCTTCCCTTCTCCAAATCGTTATAGACCATGACCCAGCGGCCGTCCTGCAAACGAACGACCTCCAGGCTCGTGCCGGGGTTGGGGATATCGGAATCGGTCGCCGCCGTCCAGGTCACTCCGTCATCCTTCGACGTCGAAACATGTACCCGCTTCGGAGGCGGGCCGTTATCGCGCATGTAAGCCACTAACTCGCCACTATTCTTCCGAACTACGGATGGCTGTATGTTGCCATAACCTACGATCGGCTCGCTCGCCTTCCAAGTTATGCCTTTGTCGTCGGAGATCGCCATCAATCCGAACGAGTAGCCGTCGGAGTAGAGCGGCACCAGAATTCGCCCGCTCGGCAGTTGCAGCGGATGAGTCCGCGAGAACCATCCCATCCGCGAGGCGTACTTATCCGCGCTCAAGGCGATCATTTTCGAGGCCCACTTGGCAACGACCGGAGGACCATTGAGGTCTTTTTCCAATACCTCTTTCGTCCGCTCGTACATCCGTTGGGGGATCAGCAAGATATTGTCCGCAAACTCCCATTTCGGCGGTCCGTCGGCTTGCATGTAGTCCCGCGAAATCCGGTATTTCATCAGGGCGGTCTCCCATTGGTTGGCCATGATTACCGGCCACAGCAGCCACAGCCGCTGGTCGTTATCGATCCACGTGACGCAATTGGTATCGGGAAAGCCGGGCGTGTCGGCAACGACGAACGGAGCGGTCCATTTCCCTTTGACGCGGCGCGCCCCTTGCACCAGCACATCGTCGGCGGTCCGCTCGCCGGAGCCGTGAAACCAGACGACCCATAGGTTACCGTCGGGCAACTCAACGATCGACGACGAATGGTTGTGCCACTTCTCGGGCGCAAAGATTAATTCGGCCTTGTGGAACGGTTCGGCCCCCCACAAACTCACGGCGAGCAAGAAAACAATCGCTCTCATTTAGGCCTCCCAAATCGTGGCGCCGATGAAGCGCTCAGCGCCCGCATTGGTGTTGTAGTAATACACCGTCACTAACTTTCCGTCTTTACGTTGGACCGTGCGGGTGTAGCCTAAGTCCCACGCGCCGCCGTCATCGCGAAGCATGATATCCGGCCCCCAGGTTCTGCCTTCGTCCTTACTTACTCGCGCTCGGATGCTGTAGGGCTTGTTACGGAAGCCGTAGGTCAACACCATGCGGCCATCTTTGAGACGCACCAAGGCGGGTGGGTTTCCTCCGCCGGTATCATCGACTGGTTGCGAGAGTTGGGTCCAGTTGGCCCCGTTGTCTTCACTGCGCCAGGCGGCGATGAACTTTCGGTGGCGAATGGTCGACAGAAGCGTCCTCGGTCCGAGCCGCAGGGAGCTTGGCATGATGGCGAAATCTTCAGCGGCAGGCTCCGGCCCAACGGGTCCGACGAGGTTGAAGGATTTGCCCCCGTCGACGGTTCGCACGCAGATGACCCGACCCTCTTTCTTGTTGGCTTTCGCGGCGGTCAGGAACATCGTCAGCGAGTTCTGGCCGTCGACGATATAGTCAGTTCGGGCGGCGATGCCGGGCGTTCCGAAGTCCGGAATGATAAATGGCCCTTGCCAGTTCTTGCCCTTGTCGCCGGTGACCAGGAACCTTGATGGCCCGACGTGGATGCTGGTCATGCGCGCGGTGAGCGCGAACCCTGGGGTTAAAAAGTCGATTCCTCCGGGGCAGGCCACCGGCGTCTTACCACCGGGTTCCACAGGCACTCCGGCCACGAGCATCCCGTCTGGC
The DNA here is from genome assembly GCA_025354525.1 of Acidobacteriota bacterium. GTDB lineage: Bacteria > Acidobacteriota > Terriglobia > Bryobacterales > Bryobacteraceae. The sequence continues at coordinate 6,768 of JANXMS010000618.1, forward strand.
GCGATCAGCGCAGAGGGTTTTTCAAGGGTCCAGGTCTCGCCGCCATCCAGGCTGCGGGCCAGGACGTGCTCGGCGGCCTTGGAATAGTCGATTGAATGTTCGCGACCCTCTTTGGAGTTCGCTTTGAACCAGCCGGCTTCGAAGCCGACGAGCAGTTCATCGCCCCAGGCCCACATGCCGTGATTGGCCGGCCAGCCGCCGAATCTGCCGGGCTTCGAAAACACATCCCGATGTCGCGGAGTCGCCGCCCCTAAAACCATTCCCGCCACAGGCAGTTGCAGCAACGTTCGCCGAAGGATTTTCATAACTGCCCTAGTATACTGAGCTGGCGGCAGTCCTGGCGCGAGACTGCATCTCGAGTGCCTGGAGACGGACTTTACCAAACTAACCATGCCAGGCACATCCAGTTCGAGCGACCGACCATTGACGATCGAACTGCGATCGCTGCGTTCTTCCGCTCGCGTTTGTTCGCCTCCTCACTGTTTGGTGTGGATCAGGACGAGAAAGCGAAGCGACGGCTTTCCGTTTTTGGAGGTGCCGGGTTTGAAGGTGTCGGGAATCCTCAGGTAGGGCTCGTGGCGCAGCACAAGCGAAGGATGAAATTGTGTCGATACGTGGGCGGACCGGGTAGCGGGGACCCGCTTGCGGACGCACTCAAGCGAGAGGCGGGTGCGGTACCGGAGCGTCCGACGGCGATCGCGGTAAGTTCCTGATTGATCGCCAAGACAGCTTCGAGCAAAAACAGACGGGGTTCATTTCGTCAATTGCCGAAAGGCTTCCATGTATTTTTGGTGCGCCAACTTCCTCGCCTCCAAAAAAGACCGGATCGGTCGACGAAACGGCAAGTCTTTCGGGGCTCGATTCCGGCAGACAGCTCAGCCTTAAATCATTGCGCTCAGTCGTGGATAGGTACGTAACCATAGGCCTGACTTGAATCATCGCACTTCGTCCCGAGACCGCCCTTCGAAGACCTTGGACAGTTCCGCCTTACCCATCGTTCCGGAGGCGACGGACATGACCACTTCGTAGAATCGGCCCTTCTCGGGCGAAATCGTTCAGCCGTTGAGTGCCAAAAACACGAGGGCGGATTCGGCAGCCACACACTTGTTTCAATCCAAGAAGGCATGGTTCTGGCACAAATGGAATAAGTATGCCGCCGCCATGGCCGGAATCGAACCGTGGAGATACTCACCCTTACGGCATCGCCACAGCAGACTCAAACGCACCTTGGTCTCGCACGCCAGCGCTGCCGCCATAAGCGAGGAGTTAGTCATCGTGTATCTCGATCACTTCAGCCAGAGACAGGAAGATTGGAGCAGCGAGCTCGGCCACTGCTTACGCCAGTTGCCGAAACATTACCCCATATTCCTCGTCAATCGCCCGACGCGCCTTGAGAATCTTTCGTTGCCGTTCGGACAGATTTAAATTGGCCGCTTTTTGTTCGAAGCGAACGTCCAAAGGGTTCGACTGAGCCGCCTCTTCTTGCACCACGGTGGTTGGCTCGAATTCATGCGTCTGCTTTAACCTGGCACTGGTTATCGTTGTTTTTATCCTCTACGAATTCATCCCACGGCAATGCCGCCTCATACCGACTCCGTTCAGTCCAAGCGAACAGGCCAGTCAGCTCCGGGCAGCTAACCGCATACCCGTGTTGGCGCCGATACGGATTCCGGGCGTCCCGTTTCGCTCGATACTCCGGACCCACCGAGTAAGGATCGACTCGATAGCCCGCCGCCGTGCGGGCCTCAGCTGCCAATGCCTGGCCTAACTCCGGCGGGTTATTCGGTCCGACAAACTCGTAGCGACGAGCGGGCCAGCGCATCGCTTGCCGGTGTAACTCAAACCGATCCTGCTTGAACAGCCAACTTACAAAGGCAACCCGCTCCGGCCACTCGCCCGTAAACTCCTTCGTCCGGCAAATCCCGAAAAGCAAATTCTCAAACGAGTCCCGGGAAAACTCTTCGGTCACCGCCCGCTTAGCCACCCCGGGATGGCCCCACCAGCCATGGTGATCGGCGATCCAGAAATAGCCGGCACCTTCGCTGCGCGGACCCGCATCGGCTCGCGAGTAGCCGCCCGCGAACACGAGCAAGGACGCCTCGTCGGCCGCCGCTCGCTCCACTCCCGTTCGAATATGCTCGATGTAGCGACCCACCTCGCCCCTCTGAAAATCCAGCAGAATCCAGCTCTCTTCTCGTTCGGCCTCCTCGGGCCTCTTGCAAATCGCGTGCCCAGCTACAATAATCGTATTCATCGCTATCTAGCTTAAAACTCTATGCTGAAACTCGGTGCCATCAGCTTCGCTGGCAAGTGTCCCCGCCACCCCCGCTTCGACCCTGAAGACGACGGAGCCGGGGCTATTCGTGGTGGTTGCCCCCGGTGCCAATCGCTGTTCGATATCTACGAAGCGCACGCCCACCTTACCGCCCTGATCCGCAACGCGAAGAACGAAGCACGCCCGCAGCCTCGCTTGGCACCCGTTGACCATCGGCAAATCGCGCTATTCTAAACCGCGATGGGCCTTCTTCATCTTCTTGCAGTCGTTCAGATCATCACCGCGCCTGCCGGCCAGCCCGTCGCGGTCGACATCGAGTTCGCTTCCCCTTTCGCCGAAGTGCTCTATAGCGGTCGCGGCGTCCCGGCAAAGGTGGAGTATCGGGCACCTCGCGCTCGCATCTCGTTTCTGTCCCAAGGTCCGGGCCCCTACACGATCAACCCCGTCGCATCGCTGCGGAACGAACCGGCGATGGTTGGCACCGGCGACCGCCTGACCTATGGGCGGCCCAACGTTCGGGCCCGGCTTGGCGTGGGGCTCTACGCCCAGCCGGGGGCCCTCGACATGGATGGTGATGGCGACCTCGACCTGATTCTGAATTGCCCGGATCGACCCTATAACGGCGTCTTCCTCGCTTGGAATATCGGGTCGAACAACGCGCCGCTGTTCGCTCGCCCGGAATGGCTCGGGCCAGCGGTGAAAGACCCAGTGGTCGCCGACTTCAATGGCGACGGGAAGCTCGATCTTGTCTACTCCGGCGGGTACTTTTCTGACCTTGTCAAGAACCGGCTTTCGCAACCGGTCACCATCACGCTTCCGCGAAAGTATCACGTTGGCCGGGATGACCTTTGGTTTCCAGTCGACTGGGACGGGGACGGGAAGATAGACGTCCTGAATGGCGTCTCCGACTGGCGCGAGTACGGCTGGGACGACGCCTTTAACGCCCAGGGCGAATGGACCCGCGGCCCGCTTCACGGCTATGTCTACTTCTGGCGCAACGAGGGTTCGAACACGAAGCCGGTGTTCAACACGCCGATTCAGTTGCCGATCGACCAATACGGCACGCCGGCCCCGAACCCGATCGACTGGGATGGCGACGGGAAACTCGACCTAGTGCTTGCTAACTTCCTCGACCAAGTGTTCCTGCTCAAGAACGGTGAAGCGACGCCGGTTGCGTTTCCATTCAAGATGGAGCTTCAGATGATCCAGCCACGGGCAGTTCGATGGCTCCCCTCCGGCCCGCCGTCGCTGCTGGTGGGCGAGGAGGGCGGTTACGTCGTGCTCGCCCATGGCGGCAATAATCCTCAGTATCTCGAGCAAATTGACCCCTACGTCAAAGCGGGCTCTTTAGCGCGACCGGTTGCTTTCGACTGGAATCTCGACGGGAAACTCGACCTGCTCGTCGGCAATTCCGCAGGCGAGGTCCAATATTTCGAGAACACCGGGACAAAGACGGTTCCGGCCTTCACGGCTCGGGGCTCGTTGATCCCGAAGCGAATGGCCGGGCCCAACGGCTCGATCCAAGGCCCGGCGGAAGCCAAGTGGGGCTACGCGAATCCTTCGGCCGCGGATTGGGATCTGGACGGCCTGCCGGATCTGCTGGTGAACGATATTTGGGGCGACGTTGTTTGGTATCGAAACCTCGGCCAGAACAAACTAGCCGCTCCGCAATCGGTGGAAGTGGAATGGCCCGGCGCGCCGCCGAAGCCATTCTGGGTTTGGTGGCAACCGAAGCCGAAGCAACTGGTGACCCAATGGCGGACCACGCCGAAGGTGGTGGATTGGGATGGCGACGGTTTGCCGGATTTGGTGATGGTTGACCATCGTGGCTATCTGGCGTTATTTCGTCGCCAGCGGGTCGGGGCGAGGCTTGTTTTGCTGCCTCCTGAGCGGATTTTTGTGGAGCCGAATGGCCGATTTTTGCAGATGGCGAAGGGCAACTTCGGATCCAGCGGACGCCGCAAAGTTGAACTGGTGGACTGGGACGGTGACGGCGATCTGGACCTGATCAGCGACTCCGACGACGGGCCCATTTGGTACGAAAACGAAGGCACTCAGGCCAAGCCCGTCATGCGTCTGCGCGGGGCGCTGATCAAGGCCAAGTTGAACGGCCACAACCCTACCCCGAACGCCGCCGACTGGAACGGTGACGGGCGGTTGGATATTCTGGTTGGCGCTGAAGACGGCCACGTGTATTTTTTTGAACGCAGCTATATTAACTCGCTTGCCCGCCCCTAGTGCGTGTATCTTGGTTCAGACATGGCGAAATACGAAATCACGAAATCGATCGACGTCGATGAGATGAACAAGCGGAGCGGGATGCCCACGGGCAAGAAGCGGACGCTTCCTTTTGGAGCGATCATCCAAGACCGCGTCGAAGATCGCGACCTCGAACGCTTCACCTATCTGGGCGACCTTTATCGGACGAAGTCGGAGGAGCTGAACGCCGCCGTCCGGCTGATTGGAGAGGCGTCGGCATTCGCCAGCGCGACCGCGAGTTCAACCGGTTCCAGCCCTGCCGCAAAGCCCGAATACAAGCTCAAATGGGAAGCGATTCACTCTTCGATTCCGGCGTCGCGTTGCAAGGTGCCCGGAGGTTGGCTCGTTTCGATTACCAACGGCGGGTTGACTTTTATGCCCGATGCCGATCATGTCTGGGACGGCTCTTCGGTCTAGAGCGATACCCGCCTTAATGGAGGCGTTCTGGAAA
>JANXMS010000001.1 GCA_025354525.1 Acidobacteriota bacterium
ATAGAGCCTCGGCGAGATCGACGACAAGCGCATGCATTGACGGGGCCCTGAGCTGGGACAAACGTAGTTTGCAGTCCGCCCCATACGGGGCCGGTAGTTCGGGTTTCCAGAACGCCTCCATTAAGGCGGGTATCGCTCTAGCGATCAGTTACCCGCGATTCTGCTATCGTTCCAAAACGGCTCCAGCGGCACCGGAGTCTAGCTCCGGGCACGCCGCCGCGCCCACCGCCCAACTGATTCTTCTCGACCTGAGCTACCAAGGAATCGACGTCGCGGCGTTGTTGGCTCGATTGCCCGGAGACCGTGCTCCGCCACGTGGCGGGGACGCGTAATGGCCGTCAGCGCCTTCTAGCGATCAATTACCCGCGATTCTGCAATCGTTCCAAAACGGCTCCAGCGGCACCGGAGTCTAGCGAAGCGCGAGCGGCAGCCAGCCCCTCGTTCGGCGTCAGGTTCCGCGCAATCACCAGCGCCGCAGCCGCGTTCAGCAAAACGATGTCGCGCTTCGGCCCTTGATCCTCGTTTGACAAAATCGCACGAGCAATGCTCGCGTTCTGGTCGCGGTCGCCGCCCACGAGATCCGCCAGCGAAGCCCTCGCAATCCCGAAATCGCCCGGGTACCACACCTCCTCACGGACACTCTCCCCGATCCGGAAGACCGTCGTAGCCCCTGTCGTCGTGATCTCGTCAAGGCCGTCCGACCCATGCACAACCAGCGCCGACCGGTTGCCCAGCGCGTGCAAGGCAGCGGCCATATTCGCCGCGTCCGCCACCGACGGAGCCCCAACCAGCTGCACCGCGGCAGACGCCGGATTCGCCAGCGGGCCAAGCAAATTGAACAGCGTCCGCATCTTCAACTCTGCCCGGACCGGCGCCACGTGCTTCATCCCCGGGTGCAGCACCGCCGCAAACAAGAACGCGAAACCAGCCCGTTCGATATCGGCGGCCATCAGCGTCGGGTCCGTGTGAATCGGAACCCCCAAAGCCTCCAGAACATCGGCAGAGCCACAAATCGAGGAGACGCTACGGTTGCCGTGTTTACCAACCTTCACCCCAGCCCCCGCAACGACAAAAGCCGTAACGGTCGAGATATTAAACGTGTTCGCCCCATCGCCCCCGGTCCCGCACGTGTCGAGCAGAATCTCGCCCGGCTGTAGACGCACAGCGACCGGCGTCAGCCGAGCACGCAAACCTCGGGCAAACCCCGTCATGTCACACGGCGACAGGCCGAGGATGCGATAAGCCGCCAGAAATGCCGCCAAGGGCACCGGCGCGACGGCGCCAGACAGCATCAACTCCATCGCAGTCTGCGCTTCAGACTCGCTTAATGGTTTCGATTCAGTAACTTTGTGCAGGAGGGGCAAAAACGCCATGGTAAACTTTAGAGTTTAGCGTATGAAAATTCACGAGTATCAAGGCAAAGCCATACTCGCCCGCTACGGAGTGCCGGTGCCGAAAGGCAAAGTGGCATTTACCGTGGAAGAGGCTGAGGCTGCGGCGAAAGAGCTGGGCGGGTTCGTCGTCGTCAAGGCGCAGATCCACGCGGGAGGGCGCGGCAAAGGCGGCGGCGTTAAGGTCGTAAAGACCGTCGAGGACGCCGTGACCGCCGCCCGCAAGATTCTGGGGATGCAGTTGGTGACCCACCAAACTGGTCCGCAGGGCCAAAAGGTCGGTCGGCTTCTGGTTGAAGAGGCTCTCCCGATTGAAAAAGAGCTCTACCTGGGCATCACGCTTGACCGCGCGAGCGGCAAAAACGTCTTCATGGCATCGAGCGAAGGCGGCATGGAGATCGAACAGGTCGCCCACGACACCCCTGATCGGATACTGAAAGAAGTGATCGAGCCGGGCATCGGTCTGTCTGGTTACCAGGCGCGCAAATTGGCGTTTGGCATCGGCATCCCGGCGGCCAGCGTGAACGCCGCCGCAAAGGCGATGCTCGCGCTAGCTAAGGCTTACGACGAGATCGATTGCTCGCTGGCCGAAATCAATCCGTTCATCCTGCTGAAGGACGGACGTGTAATGGCGCTCGACGCCAAAATCAACATCGACGACAACGCGATGTTCCGCCACCCCGAATTTGCCGACCTCCGCGACTTGGCCGAGGAAGATCCGCTCGAAGTCGAAGCCTCCAAGTTCAGCCTCAACTACATCAAGCTCGATGGCAACATCGCCTGCATGGTGAACGGCGCGGGCTTGGCAATGGGCACGATGGACATCATCAAACATGCGGGCGGCGAGCCAGCAAACTTCCTTGATGTTGGCGGTGGTGCGAACGAAGAACAGATCAAGAACGCCCTGCGGATTCTGTTAAGCGACTCGGCGGTGAAGGCCGTCTTCATCAACATATTCGGCGGCATCTTGCGGTGCGACATTCTCGCCACCGGCGTCGTCAACGCAGCTCGCGAACTCGGCATCAGGGTGCCCATCGTGATCCGTATGGAAGGCACGAACGTGGCCGAAGGAAAGAAAATCTTGGCCGAATCCGGATTCAACTTCGCCGTCGCCGACGGCATGAAAGACGGCGCCGAACAGGCTGTGAAGGCGGCTCAATGAGCGTACTCGTAAATAAAGATACTCGCCTGCTCGTGCAGGGCTACACCGGTGCCCAGGGCACCTTTCATGCGACGCAGTCGATCAACTACGGCACGACGGTAGTCGGCGGCGTCACCCCAGGTAAGGGCGGAGCGATGCACTTGGACCGCCCCGTCTTCAACACTGTGGCCGATTGCGTAAAGGAGACCGGCGCCAACGCCAGCGTCATCTTCGTACCGCCGCCGTTCGCCGCCGACTCGATTATGGAAGCGGCCGCCGCCGGCGTTGCCTTGATCGTTTGCATCACCGAAGGCATTCCGGTGCGGGACATGATCGCCGTTCGCCAGTTTCTGAAGGGTCGCAACGTGCGGTTGATCGGGCCGAACTGCCCCGGAATCATCACGCCGAACGAGTGCCGCATCGGCATCATGCCCGGGCACATTTTTAAGCCCGGCAACGTCGGCGTCGTCAGCCGTTCCGGAACCTTGACCTACGAAGCCGTTGGCCAGCTTTCCGCGCTCGGCATTGGGCAATCGACCTGCATTGGCATCGGCGGCGACCCCATTATCGGAACGACCCACCTGGACGCGATTCAGCTTTTGAACGCCGATCCGGATACCCACGCCATCGTCATGGTCGGCGAGATCGGCGGCAACAACGAAGAGATCGCAGCAGCCTGGATTAAGGACAACGTAACGAAGCCGGTCATCGGGTTCATCGCGGGCCAGACAGCGCCGGAAGGCCGCCGTATGGGCCATGCCGGAGCAATTGCCGAAGGCGGGTCGGGTAAAGCGTCCGATAAGATGACGGCGATGGAAGCGGCGGGAATCACCGTCTGCGCTTCGCCGGCTGAGATTGGTCAGAAAGTAAAGGAAAGATTAGGACTGTAATGGAACGTACATTTGCAATGATTAAGCCGGACGCTGTGGCGACCGGGAAGACGGGCGCGATTTTGAGCGTGATCGAACAGAATGGGTTCAAGATTGTGGCGATGAAAAAGCACACGATCAGCCCAAAGGAAGCCGAGGGTTTCTATGGAGTGCACAAAGAACGCGGCTTCTTCGGTTCGCTCGTTTCCTTTATGACTTCCGGGCCGTCCGTGTTGCTCGTGCTTGAAAAGGAAGGCGCGATTAAAGCGTGGCGCGACCTCATGGGAGCCACCAACCCCGCCAATGCCGCCGAGGGAACGATTCGCAAGATGTTTGCCGAATCCATCGAGCGCAATGCCTCCCACGGCTCTGACGCTCCGGAAACGGCGGCGGTCGAGACCGTTTTCTTCTTCACGCACTCGGACCTGCTGTAAAAATAGATGCGTTGGTTCCTTGTCGGGTGGGCGGCCATTTCTGTGATGTTTGCAGAAAAGGTCGCCTTCGACAAGGTCCCCGACGCGGACGTTTGATAGCACTGGCGACAGCTGAGTAGAACGCCGCGTACAGGGCGCTCTGTTATCCAAAAAGCTGCGGTGGATAACTCGTCCCGACACTAGAGCGATACCCGCCTTAATGGAGGCGTTCTGGAAACCCGAACTACCGGCCCCGTATTGGGCGGACTGCAAACTACGTTTGTCCCAACTCAGGGCCCCTTTAATGCATGCGCTTGTCGTTGATCTCGCCGAGGCGCTC
>JANXMS010000002.1 GCA_025354525.1 Acidobacteriota bacterium
ATAGAGCCTCGGCGAGATCGACGACAAGCGCATGCATTGACGGGGCCCTGAGCTGGGACAAACGTAGTTTGCAGTCCGCCCAATACGGGGCCGGTAGTTCGGGTTTCCAGAACGCCTCCATTAAGGCGGGTATCGCTCTAGACACTGCGATCAGTCGCAATGGTGGCAAACCACTGATTCCCTGGGATGAAGTTAAGGCCGACCTCGGTCTTTAGCGACACGTTTACTCAGTTGGCGGCCCAGACCTCCGGTAGTGAACCCGACGAGGAGTCTGTAGGGAATAGATCTCGTTGAACCTAGAATCAACAACTTACAGACAATTCGAAGAAGTAAAATCCGCGTAAGTTGTTGATTCTACTTTGGGGATTTTCTATCTCCGACACACTCCTAGCGCCCTGCGCTATACACATGATGAGGTTCAGATGCGCGGAGAAACTGCTTCAGCGCGTATTAGTATTGAGGATGCGGGGATCGCCTTACCCGCGAGCTCAGAACCGTTTTAAGCTGCTGAAATCAGAACCGGTCCAACGCTTCGGCAAAAGCCCGACACTACATCAAGTGCTGTTTGGGACTGTAGGCGTTAAAACGACGGCCAGTCGCCGTGATAGTCGGGGGGGCCGTCGAAATTACGTTGACGACATGGTTCTCGCACACAATCCCAAAATGCTGAGTCGGTCCTGGATAATCGGCATTCGCGAAAGAGGCCCGCGAAGCGTACTCGATGAAGTAGGATTTTGAATACACCCGAAAGCGATTGCCGTCGTAATGTTCCTCATCGTCAACATTGGCATACGATTCATTCAGGACCGAGTAGACCACGTATTCGTTCCAAATCAGTTCGAAAGTATTACTCTCCTCCGTGACTTCGATCAAAGTGCCTCCTGAGATCGCCGTGCCATCCACCTGCACTGGCGCTTCCTCCCCGACCGGCATCCCCTCGCTCACAACGAGTCGAAGACCGTTCTGGTTTAACTCCTGTATCTCCGAGAGGAACAGGAATCGGCACCCCTCCATGGCATCAATTTGTTTGTCCACAAATCCAATCGTAACCCGGCATCCTTCTGACACAAAGCAGGGCGGCAACCACAATTCGAAGCGCTTTACCGCGAACCGTCTTTAACGCCCCCCTACTTCCTCCTCGCCCCGTTGAAGCTCCGCTCCACCATGTCCTTCACGTCGGTCGATACCCCGTGGTCCCGCCACAGCCACCGCATCATCTCCGGAAACGCCGTCTGCAGCATCTTCTGCCCGTGCCGCTGAATTCCCCAGCTGTAGTTCAGGTCGTAGCCCTTCTCCTGCAGCGCCTGCTGCATCCGCACGTTCTGATAAAACCAGTCCCGCTTCTCGTCGTACTCCCCGTTCTGCCGCTGCCCCCGATTATCGTTCCGGCCATCGACTAGAAACACCCGCAGCGGTTTTTTCTCGCTCTTGCGAATGATGTCCGGATACGCATGACCTCCGCGAATATTCGTAAAACTCCCCACGTTGCTCAGCACCTTCCGGAAATGGTTCGGCCGCTCCCAAGCCACCGTAAACGCCGCAATCGCCCCCGAGCTCGAACCACCGATGCCGTGCCGTTCCGGGTCCTTCGAGATGTTGTAATCCTTGTACAGAACCGGCATCAGTTCGTCCACGATCACCCGCGCATACTTGTCGTCCAAGGTGTTGTACTCGGTGCCCCGGTTCGTATCCCGATCACCCCAATTTTTCGGCGTCGGCTCTGGCTGCTCCGGCCGACGGCCAGGGTTGATAAACACCCCGATCATCGTCGGAATCTCCCGCCGATAAATCAAATTGTCCATCACCACTTGCGCCCGAATATCCCCGTCCGGAGCCATGAACGCCTGCCCGTCCTGATAGATCATCAAGCTCGTTGGAACCGCCGCATCGTACTGCGCCGGTACATAAACCCAATACGTATGCTGCGTTCCCGGATAAGCCTCGCTCGGCAGCGTGAACGGCCCGCGAATCTCGCCCACCGGCACGCCCTCCATCACCTGCGCGTCCGGCGCCAGTTTATAGTGAATGTCCGTGTTCGGCGCCGGGGCCTGGCCCAGGGCAGCCGCAGCTAGCAAGTAAGGGAGGAATCGTTTCATAAGCTTCCCGGGCAAGATACCACACCGGGGTACGGTAGACTCAGGTTCATGCGTCTGCTCCTGCTTCTGGCTTGCTCCCTTTCTCTTTCCGCCCGGTCCGTCACCCCCGAAGACTACTACCGTTTCGAGTTCGTCGGTGCCCCCGCCCTTTCGCCCGACGGCACGCAAATCGCCTTTCCCCTCACCAAGGTCAACGCCCAGCTCAACCGCCGCTTCACCGCCCTCTGGCTCGTCCCCTTCGACGGCAGCGCCCCGCCTCGCCTGCTTACCAGCGAATCCGCCTCCTCAACGAGCCCGCAGTGGTCTCCCAACGGCAAAACCCTCGCTTTCCTCTCCGCCCGCGGCGAAGCCGCCCGCCCTCAGATCTATCTCCTGTCGATGAGCGGCGGCGAACCCCGCAAGCTCACCGACCTTAAGAACGGCGTCTCCTCCTTCGTCTGGTCTCCGCAAGGCGACCGGTTTGTCATCGTCTCTCGCACCGGCCCTTCCGACCTCGCTCCCCTCCCCTCCGATGCCCGCCACTACCGCTCCACCCGCTACAAGTTCAACGACTCCGGCTGGTTCGACGACAAGCACTCCCACCTTTTCCTTGCTGACGCCGCCACCGGGGCCGCCCGCCAACTCACCCCCTCGAACGACCTCGACGAATCCGACCCCCAATGGTCGCCCGACGGCAGAACCATCGCTTTCGTCTCCGACCGCACCCCGCGCGTCAACGAGGACTCGCGCGATAGCGACGTCTGGACCATCGCCGTCGCCGGCGGCCCCCTTGCCAAAATTTCCGACCACACCGAAGCCGACTACTCGCCCCGCTGGGCACCCGACGGCAAAACCATCGCCTTCCTCGGCAGCGTCAAGCAACGCCAGCACCCCAAAATCTACTTGGCCCCGGCCATTGGCGGTCAGCCTTCCGTCCTCGCCGTCAACGGCATGGACCTGATTCCCACCAACCTCCAATTCGCGGGCCCGGCCGCCATGCTCTTTGAAACCGGCCACCGCGGTGCCTATCAAATCTACCGCGTCGACCTCGCCGCCAAGACCGCCCAACCCCTCATCGCCGGCGAACGCGCCGTTCGCTCTTACACAAAACATGGCGACCGTCTCGCCTACCTCGTCAACGATTTCAAGACCCTTGACGACATCTACACCGCCCGCGCCGACGGCACTGCCGAGCGCCGTCTGACGACCCACAACGCGGCTCTCTGGAAGGATCTCGACCTTTCCAGCGTCGAACGCCTCGCCTACAAATCGACCGACGGCCTCCCGGTCGAAGGCTTCCTCGTCAAGCCGGTCGGCTTTGTCGCCGGCCGTCGATATCCGCTCCTGCTCAACATCCACGGAGGCCCCGCCAGCATGTACGGCGTCGATTGGTTCCACGAGTTCCAAATTTACGCGGGCAAAGGCTACGGCGTCTTTTTCCCCAACCCACGCGGCTCCACCGGTTACGGCGAGGAGTTCGCCCGCGGCATCAAAGACAACTGGGGCAAGATGGACTACGTCGACGTCATGACCGGCCTCGACGAAGCCATCAAGCGCAATTCGTGGATCGACCCGAACCGACTGGGCGTAACCGGCGGCAGCTACGGCGGCTTCCTCACCAACTGGATCGTCGGCCACACCAACCGCTTCAAGGCCGCCGTCACCGTCCGCAGCATCTCCAACTTCGTCAGCGACGAAGGCACCCGGGACGGCGCCTACGGCCACGACGAAGACTTCGGTGGCGTTCTCTTTGACCGTTTCGATACCTACTGGGAAGCCTCCCCGCTCAAGTACGCCAAGAACGTCACAACACCCTCATTGATCCTCCACTCCGACAACGACCTCCGCGTCCCTCTCGAACAAGGCGAACAATGGTTCCGCGCGCTCCGGCATTACGGGGTCACGAGCGAGTTCGTCGTCTTCCCCCGCGAAAACCATAACCTCACCCGCTCCGGCGAACCGAAGCACTTGGTCGAAAGCCTCAACTGGCAACTCAAATGGTTCAACCGGTTCATTCCCGCGGGCCAGTGGGTCGAACTTTTTAACGGCAAGAACCTGGACGGTTGGGTCGTCAAGATCGCCGGCCATGAACTCGGCGATAACTACGGCGACACCTTCCGCGTGCGTGATGGCGTCATCCAGGTCTCCTACGACAAATACAAGGAGTTCGGGGCTCGCTTCTCTCATCTTTTCTACAAGCAGCCCTTCTCCCGCTACCGCCTGGCCCTCGAATACCGCCTCGTCGGCGAGCAGATGAAGGACGGCCCCAGCTACGCCCGCCTCAACAGCGGCGTCATGATCCACTCCCAATCGCCCGAGTCCATTCTCAAAGATCAGGATTGGCCCATCTCGGTCGAGGCCCAGTTCCTCGGCAACGATGGCGGCCTGAACCGTCCCACGATGAACGTCTGCACCCCCGGCACCGAAATCTTCATGAAAGGTGCCATGGTGAAGGCCCATTGCACCAACTCAACGTCGCGCATCCTTCGCGGGACAGATTGGGTGCATGTTGAAGTCGAGGTGCTCGGCTCGGAACGGGTCCGCCATTTTCTGGACGGCGAACTCGTCCTGGAATACGAGAAACCGCAGATCGGGGGCGGCGTGGCCAACCGCTTCAACCCCGCTGTGAAGATCGACGGCAAACTCCTCAGCGAAGGCTACATCGGCCTACAATCCGAAAGCCATCCGGTTGAGTTCCGGAACATCCGCCTTCTACCACTACCCTGAGCCCGCTGGGCGGCAGTCACTTCGTGATCGAACGGACATCGGCCTCGGCGTTCTTGAGAAATTCACGACCTCTACTCCAATAGACTTGACCACACCAAAAACTGATCGTGCCACGTGACATGGCGACCGGCGCGACCTTCATCATCCGCGCCACACGCGCGTAAGGCGCTGCATAGGTTTAGAGGCCGACGTTTTTTATCGGCGCGGCCAGGCCGAGCGCCACAAGTCGAGGCTCGTCGGACGGGCAGCGCACTCGGGCACGGTTGGTGGTCAACTTTTGGCGCCTCCTCGCTGTTTGGTGTGGGTAAGGACGAGAAAAAGCGAAACGACGGCATTTGGGTGTTGGAGGTGGGACCTCGGAATATGCGGTGCTCCTGTTTGTGTTTGAGCGGGGAAGCGACAGCATCGTCGTCGCGGCGGTGGGAATAGCGAAGAGCCCTTTTGGCGAGCAGGGGTGGTCACTTCTTCGCGAGTGGCGAAGGTCAGCGGCCACGGCGTTTTTGAGAAATTCACTACCGCCGCCCAGATAGAGTTGGCTACATAGGAAACCAAACGGCATCAAGCAGAAGGCTCATCGCCCATGCCGCCGGTGGGCAGGTCGTTCAGTGGGTAAGGCAGAAACAAAATCATCCACGCGTCACAAGTCGGTGAACTCTTGGTGAGCAGGGGTGGGGCATTCTTGGGAACGAATCCGGGGTTATCCGACACACCACTGCCGTAGGGCGGCCAAGTATTGGCGAGTCGGAACCTGGAAATTAAAAGGCGATTACTTAACCTTCAGCGACACAGTACCCGAAAGATTCTCCCACTCTAGCGTAAGCGACGAATTCATCCACGCGTCACAAGTTGGTGAACTCTTGGTGAGCAGGGGTAGGGCATTCTTGGGAACGAATCCAGGGTCATCCGACACACCCACTGCCGTCGGGCGGCCGAGTATTGGCGAGTCGGGACCCTGGAAATTAAAAAGCGATTACTTAACCTTCAGCGACACAGTACCCGAAAGATTCTCCCACTCCAGCGTAAGCGACGAATCGGTCAACGTGTATTTCAAGTTTTCGGCCATTGCGGCGGGCTTCGACATCTTCATCTTGACGCGGCCTACGTCGGCCGACTTGTCGTAGCTCAAGCCCCATTGGCCGGTCTTTTTATTCACAATTAGCGTCCACTGGTCCGGCGTCGTCAGGTCGACGTAAAGGGTGTGGTCACCGGCGGGAACGGTGAGCCCGCCGAGGAGCTTGGTGGCCGAGTTGGCACCGGCGCGCCATACGGGTGTTTGGCGGCAATTAGAAACGGTCGAAACGACAACTACCAAAGTCGACTTGCCACCGGCGGAGGGTGCTCCCGTGCCGGCGGGCTCGTAGCCCACCTGGGATGGCACAATGCGCTAAATCCTGGGGC
>JANXMS010000061.1 GCA_025354525.1 Acidobacteriota bacterium
ATCCGCCGCTCCATCCTCGGCTTCCTCGTCCGCGGCGATCATCCCCAGTAGCAATATCAACCGCGCCTGCGCCGCATCCTAGCCCTCTGCGCCACCGGTAGCGGAGAATCCGGTTTTCTCCGCGAACCGAGCGCCATCCGCCGCTCTCCCCACCAGCAATCGCAACCGCGCCTGCGCCGTATTCTGACCCTCCGCCCCCTGGCAGTGGCAAATCCAATTTTCTCCGGTAACCTGAAAGGGACCAGATGAATCCCCTTCTCTCCATCTCCTTCGCCATCCCCTTCGACCAGATCGAAGCCCCCCACGTCGTCCCCGGCATCCGCGAATTAATCGTGAACGCTCAGGCCGCCATCCAAGCTGTCATCGACGCCCCCGCCCCGCGCACCTACGCCAATACCCTCCTCGCCCTCGACCGCTGCACGGAACCTCTCGACGTCGCCCTCAACGTCGTCCGGCATCTGGAAACCGTCGCCACCACCCTG
Source organism: Acidobacteriota bacterium (assembly GCA_025354525.1). Taxonomy (GTDB): domain Bacteria; phylum Acidobacteriota; class Terriglobia; order Bryobacterales; family Bryobacteraceae. Next base: position 483 of record JANXMS010000061.1, read on the forward strand.
CAACTCCGCGAAGCCTTCAACGCCATCCAACCCGAAGCCAGCGCGTTCTACTCCTCCATCGCCCTCAACCCCGGCCTCTGGGCTGCCCTCAAGGCCTTCGCCGCCACCGAAGAAGCGGCGCAACTCACGGGCCTCCACCGCCGCAATTTCACGAAGACCATGGACGCCTTCCGCCGCGCCGGTGCCGAACTCGACGAAGCTGGCAAGAAGCGCTCGGAGGTGATCGACATCGAACTCGCAAACGTTTCCACCAAATATTCTGAAAACGTCCTCGACGCGACCAACGCCTACGAACTCTATCTCACCGACGAAACTCAACTCGCGGGCCTCCCCCCCAGCGCCCGCGCCGCCGCGCGGCAAAGCGCCGAAAGCAAGGGTCAACCCGGCTGGCGCTTCACGCTCCAACAGCCCAGCTACCTCGCCGTGATGACCTACCTCGACGATCCCATCACCCGCGAGACCCTCTACCGCGCCTTCTCCACCCGTGCCTCCACCGGCGACCACGACAACCGAAATCTCACGACCCGTCTCATCGAACTCCGCCGCGAGAAAGCCCAACTCCTCGGCTTTTCAACCTTCGCCGATCTCGTCCTAATCGAACGCATGGCCAAAAACGGCACTGCCGCCCGCGCCTTTCTCGACGACCTCTACGAAAAAACGAAGCCATATTTCGCCCTTGAAAACGAGCAACTCAACGCCTTCGCCGGTCACCCGCTCGCCGCCTGGGACATCGCCTACTGGGCCGAAAAACAGCGCCTCGCCCTCTTCGACTTCGACGAAGAAGAGCTCCGCCCCTACTTCGCCCTTCCCAAGGTCATGGACGGTCTGTTCGAAATCACTCGCCGCCTCTTCGGCATTCTCGTTGCCGAAAAAACCGGCGCACCGGTTTGGCACCCCGACGTACGCTTCTACGAAATCCGCGACGAAGTCTCCAATGCCCATCTCGGCAGCTTCTATTCCGACTTCTATCCCCGCGAAAACAAGCGCGGCGGCGCCTGGATGGATGCATTCCTCACTGGACTCCCCCACGGCGATTCCTGGGCCCCCCACCTCGGTCTCGTCTGCGGCAACCTCACCCCACCCATCGGTGACCTCCCCGCCCTGCTCACCCATCGCGACGTGGAAACCATCTTCCACGAATTCGGCCATCTGCTTCACCACTGCCTAACTCGCGTCCCCCTCCGTGGAATGGCCGGCACCAACGTCGCCTGGGACTTCGTCGAACTCCCCAGCCAAATTCTCGAAAACTGGTGTTGGGAAAGCGAGGCCCTCGCCCTGTTCGCCCAGCACTACGAAACCGGCGCCCCCATCCCTACCGAATTATTTAACAAGATGAAACGCGCCCGTAACTTTCGCGCCGCCAACGCGCAAATGCGCCAACTCAGCTTCGGCATTGTCGATCTCGACCTGCATACAACCTATTCCCCGGCCACCCATCGCGACGTCATCGCCTACAGCCGCGCGCTGCTCGCTCAGTTCGCCCCGGCCGCCCTGCCGCCCGAACACGCGATGATCGCCAGCTTCACTCATCTATTTGCAAATCCAGTAGGTTACGCCGCCGGCTACTACTCCTACAAGTGGGCCGAAGTTCTCGACGCCGACGCCTTCAGCCGCTTCCGCAAGGAAGGCGTTTTCAATCTCCAAGCCGGTCGTGACTTCCGCCATCACATTCTAGCCCAAGGCGACAGCGAAGACCCGGCGCAGCTCTATCGCAATTTCATGGGCCGCGACCCGGACCCGAATGCCCTTCTCCAGCGCTCTGGGCTGCTCGGCTAACGCATGATACAATTTTCCATAGTTGGCAAGGTTAAACATTATGAAAAATGCAACTTTGTCAGCGCGTCAATCGTCTAGATGTGTAGGGGACAGGATGCAGAACGATGGCGACAATTCCAACTCCACCACCGACCGAAAATAACCGCACATTTCCCTCGCAGCTCGAGATCGAGGAAGACCGCCACCTAGCTCGGCTGATGGCCCCACCAGAGCCCCCGTGGCATTTAACGTTCATTCAGAACGTTAAGGATCTGGTCAGCCCTCCGGTGCTGCCCCCGCTTCATGTCACCTCAAAGCCGATCGCCGTCCGAGACATCTGGGGCGGAACGAGCGGCAACGAAAAAAAATCCGGCGTCTACTCGATCCTGGTTCATGGCGTCGTACTCGCTCTCTTGATCTACATCGGGACCAACAAGGCCGTTATCCAAGCGGTGAAGGATACCGCGTTGTTCATGCCAACCGACTTGGCAGCCTACGTGCCCAAAGCGGCTCCCCAAAAAGTTTCGATGGGTGGTGGAGGTGGCGGTGGCAATTTGAACCCCCTGCCCCCAACTAAAGGTAAACTTCCAAAGATCGCTCCGAAGCAGTATGTTCCACCGACGGCGGAACCGATTTTGACCCAACCGAAGCTCGTTATGGAGCCAACGGTCGTCCTCCAACCGAACGCGCCGATTCCGCAGGTCGCTCTCACCAACATCGGCGACCCGTTCGCCATGGGCAAAATTCCGTCGAACGGGCCCGGCTCCCAAGCCGGCATCGGCTCCGGCAAGGGCGGCGGTGTCGGCTCGGGCTCCGGCGCTGGTGTAGGCCCCGGCTCCGGCGGCGGCATGGGCGGCGGAGTTTACAGAATTGGTGGAGGCGTCTCTGCCCCCTCGCTCCTGTCGAAGGTCGAACCCGAATATTCAGAAGAGGCCCGCAAAGCGAAGTTCCAAGGCACCGTCGTCCTCTACGTAGTGGTCGACGAGAAAGGACAACCGCAGCAACTCCGGGTCGTCCGTCCCCTCGGCCTCGGCCTTGATGAAAAGGCGATCGAAGCAGTCCAGAAGTGGCGTTTCCGCCCCGGCTTCAAAGACGGCAAGCCGGTTCCCGTCGCCGCCACCGTCGAAGTTAATTTTCGGCTCCTGTAAACCGCTCTCCTCCGAAGCGGTCCAGCGAAAGAGGCCCACTCATGCCAAAAGCGTGAGTGGGCTATTCTGATTTCGGCTAGAATGGAAGGGTAACCGCACCTCATTCTTACCATGCTGAAACCCAAGGCAGAATCGCACGCAGACCTCAACCCCGTAGAAACCAGCGAATGGCTGGAAGCACTGGATCAGATTATCGACGTGGAGGGTCCCGACCGGGCCAAGTTTCTCCTCGAACGTCTGCTGAACAGGGCTGCTAATAATGGTGCCGCGCCCATCGCGCGCTACCAAACTCCCTACGTCAATACAATTAGCGTAGAAGAAGAGGTCCCCTACCCGGGTGATCGCGAAATCGAACGCCGCCTCAAGAGCCTCGTTCGCTGGAACGCCTTGGCCATGGTCGTCAAAGCGAACAAGTACGACGCCGGCATCGGCGGCCACATCGCCACCTTCCAGTCCCAAGCCACGTTGATTGAGGTGGCCCAAAACCATTTCTATCGCGGTTCGATCAACGGCGAACCCGGCGACTTAATTTACTTCCAGGGCCATGCCTCCCCCGGTCAGTATTCCCGAGCATTTCTCGAAGGACGCTTGACTGCCCAGCATCTGGCGAACTTCCGGCACGAACTCCGAGACACCCCCGGCCTTTCGTCCTACCCCCACCCCTGGCTCATGCCAGACTTCTGGCAGTTTCCCACCGTCTCGATGGGCCTCGGCCCCCTCAACGCCATCTACCAAGCGCGATTCATGCGCTACCTCGAAAATCGCGGCCTCATCCCGAAGACCGACCGTAAAGTCTACGCTTATCTCGGCGACGGCGAAATGGACGAACCCGAATCGCTCGGTGCCGTCGGCCTGCCCCCCCGCGAAAAGCTCGACAACTTAATCTTCATCGTCAACTGCAACCTGCAGCGCCTCGACGGTCCCGTCCGTGGCAACAGCAACATCGTCAAAGAACTCGAAGGGATCTTCGCCGGTGCCGGTTGGAATGTCATCAAACTGCTATGGGGCGGCCCCTGGGACGCACTCTTCTCCGCCGACAAATCCGGCATGCTAATCAAGCGCATCTCGGAAGTGGTCGACGGCGAATTCCAAGCATACAAAGCCAAGGGCGGTGCCTACATCCGCCAGCACTTCTTCGGCAAATACCCGGAAACCGCTGCCATGGTCGAACACATGACGGACGACCAGCTAGCCTCGCTCTCGCGCGGTGGCCACGACCCGCTCAAAGTCTACAACGCCTATCTCCGCGCGAACGAAGGCAACGGCAAGCCCACCGTCATCCTCGCCAAAACCGTCAAAGGCTACGGCATGGGCGAAGGCGGCGAGAGCCGCAACTTTACCCACCAAGCAAAGAAGCTCGAAGAGCAGTCGCTGCTCCACTTCCGCGATCGGTTCAAGCTCCCGTTGACCGACGAACAAGCCAAGAGCTGCGAACTCCTCAAGCCCGCCGATGACGCCCCGGAAATGGTCTACATGCGCGAGCGCCGCGCCGCCCTCGGTGGCAGCGTACCCGCCCGTCGCCCCAAACCCATTACCCTCTCCGCTCCCGCCCTCGAACTCTTCCAGGAGTCGCTCACCGGCTCCGGTGCCCGCGCCGTGTCCACCACCATGGCCTTCGTCCGTATCCTCACCGCTTTGATCAAGGATCCGGCGCTCGGCAAATTCATTGTCCCCATAGTGCCCGACGAAGCGCGCACCTTCGGCATGGAGTCGCTCTTCCGCCAAGTGGGCATTTATGCCCCCATGGGCCAGCTGTATACCCCGCACGACTCCGACATCTTCCTGTTCTACAAGGAGATGGTCAACGGTCAGATTCTCGAAGAGGGCATCTCTGAAGCCGGATCGATGGGCTCGTTCACCGCCGCTGGCACGGCCTACGCCAACTATGGCGTGCCGATGATCCCGTTCTTCACTTACTATTCGATGTTCGGCTTCCAGCGCGTCGCTGACTTCATCTGGGCCTTCGCCGACAGCCGCGGCAAGGGGTTCCTGATGGGAGCCACCGCCGGGCGCACCACGCTTTCCGGGGAAGGTCTCCAGCATCAGGACGGCCACAGCCAAGTGCTCGCCTCCACCGTCCCCACCTGCCACAGCTACGACCCCGCCTTTGCTTACGAACTGGCCATCATCATCCAGGACGGGATCAAGCGGATGTACGAGTTAAATGAGGATCGGTTCTACTACCTCACCATCGGTAACGACGATTACGCCCATCCGCCCATCCCGGTCGAAGACATCGCCGAAGGCGTCCTCAAAGGCATCTACCGCGTCCGGGTCGCCGAAGCTCCGCAAGCGCTACTCTTCGGCAGTGGTGCGATTCTGAATGAGGTGCTCGAAGCCTCGCAGATCCTCTCGGAACGCTACGGCGTTACGACCGACGTCTACAGCGTTACCAGCTACAACGAACTGCGCCGCGACTCACTCGAAGCCGAACGCTGGAACCGGCTCCATCCGATGGAACTGCCCCGCATCGGTTACCTCCAGTCCGTCGTCGGCGGATCGGACCTGCCGATTATTGCCGCCTCGGACTACATGAAGATCGTCCCCGATCAGATCGCCTCCTGGGTTCCTGGCCGCTTGGTCAGCCTCGGCACGGACGGTTTCGGCCGCTCCGACAATCGCGAACAGCTCCGCCGCCATTTCGAAGTCGATGCCGAAAACATCGTCGCCGCGACGCTTTCCCGCCTCGCGCGGGACGGTAAATTCGACCCAACCCGCGCCGCCGCCGCCATCCTGGAACTCGGTCTCAACCCCGAGCGTCCAGAACCATCGCGCGCATAAACCAAACGAACCCAAGATGGCCGGGGCCTCACCGCTCCGGCCCTTTTGTTTTTGTAGCCGTCCCCAATCGTAAATACGTACAATCCGAGTGCGTTGGCCATTCCAAACGCCTCCACTCACCCCGAATAAACCCCAGTCGCCCCGAACCCTCGCGCGCCTAAAATCGGGTCGAGTGGCCGGGATTTTGGCCCGGCCACCCTCCCACACCCCCGGACATGCGGTTTTCCGCATCCGGCGGTTGAACCCGGCGGCGTTAGGTCACCGCAAGATCGGATGGCATGAGAAAGCCGTAGCGTCG
>JANXMS010000065.1 GCA_025354525.1 Acidobacteriota bacterium
CGACGCTACGGCTTTCTCATGCCATCCGATCTTGCGGTGACCTAACGCCGCCGGGTTCAACCGCCGGATGCGGAAAACCGCATGTCCGGGGGTGTGGGAGGGTGGCCGAGCCAAAATCCCGGCCACTCGACCCGATTTTAGCCGAAGGAGGGTATCTGGCCAGCAGTGAGCCGATTATCGTACTTGATTAGCGGGTTTCGGGACCGTTCGCCTCCAGACTTGGGCCAATTTCCTAGCATTTTTGGAATGTGCGCTATGGAAGGCCCCCCGAAATCATGCTAAACGCTCGCAGGGCGCTACGGAAACCGCTCATTCTATTGAGATGGAGGCCGCTAATCAAGTACCGATTATCTTTTGGGGCGAAGCGGAGACGGGGAGGACGCACTTATCGACTGGGTTGGCTGTGGCGGCTTGTCGGCAGCGACTGCGGGTTCGCTTCAGGACGGCGGCTGAGGTCGTAAGTGAACTTACGGAGGCCAAGAACAAACAGTAATTGATTAGCGGCCTCCGGTTCAATAGAATCAATCGTTTTTGTAGCGCCGCGCGACGCCTGTCGCATGATTGTGAAGGGCTCTCTGCGGCACAAGTTCCCAAAACGCTCGGAAACTGGCCCAAATCGGGAGGCGAATGATCCCGAAACCCGCTAATCAAGTACAACAAAAATGAGTTGAACCGGATGACGGCGCGATCGATGAGATGGCGTATGTCGCGATGCCCGAGGCAGCGGCGGAGTATCTTTTTCAGATCATCTCAGGCCGGGCCGAGCGGGCGTCAGTGATTGTGACGACGAATCTGCCCTTTGCGGAAGGGACGACGATGTTTCCGAACGCGCGATTGTGCAAGGAGATGCTGGGCCGATTGACGGACCAGGCTCATATCATCGAAACCGGCAATGAGTCGTATCGATTTCGAAGAACGTTGACGAGCCGGAAAGCAGGCAACCGATGACGTGGTTACTCGATCGCAGCCTCGGCACTTACGAAAAACGGCTGCTGCTCCTTCGTAAAAACTTTCCGGCCTCCTCATCGATCATCGAACGCCGAGAATACTTTCGGACCTATCCGGAGCGAGCCCCCCGAAGAAGCCGATGATCCGGTCGTACCTCCGTCCAAAACTACGTTTGAAGCCACTTTGTCGAACTCAAAAAATGAACTGAAAGCCTCCCAACTCGTTGAACAATTGAAGATTTACAAATCCTCGAACGGAAGAAAACCGCTTTTTTGTATATCCTTTACGTTCGAAGCCAAATCGTGGGAAACCTGCCCTTCACGGCGGCCGGTTTCCCCGGCGACGGGTCGCAACCGCCAGCCCACCAGCAATGGTACACTCTCCCTTTCATGCGCATCGCTCTCTTCTTCCTGCTCTCTCTGGCCGCCCTCGCCAAGGATGCCGATTTCAATGGCCGCTGGAACATCACCGTTTTGAATCAACCCAACCGCCGCGCTTGGTGGCTCGAAGTCGACGGAGCCGGCACCCCCGCCATCAAAGGACGCTTCGTCGGTGCCCCCGGCGGCGACATGAACGCCATTCCCGAAATCACCGCCAAACAAGGAACCCTCCGCTTCGTCTTCGAGCGCGCCTACACCAAAAAAGGGGCCCCCAGTACCAAAGGCGTCTACCTCGCCAAAATCGTCAGCGGCGAGCTAATCGGCGAATTCCAGGTCGAAGGCAATCCCGCCTCCAAACTGAGCTTCATCGGCAAGCGCGCCCCCGTCATCAAGGATCGCGAAGACGGTAAATGGAAGCCCGGCAATACAGTCGACCTCTTCAACGGCAAGGACCTCACCAACTGGTCCGCCCTCATCCCCGGCCAAATCCTCGGCTGGAAGGTCGAAGACGGCATCATGAAGAACGTCGCCGACTCTAACAACCTGGTCTCCAGCCAAACGTTCTGGAACTTCGAACTCCACGGCGAGTTCCGTATCGGCACCGGCTCCAATGGCGGCCTCGGCCTCCGCGGACGCTATGAAGTCCAGATCGTTGACGACTTCGGCAAAGCCCCCGACACTCATGGCACCGGGGCCCTGTATAGCCGCATCAAACCCCGCGAAAACGCCACCAAAAAGCCCGGCGAATGGAACACCTACGTCTTTTTAGAACAATTAAAATTGTCTCGACAAATAATCACATTCATTTCATATCATTCACCAACGCGAATTAATTCAATAAGGAACTAATATAACATTTAAGATACAAGTTTGAAGTATTTTCGGTGTTATAGTATTTGGCATGAACAAACTGTTACTGACGCCGATTCTACGTGCACATGCGCGCAAACTGTCGGCTAACTGTCGTAGTACGTACTAAGTCGTACAATGTGTGCCGTATGAT
>JANXMS010000074.1 GCA_025354525.1 Acidobacteriota bacterium
CGACGCTACGGCTTTCTCATGCCATCCGATCTTGCGGTGACCTAACGCCGCCGGGTTCAACCGCCGGATGCGGAAAACCGCATGTCCGGGGGTGTGGGAGGGTGGCCGAGCCAAAATCCCGGCCACTCGACCCGATTTTAGAAGCAGTAGGTCATCTCCAAGTATCCGAACTTGCCGGTGGCCCCGGATGTATGGATCTTCTTGACGACGTCCTTGCCATCGGCGAAGCCGAAGTAACCGGTGAAGGTTACCCGGGCATTTGTCCGCCACTCGATTGAGACATCGTAGAGATTGGCGAGAGACTGTTGGCCGTTCGAGGGGCGGCCCGCGTAGCCGAACGTCCAGGGTTGGAAGACGCCGCCGCCCTGATACCAGAGGTCGTTCCGCTGCGCGAGCGACAGAAAATGGTACTCGTTGCTGATGGTCCACTTGGCGTGGGGGCGGAGGACGAAGCTGACGAAAATGTCGCGGTTGTTGATCATGTCGAAGAAGGGGAAGCGGGCGAAGGGCCGAGGTGTAGGCAGGTTTTGGAAGAACGAACCGTGCTTGCTATCTGTCGGGTTGCCGTCGCCACTGGCGTAGGAGTAACCGCCACGGATCCAGGGCTTGAATTTGAGATTCGGCTGGACGCCCGCTTCGCCGACGAAAGCCCCGGCGCGGTGATCGAGCTTGCCCCATTTTCCGGTTTGGCCAGCGCCCCAAAAGAGAAGGTCGTAGGTGGCTGATTTCGAGGTGAAAGCGTGGACGGAGTGGCCGCCGAAGGTGAAGATCTTGACGTCGGAGAAGAAGTCGGCTTGGCGGGCGGCGAGTGGCCGGTTGTCGGTTTTGAGGACATCGCGGAAGTCGTTATAGTAGATGCCGAAGACGCGGCTATCGGCAGCGTGGGTGCCTTTGCCCCACATCTGGGTGAGCGCTCCGTAACCGAAGGCGACCTTGTTCCAGCCCCAGCCATCCACCTGGAAGACGCCGCGCGTGGGCACGGCGCTGACTGCGGTGAAGTTGCGATTACCTTTGGCGTACTGATAATGCAGACCGTCGAAGCTGCGTCCGACGTGCGTCCAGGCGAAGGACCCGATGAGGCGTTGGTTAATGCGGGTGTTTTTGAGGACGTTTAGAGTCAGGTTCTTGGGTGTCGTCTCGGAGCCGTCGTTGTATTCGAAGCGGCCGAGTCGCAGCGAGTGCCGCGGGCTCTTCCAACGAACATAGGCTTGTTTGGGAAAGAGCATGGCGGCGTTGCGATTGCGGTGGTTGGCGGTGTAGTAGTTGGAGCCGAGTCCGAGGGCGCCCTGCGAGCCAATACCCTGCGCGTTTTCCGGAAGACCGAGGAGGACCGGTACGGCCAGTTCGACGTTCCAATCGAAGGTTTCCCGCGTTTGGGCAAAGCTGACGCGGAGGATATTGCCGGATAGCCCGTAGGCGTTGTCGTTAGTCGACGGGAACCAATCCCAGGCTTCGAGCCGGGTTCGGAAGCTGCCGGATACGACAACATTGCCGATTTTGTAGGTAGGAATCGCGTTCTGCGCCAGGGCGAGCCCAGCGAAGGAGGCGAGGAAAAGGGAGCGGATGAAGGTAGCGTTCATGGGAATAGAGCCTCAGCGCATGCGCGAGCGCACACAAATCGTAGCGGCCGTGGAACGGGCCGTTGTTAGTTAATTGGAGTAGCCGCTTAGACGGCCGCGAACTGGCGGGTATGGCTGACAAGGAAGCCGATGACTTCGCGGCGTAGTTGGAAGTACGCGGGGTCATCGGTAGCCATACGGCGATCGCGGGGGCGCGGAAGGGGGACGGTGAGATCTCGCCCGAGCTTGGCTTCGGGCCCATCGGTCATGAGCAGAATGCGGTCGGAGAGATAGATGGCTTCGTCGATGTCGTGGGTGACGAGAACGACGGTTTTGCGTTGCTGCTCCCAGAGGTCGAGGAGCAAGTCTTGGAGTTCCAGGCGGGTGATGGAATCGAGCATGCCGAAGGGCTCATCGAGGAGCAGGATACGCGGTTCGAGAGAAAAGGCTCGGGCGATGGAGACGCGTTGCTGGGTGCCCTGCGAGAGTTCGGAAGGTAGGCTGTGGGCGTAGTCGCCGATGCCGACCATATTGAGATATTGTTGGGCGGCGTCGCGTTGGGAGCGGGCCGAAGACTTAGGATTGGCCTGGGCGTAGGCGAGGCGGACGTTTTCGAGCGCCGTTAGCCAGGGGAGCAGCGAAGGGGATTGGAAGACGATCGCGCGGCTGAGGGCGGGGCCGTCGATCTCTCGACCGTCGATGATGATTCCGCCGCTGGAGGCTTCCTGGAGGCCGGCGAGGATCGACAGGACGGTGGATTTGCCGCAGCCAGAGTGGCCGAGCAGAGAGACGAATTGGCCCGGAAGGATGGAGGCGTTGAAGTCCTTGACGACTGCAACGGCGCCGTCGGTTTTGGTAAGGGACGAGAAGATAATGGGGCGTTTCATGCGACTATGCTTCCTGTGGGACGGGGGTAGGCCGACCGGCGCGGTGGTTCGACAGCAGGGTTTGTTCGAGTTGGGCTTTGAGGTGGAGCGCGACTTGGTCTTCAAGCAGGGCGTCGCGGGAGCGGGGACGGGGCAAGGGGATTTCGAGCGCCGCGCCGAGGACGCCGCCTTCCTGAGCACGAGGCCGGAGGGCGAAGACGCGGTTGCTTAGCAGGAGCGCTTCGTCGACGCTGTTGGTGATCATGAGGGCGGTGACGGGTTTGGCGGCGGCTCCGCAGAGGCGGGCGAGTTCCTGCTGCAGGGTAGCGCGGGTGAGCGCGTCCAGGGCACCGAAGGGTTCGTCGAGGAACATGATCTCGGGTTCGACGGCGAAGGCGCGGGCGATGGCGACGCGTTGGCGCATGCCGCCCGAAAGTTCGCCGGGTTTCTTCAATAGGGCGGAGCCGAGGCCGACCATTTGCAGGTGCTTGGTGGCATGCTCGACGAGTTGCGGCGAGGACCAGGAAGGCCAAGCGGCTTCGACGGCGAGCCTGACGTTTTCGAGGGTCGAGAACCAAGGCAGGAGCGAGTAGTTTTGGAAGACGATGGAGGCGCGCGGGGAAAAGCCGTGGACGGGATTGCCGCCGATGGTGACCGAGCCAGAGGAGGGTTTCAGGAGGCCGCAGGCGATTTTGATGAGCGTCGACTTGCCGGTGGAGGAGCCACCGATGATGGAGACGAACTCCCCGGCGGCGACCGCGAGGCTGACGCCGCCGAGGACCCGCCGGGTGCCGAATTGATGCGAGATGCCTTTGAGTTCGAGAAGGGCCATGGGGGTATTTCCTATGCGATGCGCAGGCGGGATTCGGCGAGGCCCATGAGGCGGTCGAGGCCGTAACCGATCAGGCCGATCGTGAGGATGGAAAGCAGGATATGAGAGTAGATAAGGCTGTTGTATTCCTGCCAGAGGAAGCCGCCAACGCCGGGCGTACCGGTAAGCATTTCGCAGGCGACGATGACAAGCCACGCGAGGCCGAGGCTGAGGCGAAAGCCGGTGAACATATACGGGAGCGTTGCGGGGATGAGCACCTTCGTCAGGCGCTTCCACGGGGAGAGGCGGAGGACGGCGGCGACGTTGTGATAGTCCTGCGGAATGGAGCGGACGCCCGTCATCGTGTTGACGACGGTGGGCCACATGGAGCACAAGGCGATCGTGAAGTGCGCGGCCGGTTCGGACTGCCGGAACAGGACCAAGCCGAGGGGTAGCCAAGCGAGCGGGCTGATCGGCCGGAGGATTTGAATGACTGGATCGAACATGCGGAAGAAGAGGGGCGATAGGCCGAGGCAGAAGCCAAGCGGGGTACCGATGAGCAAAGCGAGGGCGTAGCCTTTAGCGACGCGCCACAGGCTGTAGGAGGCCATGCGGAGAATGCCTTGGTCCATCTCGCCTCGCTTCTCAAACGGCGCGAGAACGTACGGTTTGCTCTCCTCCCAGGTCTTGGCCGGAGACGGAAGATCGGGCGCGAACTGGGCGCTGACGAGCGCCCAGATTCCGAAGACGGCGAGGATGCCGATAAGGGACGGAAAGAAGTTGAAGGCCAGTTTTTTCATAACAACGTCCTTAGCCGACGAGGCTGTGAATGGGAAAGGATTTGGCGTATTTCTCGGGGTCTTTGGGGTCGAAGACGCCGTCGGCGAGTTTGATGGGGGCCATGTCGGCGAGCGTGGGCTTTACGCCCAGTTCGCTTATCGCTCCGAGGTAGAGGTCCGGGCGGATGACTTGATTGACGATGCCGGTGTAGTCCTGCGGCCCTTTGACCATGCCCCAGCGACGGAACTGGCTGAGCCACCAGTGGCCGTATGATTTCAGCGGTGCGTTGCAGTTCCGGGCGGCGAAGATCATGTAGTTCGGATTCTGCTCCTTGATGCCGTTGCCGTAGTCGTACTTGCCCTGCAGCTGATCGAGGATAATCTCCGGAGGGCAGTTGAGGTAGGACGGTTTGGAGATGGTGGCGGCGATCTGGGCGCGGTTTTCCATCTTGTCGATGTGCTGGCTAACGAGGTGGAGCGCCTTTAAAATGGCCTTGACGGTTTTGGGGTTTTTGGTAGCGAACTCTTCGGTGAAGGCGCAGGCTTTTTCAGGATGATCGCGCCACATGTTCTGGGTGGTGACGGCGGTGTAACCGATACCGTCCGACACGGCGCGGCCGTTCCAGGGTTCGCCGACGCAGAAGCCGTCCATCTTGCCCGCCTTCATGTTGGCGACCATCTGGGGAGGGGGAATGGTGATGAGGGTGACGTCTTTGTCGGGGTGGATGCCGCCGGACGCGAGCCAGAAGCCTTGGCTTGTTCGACGGCGGGCTTGAGGTCGGCGGCCTTCTTGACGCCTTTGAACTTGTTGGAAATGGTGATGGCTTGGCCGTTGCGGTTGAGCAGCTAGGGGATGACCATCTTCTTTACGGGAGAGCCGAGTAGACCCATGGAGGAGGCGAAGGGCATGCCGAGGAGCATGTGCGTGGCCTGATTTTCGCCGAGTGATAGTTTGTCGCGGATGGCGGCCCAGGAGGCTTCTTTCGAGATGACCGACTCGATGCCGAACTTCTTGAAGTAGCCGAGTTCGTGCGCCATGACGATGGGGGCGCAGTCGGTGAGGGCTATGATGCCGAAGCGCACGTTGGGCGTTTCGGGGGCGTCGGAGGCGTAGGCGGTTCCTGCCCAAGCGGCGGGGAGACCAGCGAATAGACGGGTTAGGGCACTGCGCCGGGAGAGAGCGTCAGAGACAGACATAGAAAAGGCACCTCGGGTGAAATCTGGAGCAATTGGGGGCAACAGCGAGGTGCCAGAACGGAGCCGACGGAGGCTAAGGGGTAGAGCTAAACGGAGGAGACGGTGCGCACCGTGGCGCGGTCTTTCCAGGAGAAAAGCCCAGCGCGGTCGACTGCGGTGGAAGGCCAGAAGCGCATCCAGACGGGACCGAGCAGGAGAAGGGAAGCAAAGGCTCCGGCCGTAAGGCAGGCGAAGACGGCGATACCAGTGCCATAGGAACCGGTGACGTCGCGGAGGCCGCCGAGGAGAGACGGGAGGAAGAAGCCGCCGATGCCCCCGGCGGCACCGACTAGGCCGGTCATGATGCCGACTTGGCGAGCGAAGCGTTGGGGCACCATTTGGAAGATGGCACCGTTGCCGATGCCGAGCAGGCCCATGATGAGGATGAGCAAGCCGGTGGCGGCAGAGAGCTTGGGCAGCGTGGCGAGGAGGCCCGCCGCGGTGGCGACGGCGAGATAGACGCCGAGGAGCACTTTGTAGCCGCCGGTGCGGTCAGCGACCCAGCCGCCGATGGGACGAAGGGCGCTGCCGGCGATGACGGTGAGGGTGGTGAAGTCACCGGCTGAGACTTTGCTGAGATGGTACTGATCGACGAAGAAGACGGTAAGGAAGCTAGCGAGGCCGACGAAGCCGCCGAAGGTGACGGCGTAGAAGCCACAGAACCAAGCGGTGTCGGATTCGCGGAACAATGCGACATAGTCGGCCCAGCGATTGCGGCGAAGGGGGACGGGAGCGTCTTTGGCGAGAATAAAAAAGAGGACGAGGACGATGGCGACTGGAGCCATGGCGATACCGAAGGCACGTTCCCAGCCGTAGGCGGCGGCGATGCGGGGCATGAAGAGCGTGGCGAGGACGGTGCCAGAGTTGCCGGCTCCGGCGATGCCCATGGCGAGACCTTGGTATTCCGGTGGATACCAACGGCTGGCGAGCGGCAGGGCGACGGCGAAGCTAGCGCCGGCGACGCCGAGGAGGATGCCCATCAGGTAGAGGTGTTGGAGGCTGCTGGCGACGGTGAAGCCGAGGGCGAGCGGGATGAGCGTTATGCAGAGGCCAAGGAGGCCGGTGCGGCGTCCACCGATGGTGTCAGCGAGGGCGCCGAGGAGCGGCCGGAAGAAGGCTCCGGCCAGGAGCGGGACTGAGACGAGGAAGCCTTTCTGGGTGGCGGAGAGGTGGAGCGATTCGCCGAGAAACGGGCCGAGGGGGCCAAGGAGGACCCAGACCATGAAGCTGATGTCGAAGTAGAGGAACGCGGCCAGGAGTGTGGGCCAGTGGCCGGCTTTGCGGAAGTCAGAGAGGGTCATGCGGCTACCTCGGCTTCCTGGGTGGCGGCGACATTGATCTCGACAATGCCGTCGCTATTGACGCGGCAGGGGTAGGTTTTGACGCCCACCGGGACATCGGGGCGGGCAACCATTCCGGTTTCGAGATCGATCTTCCAGCCGTGAAGCGGGCAGACGACATGCGTGCCGGTGGTGATGCCATCGCAGAGAGGGCCTTGGCCATGAGGGCAGCGGTTATCAATGGCGAGGACCTTTTCGGGGAGGTGGAAGACGGCGATCTCTTTGCGTCCCAAGGTGACGCAGCGGCCCTCGCGGAGAGGGATGTTTTGCAGGGGCGTGATTTGGATCCAGGTGCTCATTTGATGGGGTTCTCCTGATTAGTCGTTGGCGCTGGCGCTGGACCGCAAGTAGCTGGGGCTGGGCGGCATGATGGGTTGTTCCATGGGCTGAATTTGAACGAACTGCGTGGCGTTGATGGGGTTGTCCCTTTCGAGCCAAGCGTCCTGCGAGAGGTTCTTCGATTTGGTCAGGCGGTCGAGGAGGGCCTCCTTTATTGCGTCGGGCGCGTAGACGGTATCGCGGCGGATCTTCTCGATGCCGTGGCGTTCGACGAAGTCGTAGGTGCGTTCGAGGTAGTTGGCGTTCTCTCGGTAGTACTGGAAGAAGACTTCGGCGGCGGCCAGCGCCTCTTCGGTCGACGAGACGGTGATGAGCAGATCGGCCTTGCGGACACTCTTGCCGGCGGCGCCTCCGACGACCACTTGCCAGGAGCCTTCCTGGCCGACGAGGCCAATATCTTTTACCGTGGCTTCGGCGCAGTTGCGAGGGCAGCCGACGACGGCCATTTTCGTCTTGTGGGGCGTGAAGAGGTTTTCCATGCGGCGTTCGAGTTCGACGCCGGTGGCGATGGAATCCTGCGTGCCGAAGCGGCAGAAGGTGCTGCCGACGCAGGTCTTGACCATGCGAACGCCTTTGGCGTAGCCTTGACCGGAAGGCATGCCGAGGTCAGCCCAAACCTTGGGGAGGTCTTCTTTTTTGATGCCGAGGAGGTCGATGCGCTGGGAGCCGGTGACCTTTACCAAGGGGACCTTGTACTTGTCGGCGACGTCGGCAATCTTACGGAGCTCGTCCGGGGTGGTGATGCCGCCGCGCATGCGGGGGATGACGGAAAAGGTGCCGTCGTTTTGGATGTTGGCGTGGACGCGATCGTTGATGAAGCGGGTGGAGCGGTCTTCATCGTGTTCGCCGCAGTTGACGACGTCGACGAGGTAGCTGAGGGCGGGTTTGCAGACTTCGCAACCGATGCCGTTGCCGTAGATGTCGAGCACTTCTTGCACGGACTTCATGCGCTGGGTGCGGATCATCTCCTTAATCTGTTCCTGCGGGAAGGGGACGCATTTGCAGAGGACCTTCTTGGTTTCCTCTTCGAAGTTGGGGGCGACGGCGCGGAGGATGTCCATGCACAAGTTGCCGCAGGAGCCGCAGCCGGTGGAGGCGCGGGTACATTCCTTGAGCTGGGCCATGGTGCAGACGCCTTTTTCGTGGATGGCTTCGATGATCTGGCCTTTGCTGACGCCGAGGCAGCCGCAGACGGTATCAGCATCGGAGAGCATGGCGGCGGCGTCACCGTTGTCGGCGATAGGATCCGGGAACAGGAGCGTGCGGCGTTTGGCCGAGAGATTGGCCCCGGTGCGGAGCCATTCGCTGTAGCGATGGGAGTCGTTGCTGTCGCCGACGAGGATGGCCCCGACGAGGCGGCCGCCGTCGAGGAAGAGGCGCTTGTAGACGCCTTGTGATTCGTCTTCGTATTTGACCGTCTCAATGCCGGGGCCTCCTTCGTTGGAGCCGGCGGAGAAGACGTCGACGCCCATGATCTTGAGTTTGGCGGCGGGGATGGCTCCTTCGAAGGTGGCTCCGCGATTGCCCGTGATGGTGGCGGCGAGGACTTTGCCTTGGGCCAGGAGCGGGGCGACGAGGCCGTGGCAGACGCCGCGGTGTTCGGTGCATTCGCCGACGGCGAAGATATCGGGGTTGGACGTTTCGAGGTAGTCGTTGACGATGATGCCACGGTTGACTTGGAGGCCGGCTTGTTTGCCGAGGTCAGCGTTGGGGCTGATGCCGGCGGCGACGACGATGAGGTCAGCGGGAAGTTCGAGGCCGCAGGTTAGCCGGACGCCGGTGGCATGGCCGTTGCCGAGGATGGCGGCGGTACTCTTTTCGAGCAGGACTTTGACGCCGAGAGCTTCGATTTTTGAACGGAGGTAACGGCCGCCGGTGGAGTCGAGTTGGCGTTCCATCAGGCGGTCGCGGAGGTGGACGATGGTGACGTCGCAGCCTTGGACTTGGAGGCCGCGGGCGGCTTCGAGGCCAAGGAGACCACCACCGATGACGACGGCTTTGGTGCCCGGCTTTGTGCGGTTCAGGATCCACTGCGTATCGGCGAGAGTGCGCCAAGCGCAGACGCCGTCCTTCTCGACGCCTTCGATGCGCGGGATGAACGGCTTTGAGCCGGTGGCGATGAGGAGCTTGTCGTAGGAGGTAACGCTGCCGTCGTCGCCGGAGATGGTGCGCATGGTCGGGTCGATCGAGGTGACGCGGATGCCGAGGCGGAGAGTGATCTTGTGTTCGAGGTACCAGGCGAGCGGGTTTAGCGTGATGTCGTCAACGGGCTTCTCTCCGGCGAGGACGCTGGACAGGAGGATGCGGTTGTAATTGACGTGGGTCTCATCGCCGAAGACGGTGACTTCGAAGTTGTGGTTGTGGCGGAGGATCTGTTCGAGACAGCCGATGCCGGCCATGCCGTTTCCGATGACGATGAGCTGTTGTTTGAGCTTTTTGCGGGTCATTTAGCGTTGTACTCCTGATTTTTCGACTCGGACGGCGGACTGCTTAAAGTTGGGTTCGCGTGAGATGGGATCGAACGCGCTTTGGGTAAGGAAGTTCGAGTTGAACTCGGCGTAGTGGAAGGGGAGGAAGACTTGGCCGGGTCCGACGATGGCGGTGATGCGGAGTTCGACTTCGCGGACGCGGCCGCGGCGGCTGACGACGTCGACTTGGTCGTGGGGCCGGAGGCCGAGTTTTTCGGCATCGTGGGGGTTCATTTCGAGCCAGGCTTTGGGGGACATGAACTCGAGGATTTCGACGCGACCGGTTTTGGTGCGGGTGTGCCAGTGCTCGACGGTACGGCCGGTGTTGAGCACGAAGGGGAAGCGCTCGTTGGGCTGTTCTGGGAACGGGAGCCACTCGATGGGGATGAGCTTGGCTTTGCCATCGGGGTGCTGGAAGACGCCGTCGGAGTAGAGGCGCGTGACGGTGATGGGGTCGCCTTCGCGGTACGGCCATTGGATGGGGCCTTCGCGATCGAGGAGTTCGTAGGTGATGCCGGAGTAGTCGCAGAGGCGACCGGCGGAGACGCGGCGCCATTCTTCGAAGGCGTCCTTGGGGCCGGTCCAGTTGGGGAAGAGGGAATCCTTGACGCCGAGGCGGCCGGCGATCAAGAGGAAGATATCGAAGTCGGTGCGGGCTTGGCCGGGCGGGTCGACGGCGCGATTGGCTTTGGAGACGCGGCGTTCGGAGTTGGTGTAGGTGCCTTCTTTTTCGCCCCAGATGGCGGCGGGGAGGACGAGATGGGCGAGCTCCGTGGTGGGGGTCGGGTGGTAGCCGTCCTGGACGACGAGGAACTCGAGTTCGCCCATGGCTTGGCGAAGCAGGTCCTGATTGGGGAACGAAACGAGAGGGTTGGTGGCGATGATCCAGAGGGCCCGGACCTGCTTTTTGACCATGGCTTCGATGATGTCGGGATAGGCGAGACCACGGGCGGAGGGGATGATATCGGGGTCGACGTTCCAGAGGGCGGCGAGTTCGGCGCGGTCTGCGGCGGACTCGAATTTGCGGTAGCCGGGGAGGCCGCTTGTGAAGCCGGTTTCGCGGGTGCCCATGGCGTTGCACTGGCCGGTGATGGAGAAGGGCGAAGCGCCGGAGAGGCCGACCTTGCCGCGGACGAGGGAGAGGTTGCAGATGGCGTTGACGGTTTCAGCGCCTTGGGAGGAGTGGTTGACGCCCATGGTCCAGGCGAGGAAGGGGCGTTCGGCGCGACCGAAGAGGAGGGCGGCGTCGATGATCTGCTGGGGCGAAAGGGTGGTGATTTGGGCGACGAACTCGGGGGTGTATTTGGCGACGCTGGCGGCCAGTTCGGCGAAGCCGTTGGTATGGGCGGCGATGTAGGCGTGGTCGATGAGGTCTTCGCGGATGAGGACGTGGAGCATGCCATTGAGGAGGGCGATGTCGGTACGCGGGGCGATGGGCAGGTAGGTGTTGGCCAGCATGGCGGTCTTCGAGACGCGGGGGTCGACGACGACGAGGTGCTTGGCCTTGTTGCGTTCGACGTGCTGGCAGAGGATGGGATGGTTGTCGGCGATGTTGGCGCCGATGAGGAAGATGACGTCGGCGGTTTCGAAGTCTTCGTAGGCTCCGGGGGGGCCATCGGAGCCGAAGGAACGCTTGTAGCCGGCGGCGGCGGCGGCCATGCAGAGGGTGGTATTGCCGCAGTAGTTGCGGGTGCGGAAGCCGAGTTGGACGAGTTTGCCGAGGGCGTAGAACTCTTCCGTGAGGAGTTGGCCGGTGGAGATGACGCCGAGGGCTTCGCGGCCGTGTTTGGCCTGGACGCGCTGGAAGTTCGAGACCATGGCGTCGAGGGCTTCGGACCAGGAGACGGGTTCGAGTTTGCCGTTTTTGCGTAGGAGAGGCTGACGGAGGCGGCCATCGGCGCGGAGGGTGTAGTGTTCCGAAAGGCCCTTCGGACAGAGCTTGCCGGCGTTAACGGGATGGGCTTCGTCGCCGCGGACGCTGACGGCTTGGCCGTCCTTGACGCCGATCAACATGCCGCAGCCGACCGAGCAGTAGCCGCAGGTGGTTTTGACCCAGCGGTCGGGGATTTTCTGGGCGGACATGTTGCCGAACTGGGGGTCGTTGGCGTAGCGGTACTTCTCTTTGAGGATGTCGAGACCGAGGAGGCGGCGGGTATTCATGCTGCTTTTCGACCTCCGAAGGTAGCGGCCATATTGCGCGGGACGACGCCGACGAAGAAGAGGTAGCGGCTGAGGAGCTCACCGGCCAGGAGGGGGAGCAGGCTGGCGGGGTGATAGGAGAACAGGGCGCCGCCGACGAGGAGGACGATGCGGAGCCAGACGAGTTCTTTGAGATCGTTGCCGAGGAGGCGAGCGCTTTGGCGGAGCTCGAACTCCTCGCTTTGGCGGAGGCGGAGGTATTTGAAGGCCAGGACGAGGAGTTGGGCGGCGGCGGCGACGGGGACGAGTTTGGGAGCGCCGGCGAGGAGGACGGCAGTTAGGTAGAAGTCGGCGACGGTGGTCCAAGAATTCCAGGCTGGGCGGGCGGGGACGAGGTAGAGCGCGGCGGAGCAGGCGATGCCGATGAGCCCGGCGGCGACGGTGGCGGCACCGATGGCGAAGGACTGGGTGGCGGTATAGAGCGTGGCGGCACCGGCGAAGACGGAGAAGGCGAGGACTTCGCGGGAGAGCCAGGAGCGGTGCCACATTTTGAGGGCGCGATAGGCATGGATGGGCCGGCCGAGGTGGGCGGTGGACGCGGCGAGGGCCAAGTGGCCAATGAGGAGGGCGGCGATGGCGCCGGCCTGACCGGGATCGAAGAGGAGGCGGCAGAAGGTGCCAACGCTCAACTGGGTGAGGACGAGCATGAAGACGAGGGGCCAGTGAGGATGTTCAGGGCGGACTCTGTGGAAGTCGCCTTTCTGCGCGTTGGCGGGCAGATTGGCGGGGAGGGTGATGCGGGTGGTCGAGATGGTTTGGTCGGCGGGGGGCATGCCGGGAGCGTTGGCGAGGGCCCTGTATTCGAGCTTCCACTGCTCGATGTTGACGACCTCGATGGCGATGGCCTGTTCGGGGCAGGCGTTGGCGCAGGCGGGTTCGTCGCCTTGGGAGAGGCGGCCGTGGCACATGTCGCACTTGCCGACGACGCCGCGTTCCTGGCTGAACTGGGGGACGCCGTAGGGGCAGTTCCAGGTGCAGTATTGGCAGCCGATGCAGGCGTCGGCACTGTGGAGCACGAGGCCGGTGAGAGCGTCCTTGTTATAGGCGTCGACGGGGCATCCGGTGAGGCAGGCGGCGTCGACGCAGTGGTTGCAGCCCATCGAGAGATGGAGGCGTTGGGTGAAGGGGTACTCGCCGGCTTCGATTTCGCCGACGCGGCGCCAGTGGATATCGGCGGGATTGCCGTGCTGCTCGTTGCAGGCGACTTCGCAGCACTTGCAGCCGATGCACTTGGTCATATCGAAGTGGAAGCGGTACTGTTCGCCGGGGCCGGGAGGCGGGGGTAGCGTGGTCGTGGAGAGGACGAAGCGGGGATCGGCTTCCGTGATTGCCCGTTCAAGCAGAGGCAGCGACATGTGAGGCGACCTCCTTGTGCCTTAGGCGGACGACTTCGCCGGCGATGAAGATGGCGGGGGCGGTGACTTCGACCAAGCCAGCGGCGACTTCGGCGAGGGTGGTTTCGATGACGTGTTCGCGGGAGGTGCAGCCGTTTTCGATGAAGGCGACGGGTTGATGGGGGTTGCGGCCGGCGGCGATGAGTTCGGTGGCGATGGCGGCGCGGGTTTCGACGCCCATAAGGATGACGAGGGTATCGCTATGGACGTGGTGAGCCCAGCGGATGCGACCTTCTTTACGGGCGTGGCCGGTGACGACGGTGAAGGAGCTGGCGAGGTGGCGGTAAGTGACGGGGATGCCGGCGTGGCCGGGTACGGCGATGGCGGAGCTGATGCCGGGTACGATTTCGCAGGGGATGCCGTGGGCGAGGAGGAATTCGGCTTCTTCGGCACCGCGGCCGAAGACGAGAGGGTCGCCAGATTTGAGGCGGACGACGTGCTTGCCGGCTTGGGCGAATTCGAGGAGGAGGCGAAAGATTTCGGCCTGGACGGGTTCCTGCTGCCCGGGACCTTTGCCGGCGTAGACAAACTCGGCGGCGGGGTTAGCGAGGGCGAGGACTTCGGCGCTGACGAGCCGATCATAGAGCACGACGTCGGCAGAGGCGAGTCGGCGAAGGGCGCGAAGCGTGAGTAAGTCGGGGTCCCCGGGACCAGCGCCGACGAGAGATACACCTCCGGCGGGGCGGCTTGTCGCAGCCAGTAACACAGTAGCCTCCAAATGAACAGTGGGGAACCGGAGGACGGGGCCGGCTATAAGCCTCAGCGTGGAGGGCTATAAGTAGTGTTTCATTGGGAAGGTCGGGCGTCCAATCCAAATATTTGATCGGGCGATTCGCTGTGGGCCATGAGTCGAAGATTAAGAATGGGTCATCCAGCGGCGTGTCGGACCAGAACGGGCTTGATTTCGGTCCGAAACGGGGACGGAATTACGTTTTGCGGGACAGGAAAGCCGGTCAGGACATGGCTTTGGTCGTCCGTCTCAGGGGTGGTTTCCTCTTTCTTTTCAACAGGTTCGATGTTTACAATTTCTTCGGTCGGCGGATTGTCGAATTGGGTGGCGGCCTGGGACGGCCCGAGGATTTGCGAGTTCCTGGTGAGCGGTGTTTTTGGTAGCGGATCCAGTTTTCTGATCATGGCGAGCTCTCGATAGCTGGCACTCATGAGCCGGACGAGGGCTGATTCATCGCGCCGGAACTCTTTGGGTAGCTTCGATTCGGCCGCGATTCGGTAAGCATTCAAGCCGTCGAGGTTACAGATTTGGTCGTCGGTCGCACCGGGGTGGGCCAACTGAGCGGCCTGCGCGAGGCAATCTTCATTAAAGACGCGCTCGTTTTTCGTGAGTCGCATTAAGCGCCATTGGAGGTCGTTGATGCGTTGGACGATGCCGACTTCGACTTCATCGCGAGGTTGTAACTTATCGGCGAAGTTAGCGAGCGCCTTTTTGTAAGCGGTAGGGCCCTCAGTAGGGAGCAGGACCAAACTTTCGTGCCCGGACATATCGATGATGCTGGAACGGGCACCGTGCTTGAGTCCGTTTAGGCGGGTGTTCATTTTCCCGACTTGTGATTTTGGTCCGGTGCTTTTCTTCGCATTTTCGCGATTAATTTCAGCGCGGCGGATCTTTTTCTGTTCGTCTGTCAATTCTTCCGACATGGCGGCAACCCCTTTGGGAAATAAAAAAGCCCTGCCTGTTAGCCAGGTCAGGGCGCGGTTTCCATTTCTGGTTTTATTATAGACACACGGCACCTAATTTCCGAGGTAAGTTGAAGGTCAGGAAATCAGTTAAGTGTTTGTAAATGCAGGGACTAAAGTTTATTTCAATTGCTTGTGAACGGTTTTGGTCGAGCGTAATAATTCGTAGGTTTTCTGGAAGGCGACCACTTAGACTGCGCGGCGAGCAGATGGAATCCGTACGTCGTCGATCACACGTTTACGTGGACCAGACCGGCGACGGCATGGAAGAGTTCACCTGAGGCGCGGTGAGAATCGTAGAACGCCTCGCGCGGGTCGAACGCCAGCAGTTAACATTGCGATGAGGTTTGGTGGCTGGCGTCGCGCGGAGTGGGGCCGTTGACTGCTTCGCACGAGAAATTGGGTCGCGGACTGCGGGGCCTGGTAGGCCCGCGCGTCGAGCTTCAGTTCGCGGCCATGCTTTACCTAGGCGGGAAGTATTGTCGAAAGGCTTGGACTATGATGGACGCCAATGAGACAAGCGGTGGGTTGACCGGAGCGGTGAGCCGGTACGAGAGGCTCTGATCTCGCAGCAGGGCGTACGCATCGGACGGGGCAGACAGTTCGGTGACGTTGATTGGATCGACTTGGTGGCGGTGTCGAACGGCGAGGGGGAGTTCGAAATGGCCTACTCCAAACCAGCGACGGCGATGATCCTGGAAGTTGCGCCGCGGGGCATGGCTCCAACGCTGGCGACGCTGGCGACCGGTTCCGAGCGGCACAAGGTGACGGTACTCGATGGAGCAACGATCCGGGGGCGATTGGTGAGCAAGGGGAAGCCGGTTGCCAACGCAGAAATGCTTCTGAGTACCCATAGTCGGATCTCTGGCACTTCCTTCCAAGACTTGCGGCTCGGCACGAATGAAAACGGAGAGTTTGCGATTACTAACGTCGCGGCGGGACGCGTCTGGGATCTGCTGCCGCGGATGGATTCGCTCGCGCCGAAGGGATTGGTGGGGGGTGTGACGTTTGTGGCAACGAAGGACGACGGGCACGAGGTTCTGGTAGGCGACATCGAAGTGGTGCCGAGTTTTACTGTGCGCGGGCGAATCGTATTGGCCGATGGGAGCGCTATCCCTGCAGGAATGCGGCTGGGGTTGAGTCCTGATCGGAGTGCGGATCGCCAAGTTATCGTGCTGCCTCCAGATGGTGCGTTCGAGTTCAAGGGCGTTGGAAGGGGCGTTTACACTCTGAGCCCGGCGGTAAAGGGCTATCAGGCGCTCGGAGCCGAATATGGGATCGAGTTTCTCGTGGACGGCAATCGCGACAATTTTAACGTAACGCTTCATCCGTTCAAGCCGCCGACGAAGTAGTGCGCCGCGTTTTGGACCGGATAAGAAGCTCTGCTGCTGGTCGTGGGCTATGGAGTTTGCGACCCATGACGGGCGATTGAGATCGAGCTAGGGGCGGCGAGGCCGTGCCTGCCGCTGTGAGCGGGTCTGTCGGCGCTCTCGGGTTGTTCGGCTCGTTCGCGGGCGGCTTGCTTCCGGAATGATGAGGCCGAAGAAAGTCCTTTGCGGGAACTGATCGCACCATCTGGTGCACCGACTATGCAGGATCGAGGCCGGGTCGGAGGTGTTACTCTGATGGGTATGGCGACGAATACGCTGCTTTCGACGGTTGAATATCTGCGGACCAGCTTCGAAAATCCGGAGCCGGATTATGTCGACGGGGAGTTGGTGGAGAGGTCGATGCCGAACTACTTTCATAGTCGTACGCAGGTTCGCCTTTCTGATGCGTTGAAGCCGTGGGAGGATAGGCGGCAGCTTTTCAGGGCATCGGAAGTTCGCTTGCTTGTCGCGTCGGCGCGCTTCCGAGTGGTTGATTTCGCGGTTTTTGCATCGGAACAGGACGAACTGATTCCTCGCGATCCGCCATATGCTGTTGTGGAGATTGTGTCGCCGGATGATGGGTACGAAGATCTGATGAGCAAGCTTGGCGACTATGAACAGGCTGGGGTAGAGTTTATTTTCGTGGCTGACCCGCCAGTGAAACGATTGTCTCGATATCGCCGGGGCGATTTGTTGGTGGTCGCGGCGCTGGAGTTGCCTGCTTATCAGGTGGTCATACCGACCAGTTCGATTTTCGGTTAGATTGGGGAATGCCCGAACGTCGTGATTTTTTGTTGGCCCTTTCGGCTTTGACCGCTACGGCGGAAGCGGAGGGGCAGAGCATCTACATTCCAGAGCGGCAGGTGGAGAAGGACAAGCCGCTGCTGCTGGATTTTATGGAAGTGTACGCCTTCGCGATGGTGATTACGGCGAAGGGCGGGATTCAGACGACGAACGTGCCGACACTGCTCGAACGGTCCGCGACGGGGTGGGGCAAGGTTTGGTGGCATTTGGCGGCGGGCAATCCGCAGAACGCGGCGTTGACGGGGATGGAGGAGGCGGTGGTGGTGTTTCATGGACCTCATGCGTACATTTCACCGAATTGGTACACGGCGGAGCGGGCGGTGCCGACGTGGAATTTTGCGGTGGTGAATGTGAGCGGGAAGCCTCGGCGGATTGATGATGATGAGGCTTTCGCGGCGAGTTTGGTGAAGCTGGTGAGTAAGAACGAGAGTAAGTATGGCGGCGGGAAGATTTGGGATTTGACGAAGATGCCGACGGCTTACTTGAAGGGGATGCGGCAGGGGATTGTGGCTTATGAGATGGCGATTGAGAAAGTGGAGGGTAAGTTTAAGCTGGGTCAGGAGCGGGTGGCGGCGGATCGGCCGCTGATTTTGAAAGGGCTCGAAGCGCCGCAGGGGCGGAGTATTTTTGAGTTAACGCGGGATTACTACAAACGGATGAAGCGCTAGGCCGGGTTGTGGCACAAGTTGCATTCGTTGGAGGCTTTGTGTTCGTCGTGGCAGGCCATGCAGGCGACCATGGTGATGGGTTTTTCCTTCACGATCACGTCGCGCTCGGCGACGGCGTGAGCTTTGTGGGAGAACCAGACAAACTTGGGCAGTTTGTAGACCAGAACCCCAGGGGACGGGCTGCTTCTTGCGGGCGTACTCGGCTAGGAGTTGGAGGTGGGGGCTCTCCTTCTTGACCGGCGTGTGGCAGGTCATGCACTTGGATTCGGCGGGGTAGGTGGCCAGTTCGCTTTGGACCAGGACTTGTCTGTAGTGGAACTTGTGCGAATTTCGAACAAGGGGTGCGCTACGCCGGAGCCGTCGACCCTTTTGGTTTGAAAACTTCTTTCCGTAACCCTTTTTTGCTTGACTTTGCGGAAAAATTGGCTCAATCTACGCGCAGAGAGTGTCAATCTCATGTGGAGTAACCGGATGAAAGATCCTGCAATTCTTCGAGCTGTAATATTGTTTACCGCCTTAAACACGGGGGGGGGTGGGCCCAAACGGTCGACGCTCCGGCGGCCCGTCCATATGTAGGCGAGGGAAGGCGGCAAAC
The DNA here is from genome assembly GCA_025354525.1 of Acidobacteriota bacterium. Classification (GTDB taxonomy): domain Bacteria; phylum Acidobacteriota; class Terriglobia; order Bryobacterales; family Bryobacteraceae. The sequence goes on from JANXMS010000074.1 coordinate 18,121, forward strand.
GTATTCGTTCGTCTTCCGGCATGACCAAGGGACACATAACCTTGGTGTGGTAAACGGTTTGATCAACTCGGTATTGACTGGTGCCAATGCCTGTTGGTTCTCTTATGAAGTGCCATCTAATAAGCTCTACCTGCAGCTGGATGATGGCGTGACAGGAAGCCCCGCAATGACTCTCGGATCCGGGATTGCGGGTGCCAAGATTGAAAATAGTCAATGTATCCTCTATGAATCGGGTTCAAAGCCCACCATTCGAGATCCCATCTTATTCACGAATCCGTACCCGTTTCCCCACCAAGAAACGGGTGGCAAGGAATTGGAGCTACGCCTAAATATCGAGTTCAAGCCCGCTTTTGGCGGAGATCGAGCGATTTATATCGCTGCTCGAGATAAAGGTAGGGCTGGTTCAGGCGTCTGGTGAATTCCATTCGGCCCGCGCAGTAAGGCAGGTGGACGGAGGTGAATT
>JANXMS010000008.1 GCA_025354525.1 Acidobacteriota bacterium
GTCTTCCGCGGCAGCGAGGGAGCCGGAGGCGACGGGGGCGGTCGAGAGTTCGGCACCGGAATCGATCCAGGCTTTGAGGGTGGCGAGCTCAGAGGGGGAAAGCTTTTTGCCGGGGGGCATTTGGGGTTGGTCGAGGCCGGCGGCGAAGCGGTAGAGGCGGCTTTCTTCCGATTTACCAGGGATGATAGCGGGGCCGCGTTGTCCCCCTTTGACGATGGACTCGCGGGTGCGGAGATCGAGTTCGGACACGCGTAGGGCGCTGCCGTGGCAGGAGGTACAGTGAGCACCAATGATCTTGGCGGCTTGTTCGGGGACCGATTCAGCGAGGGCTACGGACGAGAGAATGAGTGCGGTCGCAAGGAGACGTTGCATAATACCTACTTCGAAAACATTGTATCGACAAAGCAGAGGCTGATCTCGCTGGGTGCCTTTCGCGGGGCGACGATCGCCGCGATGATGCTCGTTTGCGAAGTTGCCCTCCGGAACGGTGGATACGCTGCCGAAGCCGGAGAACAAAGCGACGCTGGCGAAGGTTTTGACCTATCCCGTCGTGGCTGGAAAGATGTCAGCGGCGGACTTGACGAAGGCCATCAAGACGATGTTGAAAACGGTGGCGGGCGGGACGTCGGCCGCGACGATAAAGGGCGGCAAGTTGATGCTGACCGGTGACGCAGGCGGACGTGACGCAATCGAACGGGGTGATCTATGTGATTGATGGGGTGGCGCTCCCGAACTAATCATTAAAACGTCTACCTCTCCTCGGCTTCTGGGGAAACAAGTCGAGGAGATTTGGCAGAGGCAAACCGTTTGCGGATCCCAACCCTTACCTTTAATCGCCGGATGGCGAGCTTTGTGACCCTGGTGGTTGCCTTTGTTGTCGTTGCGGGAGGCTCGGCCGTGTACACCGCAAGTCGCCTGAGTCATGAGATTGAGCTGATGACGGTGGACTGTATTCCGGGTCTTGCGCTGGCGGGCCGGATGGAGAGCAAAATCGAGGCGATTGAGCGGTCGATTTTGGAGCACATTGCTGCGACGAACCCGACGGAAATGGCCGATGCGGAGCAGGAGATCGCGCAAGCGACGGGCACGTTAGAGAAGGCGATGAAGGAGTACGAAGGGACGATCACGATGGAGGAGGATCGTCAGATTTTCGTGGGGATGGCGGCTCTGCTCCGGATGCTGGTGACTTCCTTTCGCGAGGACGTGATGGAGTTGAGCAAGGCGGATCGTGCGGCGGAAGCGGCCAAGGCGCATTGGAAGCGCGGTTTGGCAGCTTACCGAGAGCTGCGAAGAGTGGTCGGACGGGAATCGACAGAACAGTGAACGGGTGGTGCGCGAAGCCCGCGCGGCGGCTAGTCAGGGCTATCGGCGGGCGCGGGGAATTCTGCTTTTTAGTGAGCTTGCCTGCGTGGTCCTTGGGTGTGGATGACGAATGAGGGGGATTGTTACGAGAGTCAGCGACGGGGTGGCGCAGGTGATTGTGGCGGCGCACCAGATTGCGGAACCCAGTCGAGGGCTGGCGAGCGATGCTTCGAATCAGGCGGCGAGTGAAGCCGAAGGATTGATTCGACAGGTGAACGAAGCGATCGGTGAGGCCGATACCGGGATGGGCGGGATGGGTAGCGCCATGCGGGCTGTTGAGGCCTCGGGGAGCAAGGTGGCGAGCATCATCAAAGTGATTGACGGGATCGCGTTTCAAACGAACATTCTGGCGTTGAACGCCGCGGTGGAAGCGGCGCGGGCCGGGGAGTCCGGGATGGGATTTGCCGTGGTGGCGGACGAGGTTAGGAACTTGGCGCAGCGAGCGGCGAAGGCGGCTCAGGATACGGCGCTCCTGATCGACGAGTCCGTGACTCTGTCTGCCGAAGGGAGCCGGAGCTTGACCCGGGTGACGAGTTCGGTGAGCAACGTGACGGACCGGATCAGCCAGTTGGAGCAAATTCTGGCTGAGGTGGTACGGGGGAGCAGCGAGCAGGCGCGTGGCTTTTATGAGATCAACGCCGCGCTGCAGCAGATGAGTCAATTGACTCAAGCTACGGCGGCTCACGCCGAGGAGAGTTGGGCGGCGAGCGAAGTTCTGTTCAGCCAAGTGCGGGGTCTGCAGGAAGAGGTGGGCTTGTTGGGGGCGCTCTTTAACGCGGCGCGATAGCGGGAATAATTCGACGGGAATTGCGTAGAGATAGCCATGCGGCTTTGCGTTCTAAGTGTCCTCTGGGCTCTGGCCCTGAGTGGTCAAGAGATCGAACGTTTGGATAGGAACCGATTGACCCCGCCGACGGTCGACCGAATCGTCGAAAGTCGGATGCGGGCGAGTCGGGTGAGAAGGTTGGCGCTCGCGTTACTGAACCGGATTGAAGTCGGCTATGTGAAGGCTTAGGGCGTGCGGGATGCAGTTGGTGGAGGACGGGAAGTTGAATCTGGATCGTCCAATGGAAGAGTATTTGCCGAAGCCTTAGGCCCAGTATGAGAAGTGAAAAGAGTCGGGGGGCGATCCGTGCTCGAAGTTGATTACGGCGCGCACGTTGCTGCACCACACGTCGGGCTTTGCGAACTTCCGCTTCGTCAATCCGGGAGAAAAGCTGCTGATGTTTTTTGCGCCGGGAAAGCGGTACGCCTATTCCGGCGAAGGGATCAATCTGCTGGGGTTCATGGTGGAACAGGTGACCGGGTTTGGGGTCGCGGAGCTGATGCAGCGGCGGGTGTTCGACCGGTTCGGAATGAAGTGGGCGAGCATGATTTGGCGAGACGAGTTTGCGGGGAACCTAGCCGAGGGGCACGATGAACAGGGAAAGGGTTTAGGGCACTCGAAACGAATGTCGGCGCGGGCGGCAGGGTCGATGGATACGGCCATCGCTGATTTTGCGCTGTTTTTGCGCGGGGTGATGCAGGGCGAGGGTATCAGCAAGGCCACCAAAGTGGAGATGCCACGGACGCAGATTCGGATCCGGAGCAAGGCGCAATTTCCGACTCTCAGTCGGCCAAGTGTCCGACTTCGACGCGATCCGGCTCGGCTACGCGCTGGGCTGGGGCGTGTTTGCAACTCCGTTTGGCTGGGCGTTCTTCAAAGAGGGTCACGGCGATGGTTGGGAGCACCACTTCGTGTGTTTCGCGGCGAAGGAGAGTTGTATCGCGCTGATGACGAATAGCTCGAACGGGGACGAAGTGTTCTTGGATTTGCTGGGGACCGGTCCACTTCTTCTTGGCGCTGGCAGGGGTACGCGCCGCCTAGGCGCGGAACTGGCGTTCCGCGATGAGCTTGAGTTCGCGGACGACGCCAGAGAGGGTGGGGTCGTCGATGCGATTGGCGAATTCGCCGGGATCCTTTTGGACGTCGAAGAGTTCGCAGCGGTCCCACGAGAGGTAGTTCAGTTTGTACTGCGCGGTGCGGACCATAAGCAGTGGCGGTCGACCAACGTAGCGATCGTCCTTCGTGAAGACTTTTCGGCAGAAGTAATATTCACTGTAGGCGAACTCGCGGGGCGTGTGGCGCTTGCCCTCGATGAGCGCCTTCTGACTGCGGCCGGGCAGTTTCACAGACCCTAAGCCGCAGAGTTCGGTGAGGGTGGGGAAGAGGTCGATCTGCTCGACGATCTCGCGGCGGACACCCTTGGGCCCATCGGGGATGCAGATGACGAGAGGAACACCGACCGACTCTTCGTACATGTTGTGCTTGGTCCAAGTGCGGTGGGCACCGGCCATCTCGCCGTGGTCGGAGGTGTAGACGACGACCGTGTTTTTGTCGAGGCCCAACTCGCAGAGGGTGTCATAAACGCGGCCGATGTAAGAATCCATCTGAGAAACGTTGCCATAGTAGCCGACGAGGGACTGCCGGGCTGCTTCGTCGGACTGCTGGGCCCAGCCGCGTTCTTTCGCGCGGACGAGATTGCCGGGGAACCCGTTTTCGAGGTCGCCGAGGGGGCGGGGCGGGAGCGTCATTTGCTCGGGGACGTATTTGGCAAAGTAGTCGCGATGGGGGCGAAAGGGCGTGTGGGGTTGGAGGAACGAAGCCCATAGGCAGAAGGGCTTTGCTTTGTTTTGATGGAGGAATTTGACGGACTGTTCGGCGAACCAATGGTCCTGGAAGAGTTCGATGGGGAGTTCGGAGGCGGAGCCATTTATGCCGCCCGCATCGCCGTGGTCATGGCGGACCTGTTGGCGTTGGGCGGGGGTGAGGCTGGCGGTGAAGTCGCCTTCGTGCAGGCGGTGGGCGAAGCCGTGGCGCTGGGTCTCGTCGACGAAGTGCATCTTGCCGATGGCGGCGGTGAGATAGCCTTTCTCGGCGAAGTAGTGGGCGATGGTGCGGCTTGTTGAAGGGAGGGCATCTTCGAGGATCTTCGCGCCGTGGCTGTGTGGGTGCAGCCCGGTGATGAGCGAACCGCGGGACGGGACGCAGACGGGGGAAGGGCAGTAGGCGCTTTCGAAACGGAGCCCGCGGCTGGCGAGGCGGTCGATGTTTGGAGTTCGAACTTGAGCGTGGCCGTAGCAGCCGGAGGCGCGGCGTTGGTGCTGGTCGGACATCAGGAATAGCAGGTTGAAGCGTGTTGGGGCCAGATACGCGGGTGCGGCGAGGAGGGCGCGGCGGGAAATCATTACACCCATGCTACAAAGGATTTATGAGAACCCTCTCCCTAGGCCTCCTGTTGGCTGCGATCACCTTCGCTCAGTCGGCAGGCAAGATTGAAATCAAGATCCCTTATCAAAAGTTCGTATTGAAAAATGGCTTGACACTGTTGGTGCACGAAGATCGCAAGACGCCGATTGTCGCCGTTAATGTTTGGTACCACGTGGGGTCGAAAAACGAGAAGCCGGGGCGGACGGGGTTTGCTCACCTGTTTGAGCACTTGATGTTCAACGGGAGCGAGAACTTCAATCAGGACTATTTCCAGGCGATGGAGCGGATCGGGGCGACGGACTTGAACGGCACGACCTATTTTGATCGAACGAACTACTTTCAGAACGCGCCGACTCCTGCGCTGGACCAGTTGCTGTTTCTGGAGAGCGACCGCATGGGCCATCTACTTGGGGTGGTGGATCAGGCCAAGCTCGACGAGCAGCGCGGCGTCGTGATGAACGAAAAGCGGCAGAGTGAAAATCAGCCGTATTCGATGGCGGAGGAACTGATTTTGAAGGGCGTGTTTCCGCTGGGACATCCTTACTCGTGGAGCCCGATTGGTTCCGAGGCGGATCTGAAAGCGGCGGCGTTGCCGGACGTGAAGGAGTGGTTCAAGCGTTATTACGGGGCGGCGAATGCCGTGATTGCGATTGCCGGCGATGTTGACGCGGCGACGGCGAAGGAAAAAGTAGAGAAGTACTTTGGCTGGATTCCGCCGGGTCCGTCGGTGACGCGGATGCAGGCATGGGTGCCGCAACGGACGAATACGATTCGCGAGGTTGCGGTGGATCGAGTTCCGCAGGCACGGCTTTACAAGGTATGGGCCGTGCCCGGATACGGGACGCGGGACGGCGAAATGCTGGATTTGGCGGCGGCCATATTGGCGGGCGGGAAGACGTCTCGACTGTACCGCCGCTTGGTGTATCAGGACCAAAGCGCGACGACCGTGACGGCGGAGAACGAACGGCTAGAGATCGCTGGGATGTTTTCGATTACCGCGACGGTGAAGCCGGGCGGAAGCTTGGCGGCGGTGGAGAAGGCTGTGGATGAAGAGGTGGCGCGGTTCCTGAAAGAGGGCCCGACGGCGGCCGAGTTGGCACGCGCCAAGACCCAAGGGATGGCGGGTTTCTTGCGCGGGGTCGAACGGATTGGCGGATTCGGCGGCAAGTCCGACGTGTTGGCGACCTGTGAGGTCTATACGGGGAATGCTGCCTGCTACCAGGACGCGATCGAATGGACGAACGCGGCAACAGGGGAGGAGGTGAAGGCCGAGGCGAATGCGTTCCTGGCGAAAGGCGCGTATATTCTGGAGATCCAGCCGACGCCGACGTTTAAGGAGTTTTCGAAGGACGTTGATCGGAAGGAGCTACCGAAGCCGGGACCGACTCCGGCGTTGCGGATGCCGGGCTTGCAGCGGGCAACTCTTTCGAATGGGTTGAAGCTGATTCTGGCAGAGCGGCATGAAACCCCGGTCGTGAATTTCAATCTTCAGTTGGATGCCGGCTACGCGGCGGACCAAGGTGGCTTAGCGGGCGCGAGCGGCGTGGCGATGCGGATGGTGCTCGAAGGAACGAAGCGGCGGACGTCGCTGCAGATTAGTGATGAGTCGGCGAATTTGGGGGCGAACCTGAGCGCGGGGTCAAATCTGGATATGTCGTCGGTGTCGCTTTCGGCGCTGAAGATGAACCTGGATGCTTCGCTCGATCTGTTTGCGGACGTGGTGTTGAACCCGGTGTTTCCGGAGGCGGATTTTAAGCGAGTTCAGGCACAGCAGATCGCGGCGATTCAGCGGGAGAAAGTTCAGCCGGTAGCGCTGGCGCAGCGTGTTTTGCCTGGGCTGCTGTATGGGAAGGGACATGCTTATGGGAACCCGCTAACGGGCAGCGGCACAGAAGAGAGTGTGAAGCAGATGACCCGGGCTTCGCTCGAGGCGTTCCATGCGACGTGGGTGAAGCCGAACAACGCCACGTTGATCGTGGTGGGCGATACTACTCTGGCCGAGATCCAGCCGAAGCTAGAGAAGCTGTTCGCCGGCTGGAAAAGTGGTGTTGTGCCGAAGAAAAATTTGGCCACTGTGGCTCCGCTGGAGAAGACGACGATCTACCTGATCGACAAGCCGGGGGCGGTGCAGAGCATGATTCTGGCAGGCCACTTGGCTCCGCCGCGGGCGAATCCAAATGAGGCGGCGATCGATGTGATGAACACGATTCTGGGCGGCGCGTTTACCTCGCGGCTGAACATGAATCTTCGTGAGGATAAACACTGGGCCTACGGGGCGCAGACCATGCTTCTTGGCGCGCGCGGTCAGCGGACATTCATGGCTTATGCGCCAGTGCAGAGCGACAAGACGAAAGAATCGCTGCAGGAGATCGACAAAGAGTTGCGGGCGATCATCAAGGATCGGCCGGTGACCGATGACGAAATCACGAAGTCCAAGCTGAATCTGACGCTATCGTTGGCGGGAGAGCGGGAGACGAAGAGCGCGGTGCTCGGGGATATCGCCGAGATCAATCGGTACGAATTGGCCGAAGACTACTTCACGACCTATGCCCAGCGCGTCAACGCTCTGGAGAAGAAGGACATCAGCGCTGCGGCGGAGATCGTTCTGCGGCCGACGCGGATGGTCTACGTCGTCGTCGGTGACCGGGCGCAGGTGGAAAAGGGACTGAAGGAACTGGGGTTCGGCGAGGTGAAGATGATGGATGCGGACGGGAACGTACTGCCTTAGTCCAAGATCTCTCGCACCCACGGCAGGTCCCGATGGCGGCCCAGAAAGGCGTAAAGCCAGGACGGGCCGCGCCCCACTAACGCTGCCAGTCGCTCGACGTTGTAGTCCGGGTGTCGTTCGTGGGCCATGGCGACGACGCGGAGCCGGGCCGTCTCCAGGTTGTGGTCAAGGTCGCACCATTGCGGGTCCTCCTCCGGGGTCTGATACGGCATTGGCTCAGGAATAGAAGCTGGCCTGACGAGATGGGTGCCGACGTCGTCAAGCAGCGCTTTGGTCCATCCGTCCTGTACGTGCTCGCGCAACTCCTGCGCCGCCGAGATCGCCCGCTCCGCTGCCAAGCGATGACCCTCGGTCGCCTCGCAATTCGCCAGCAGCGCCCAGCATTTTGCCCTGAGCGCTCGCCCACTTGGTTGCTGCTCCAGGAACTCGGTCAGTTGCGAACGCGCCGCCGCTCGATGTCCCCGGGCCATCGTCAACTCCGCTTTGAGTAGCCGCCACTCCGGCTCTCCGCCGCTGGCTTGCCTTTCGATCTCCGCTTCGGCTCGATCTGGGTCGCCGCTGCGGAGCAGGCAGCCTACGAGTTCGGTTGCAGCCACGATTGCCAAGGGGCCCGCGTCGCCTCCAGCCCGCCGCACCAGCCTGTCGAGCCTGCGTTTCAAGCCCGTCAGGTCCAGGGCCAAGGGGCACCCAATCTGCCGCCGTCGGGCCTCGGCGACCAAAGCAAAAGTATCGGCCAAAAAAGCGTGTCGACGGTTCCGCGGCACCAGCCAGTCCGCCAGCTCCTTCAGTCGTACGGCCTGCTCGGCGAGCCTCGCGGCCCCCGCGGGCTGCAACTCCTCAATTAGCACCGCGGCGCTTCGGCTATAGACTTCAAGGCTCTTGCGCCAGGTCTCCTGCCCCAATTGGGCGAGGATCTGGTGCGCCGCTATGAGCCAAGCCCGCGCTTCCACATACCGCCCGCGGGAAAGTGCGATTCCGCCATGGCCGAAACCTAGCAAGCGCGCGGTGGTTACCCGGCTATAGATCAATTCCCGGCGATATCGTTCCTGATTTGTCGTTTGGAAGCGGGCCTGCTTTTCTTCGAACCGACGCCGGGTTTGGTCGAGCGCGGCGTCGAAGTCCCAAGCCGCCTCGTTCAAATGGCCCAGGTTTCTCCGCCAGAGCCCCTGGTAGTAGCGCACCAAGGCCATCGTGCCGTGGCACGGAAAATTCGCCTCGGCCAGATGCCCTTCGACGAAGTCGCGGAGTCGGCCGAGGGCCCGTCCGGCCTCCGGCCAGGTGGGTCCGCGCAGACGGGCTATAGCGTAGGCGAGGCAACACCAGACGCGTTGCCGCAAGAGCCGACGGGTGGTTTCCCGGTCGGTCGAGTCCCTCAATTCGCGATGCCACGCGCCGACTCCGTCAAGCAGCTCTTCCACCGTCGGCCTCAATAGCGCCACGGCTTCGGGTGCCCGGCCCATCGCATCGAGGTAGTCCGCCGTCAGCCCGAGCGCCTTCAGCCGGAGTCGATTATTGAGGTCGGCCCGGCGGGTGCGGTGGATCGCCAGCAACTGCAATAGCTCGGCCGCCGCTTCGTCCAACTCGGGGCCGAAGGCAGAGGCTCGCATCCGGGCTTGGAAGGGATCGACCAGCCCAGCTAGTCTCGTTTCCAACAACATGGAATTAGTATTCCAGAAAATCGGAAGCACTGGTTGCCGACGAGATTATCGGGCCTAATGGGGGCAGAACAAGAGAACACAGAATGCAAAACCAAAACCTCTACCAATCGCTCACCCGCTTTCCACTCGAACTATCATTCGCGAAACGGCTCCAAATGGAAAATCGCTGGACCATAATCTATACCGACAGAGCCATTGCCGAGTACAAACGCTTCCTCTACCTCGCCAAGGTCTCCCCGATCCCGGTTACCCCCTCCGCGGCCGTCGACCAAGTCTGGCATCTCCACCTGCTCTATACCCGGTCGTACTGGAAGGATCTCTGTTTCGATCTGCTGGGCTGTCCGCTTCACCATGATCCTTCCGGCGGGGGCGGACGCGAAGCGACCCAGCTGTGGAACGGGTACGAGGCAACCAAAGCGCTTTACCGAAAGGAGTTTGGCGAAGAGCCGCCGACGGAACTCTGGCCCGCTACCGCGGACTGGATCCTACCTCGACCGGCTTGGTGGAGGCGGGTCCAGACGTTCGCTGTATTTCCGATGGTTTTACCCTTACTCGGTTTTTCGGTCGGCTTGGGCTCGGCGCTCTTCCTCGTCGCTGTCTTCGCCTTCATCGCCGCCATCCCGCTGCTGGCTAAACTTGGGAGCGACAAACGCCGTGGGCGTTTCGAAGGGGCCGACGGCGGCGGTATCGACTTCGATACGAGTAGCTCCGACTGCGGCGACAGCGGCGGGGACTGCGGCGACGGAGGTGGCGGCTGCGGGGGAGGGGGTTGCGGCGGAGGCGACTAGATAGCTCCTTTCGTTTCCCCAATCCAGGTGATCATAGAGCGATGGTCGACCTTGCCCAAATCCAAGCCGCTGCCGGACGCATCGCCGGCTCTGTTTCCCTTTCGCCCCAAGTCCGTTCGGAAGAACTCTCGCAGCTCACGGGCAACGATATTTACCTGAAACTCGACAACCTGCAGATGACAGGTTCGTTCAAGGAACGCGGAGCGCTAAACAAGATCCTCACCCTTACGCCCGAAGAATCCGCCCGAGGCGTGATCTGCGCTTCGGCCGGAAACCACGCTCAGGCTGTCTCCTACCATGCCACCAAGCGCGGCATTCGGGCCTTCATCTACATGCCCCTGCACACGCCGCGGGTGAAGGTGACGGCGACCCGCCGTTATGGTGCCGAGGTGATCCTGCATGGCAGCAACTACGACGACGCCTTTGCCGAGGCACGTCATCGTGCCGACGCCGATAATTTGACGTTTTTGCATGCCTTCGACGACCCGGCCGTCATCGCCGGCCAAGGGACGCTCGGTCTTGAAATGCTCGACCAGGAGCCGACGCTGGAAGCCATTGTCTGCCCCATCGGCGGAGGCGGTCTCATCGGGGGCCTCGCGTGTGCCGTGAAATCGATCCGGCCCGACGTCCGCATCATTGGCGTGCAGACAGCGCGGCTTCCTTCGATGCGCGCGGCGCTGGAACACGGCGAGCCGGTGACGATCCCTCGGGCCACCACCGTCGCCGACGGCATCGCCGTCCGCCGGGCGGGCGATCACACTTATCCGCTGGTACGACGCTATGTGGATTCGATTGTGACGGTTGAGGAGGAGGAGATCGCCAAGGCCATCCTGCTGCTTCTCGAACGCGAAAAAACTTTGGCGGAGGGCGCCGGGGCCGCGGCGTTGGCGGCTGTGCTGCACGACAAGACGGGGCTCACGGGCCGCCGCATTGGCGTGCTCGTCTGTGGCGGCAACATCGACGTCACGTTGCTGAGCCGAATCATTGAACGCGGCCTCGTCAAGGACGGGCGCCTGGTTCGCCTCCGCATCCATCTGCCCGACCATCCCGGCTCGCTCCACCGCCTTACCCACGTGATCACGGAGGGTGACGCCAACATCGTCGAGACTCTGCACGACCGTGCCTACTACGGCGTCAACCTCGGCGATACGGTGATTGACATCACGATGGAAACCCGTGGCCCCGAACATATCGCCAGCCTGATGCAATCCTTGCTCGACGCTGGGTTTCCGCATGATCGCGTACTGTAGCTAGTCGATCCGAACCGGTTTGCGCCGCTCGACGAACGGCGCAAACCGCACGCGATCTTCCTCGCCTAGACGCACCGGCTTCCCATCGGCGATCCGCACGAACAGCCCCCGCTGCGTTGCTTCCGCCACCTCCTCCCCGCGCTGATTCGTGAGCCGGTAATGCACCATCGCCGAAGCCTTTCCAAAGTCTCCCACCCACGCTTCCAGCGTCACGCGATCTCCGAAATGAACAGGCCGTTGGTACACGATGGAAGTTGCCGCCACGATGGGAGTAATTCCCCTTTCGGCCACGTAAGCCACCGACAGCCCCACTGCTTCGAGCAGCTTCAAACGACCGATCTCCAGCCACTGGATGTAGACGATATTGCTAACATGACGGGCAAAATCGATCTGGTACGTATACACTTCAAATTCACACGTCACACGAGCCATACTATGCAAACTAGCACGCTCACCCAGCCTCGCCTCGCTTCGGCTGGCCTCACCTCCGCTGCCGAAGACGGTCGGCTCGTCATCCGTTCCGTCGCCCCAAACGGCAACGCCGCCCGCGTCGGTCTGCGGCCCGCTGATGTCGTGCTTACGGTTTATGGCGCACCGGTCGAGCCAACTGGTCCGTTCGTTCGTCCTCTTCTCCGCCGCGCCGCCCCCAGGTTTCCGTGGCTCTCGATTCGCCGCGCTGGCCAGCCCTTTCGCGACCATCTGCGGCGCACGCTGCTCACGCTGCCGTCCGGGGTAGCCGCGCACCCAGCCATTCTGTTCCTTCCCGGCAATGGTTGCGGAACCCAGGAATCACCGAATCGGACCGCTCCGGAAGCCCGTATTCTGCCTGGCTCCACCGTCGGGGACTACGCCACCCTTCGCGCCTAGCGCACCGCACTCGCGTTTCTCGGAAAACATCCCGCGATCAACTCCCACCGACGCTTCCTTTTCGGCCAGTCCGCTGGTGCGACCTTGGCCCCGCTCGTCGCGAAAGACCAGCCGATCCGGGCGTCGTCTTCGCCGGTGCGATGGACACAAATTTCTACGACTCCGTCCTCGCGATGCGCCAGCGGATGGCCGCACTCGGGCACCAGCTCCCCGCCAAACTCGAACTTGCCCGTCTGCTCAAGTACAACGAAACCGCCGACGCGATCGTCGACGCCCAACCCGCCTGCCGTTCCGACGTTTATTTTGACACCCATCCTGCCTACATCGCCCAATAGAACGCTCGGGATCTCGCTCCGGCATGGCCGGCTCTCCGCGCGCCGGTCCTTCTGATTAATGGCACCGCCGACTTCTGGCGCTCGCCACTCCTCAACAGCCATGGAACGCCCAGGGCGGCAAGGGCCCGCCCCGGAATTCTATGCGCCGGTGATCGACCAGATTTGCAAATGGCTTACCCCCCACTGAGGCTTCCGCAGACCGGCCGAAGCACGGTGCTGGCGAATCGCACTCGATCGGGGGCACGCCAAAATGCGATTCTAGAAAATCGTGCCTATCCGCATCGCCATCATCGGCGCCGGCAACCTCGGCTCCTGGCTCGCCGTCCATCTGGCCAACGCCGGCCACGCCGTCCACCTCTGCGTTCGCACAGATCCCGGGCCCCTGCAAGTCCACGGACTCCCGCCCCTCACCCTCCCCCACTATTTTGATTCCGGCCCTCCCGCCGATTTCGCCTTCCTCACGACCAAGACTTACGACAATCCCACCGCCCTCCCCCGCGTCAATGCCCCCATCCTTGCGACCATCCAGAACGGCCTAACCCAACCCGGCATCCCCGTCCTCTCCTACGTCTATATCGAATCGCAAAACGGCGTCCGCCACGCGTTCCCTCCGCCGCGTCCCCACTTCACTGTCCCTCCAGGCACCCCCCTCCCCGCGCTCTTTCGCGATACCCCGATCAAACTCCACGAAGACCCCGACTTTCTCTCCGCCGCCTGGCGAAAAATGCTCCACAACTGCGTCTCCAACCCCCTCACGGCCCTCGCCGGTCGAGGTCTCGAAATTCTTCGCGAGCCCCTCTACCGCCATTGGGCCGAACAAATCCTCGCCGAATCGCTCCCCCTCGCCGCCCGCGCCGGAGCCATCGTCGATCCACAGCTGATCCTTGCAACTCTCGGCTCCTACCCGCCTGGCACCCGGACATCCATGCTCCAAGATCGCCAACTCGGCAAGCGTCTCGAACTCGACGCGCTCAACGGCTACCTCGTCGAACTCGGTGCCCGCTACCAACTGCCTACCCCGGTCAACCACGACCTCGTCGCGCGCCTTGGCTAACCTCCTTCCTTATGGGGTATGATCTCCCAAGCTATGTTGCACTTCGCTTTGATCTTTCTCCTCCTCTCCGCCGCCGCGTTTGCTCAGGAGGTCCGTGCCAGCATCTCTGGCTCCATTACGGATGCCTCCGGTGCCCCGGTCCCCGCCGCCGTGATCACGGTCACGAACCTCGCCAAAAATACGAGCATCGTCTCGAATAGTAACGAGTCCGGACTCTACAGTACCCCCCTCCTGGAACCCGGAGCTTACACTGTCGTCATCACCCGTGATGGCTTCCGCCGCGTGGTTCGTGAAAACATCGTTCTCCAAACTCTCGACAAGGCTCGCATCGACATTCAGCTCCAGGTCGGCGCCGTAACCGACTCGGTAACCGTCGCCTCCTCTATCTCCCCCCTTCAAACCGAAACCGCTAACCGCGATACCGCCATCGCCAACGAACTGATCGCGAACCTGCCGACCCAAGGCCGCAACCCTTTTCAAATTGCCTGGGCCGCCCCCGGCGTCTTCAAAACCGGAGGCTGGCGTTACCTGCGGTCGTTCGATATCGGCGGGACTACCGGCTTTTCGGTCAACGGCGGGCGCAGCGGTGAAAACGAAGTGCTGATGGACGGCATGTCGAACGTCCGCTCCAGCCGTACCGTGATGAACGTTCCCACGATGGAAGCCGTACAGGAGTTTAAGGTGCTCCAGAATACCTACGACGCCCAGTACGGCCGCACTGGCGGCGGCATCGTCACGATCGTCACCAAGTCCGGCTCAAATCAATTTCACGGCAACCTCTTCGAGTACTTCCAGAACGACAAGCTCAACGCGAACCAAACGGAACTCAATGCCGCCGGTATCAAGAAGTCGCCAAACAACATCAACGCGTACGGCTTCTTTCTCTCCGGGCCCGTCATTGTCCCCAAGCTTTTTAACGGTCGCAATCGGCTCTTCTGGACCCTGGGCTACGAAGCGATGCGGCAGCGCTCCGCAGACCCCGGTGTCCAAACCGTTCCTACGATGGATTGGCGCGCTGGTGACTTCTCTACCCTTCGCAACGGTCAGAACCAGCCCGTCCTTGTTTACGATCCGCTCACCACCATCGCCGATGGTTCCCGCCAACCGTTCCCCGGCAACCGGCTTCCCGCCAATCGCATCAGCCCCATCGCCACCGCCGTCTTGAAGTATCTTCCCGCGCCCACCTCGCAAGGCGTCGGCCCGGCGTTCGTTCAAAACTATCCCTATCCGTCTCGTTGGGTCGGTGATCTCGACCAGTGGTCCGGTCGCCTGGACTATCAGGTCAACGCCAAAAACAACACCAACTTCCGCTACGGTCAAAACCCGTTTAGCGAATACCGTGGCCTGGTATTCGTTAAGAATGTCAACGACGCCAACCCTGCCGAGCCCACCGGTAACGCCCCCCTCCGCCGCAATGGCCGCACCATCGGCCTCAACTGGACCTCCACGATCAACCCCACCACGACATTCGACCTTCGTGTCGGCCTCAACCGTTGGGAAGAATCTTCCGGCAACTCTTACGGCAGCGGCTTCGACCCCAAGCAACTCGGCTTCGATGCCAACCTCGTCTCCCAGTTCACCCGCCTCGCCTTTCCCCGCTTTGATTTCTCCAATGGAGCCTTCCAGTCCATCGGACCCGGCACTCTCCTCAGCGCCGGAACCAACGACGTCTACACCATTCAGCCGAACATGAACAAGGTTGTCGGTCGCCATTTTCTGAAATTCGGCGTCGAGCTTCGCCGCTATAACGACAACTCCCAGAGCCCGGGTCTCGCCGCCGGTGCCTATACTTTCGGCAAGAACTGGACCCAAGCCGTCTCTAACCGCGCCGACGCCACCTCCGGCCATGAACTGGCGACCATGCTCCTCGGCTATCCCACCTCTGGCTTTGTCGATCGCAATATCGATCCCGCCTACGTTCACTTTTTCTACGCTGGCTTCTTCCAGGACGATTGGAAAGTTTCGAACCGGCTCACTCTGAATCTCGGCCTCCGTTGGGACTACGAATCGCCTATGACCGAACGTTACGACCGCATGGTGCAGTCGATCGACTTCAACGCCGCTAGCCCCATCGCCGCCCAAGCCGCCGGACTCAACCTCAAAGGTGCCGTCCGCTTCGCCAACGTCGGCGGCGCACCGCGCGGCTCCTTCGCGCCGGACAAAAACAACTTCGCTCCCCGCGCCGGTTTTGCCTACCGCATCGGTGAAAAAACGGTCGTCCGCGGCGGCTACGGCCTCTACGTGCTAGGCCAAAACGCGACCGGAGTCAACCAGGGCTTCAGCCAACGAACGAATGCCGTCACGACGGTCGATACGCTCACCCCCGCCGTCAACTTGGCAAACGCCTTCTCCAACCAAGTCGGCGGTCGCCTCCTCAGCGCCGTGGGCGCTGGCGACGGCGCGGCCAGCTTTATCGGCCAAGGCTTAACCGTCAACTGGCAGCAGCGCCCTCTACCGTTCTCTCATCAGTACTCCTTCGATATTCAGCGCGAACTCCCCGGCGGCGTTCTCATCGAAGCGGCCTATGTCGGTAACCAGACCCGCAAGCTGCCGATCGCCACGAACGCCAATTTCGTACCGACCAACGAACTCAATCGCCGGACCGCCGCTGGCGGGATCGACAACGCCTACTACAACGCGCAAATTCCCAACCCCATGCGCGGGCTGGTGCCGAACAACGCCGCCCTCAACGGTGCTACCGTCGCCCGGCAGAATCTGCTCTTCACGTTTCCGCAGTTCAACCCGTTGTCAGTCGCTAACTTGCCGATCGGTCAGCAGCGCTACGACGCCATTCAGATCAAGGCCAGCAAACGCTTCTCCGGCGGACTCACCTTCCTTGCCAGCTACACCGGAGCCAAGACGCTCGAACAGGTTAATCTCCTGAACGCCCAAGATTTCAACCTCACCGACCCGGCCACTTCGCGCCTCGCAAAGCTATCCGCCGACCAGATCGATATCCCGCGCAAGTTCAACTTGGCAGGAGTTTGGGAGCTTCCTTTTGGTAAAGGCAAACGCCTCGCGAACAACAGCAACAGCGTCACGAATTTCCTCATCGGGGGCTGGGAACTTAACGCCAACGTCACCTACATGAAGGGATGGAACATTCAATACCCCAACGCCGGACAGGTCGGCAGCGGCAGCGCCCAACTCGATAACCCCACGATGGGCCGTTGGTTCAATACCGATTTATGGAACAATGCCGCCGGTCGCCGCGTCTCCGCTCAGGAGCCGTTTACCCTGCGCGACTTCCCCCTCCGCTTCGGCGACGTCCGTGTCCCCGGTTACCAGAACTGGGACGCTTCCGTTTCGAAGTACTTCCCCATTCACGAACGCCTGAAAGCGCAGTTCCGCTTTGAAGCCGTCAATGCGCTCAACCGCCCGTGGTTCACCGGCATCGCTTCGGTCGACGTTACCAACGCTTCCTTCGGCCGCCTCAACCCCGTCCAGGGAAATCTGCCGCGCTTTCTGAAACTCGGCTTGAATCTGCAGTTCTAGTCATTGGCGAGAATCGCTACGGCTTGGCTCTCAATAATCCGATCATCATCGGTAACCAGAACCAAGCCGTAGGCCCGTGCCGTCGCGACCAGCATGTGATCCGCAGGATCTCCGTGCGGCAGCGAGAAAGCGTGCCCCTCCAACCCGACCTCCCAAGTCATATCGGCCGAACGAAGTTGAAACCGACCAAACGAATCGGTCACCCAATCGCTAAAGCTAGCAATCTCGCGCAGCCTGCCCCGCCGGTGCGCCGCCTGGGCCTCAAAAATACTCACTGGCGAAACCCACAACTCCACTCGCGGATTCTCCAACCGGCGCCTCGCTGCACGACCGATCCGCTCTGGTGTAATGGACCTCCACAACTAAATGTGCGTATCGAGTAGGAATCCCGCCATTACCTCTTCCTCTCCTCGCCCCAGCGATCTATCTCCTCCGGAGTGAAAAGTGGCTCCATTAAATCTCCAACGATTCTTCCAGGCATCCCCCCGAGCACTCGCTTCTTCAGCTTGCGCTCTTCTGCTGGCTTCACCTCCGCCACCGGCTTTCCAAACCGCGTCACCAGGATCGGCTTCCTCGTCACCCGTACCTGTTCGAGCACCGCTAAACACGTCGCTTTGAACTTAGAAATCGCGATCTCTTCCATGGTTAAATTGGACCATAGTCATTTGACCATGGTCCAAACTCGATTCGTACTCTTCGCCTTCCTTCTCGCCCTGGCCGCCTGCACCGACGGCCCCCCCAAACCCGGTCAACCGACCATGGCCGAACTCGCCGCCCGCCAACCCTACCAGCCCCAACCCCTCCCCCCCAAAGCTCAAGCCGCCGCCGACGCCGACCGCCTCGCCCTCGCCGCCCGTCCTCTCGCCGAACTCCTCGCCAGCCCTGACGAAGCCGACCGCTTCCTCGCCCTGCCTGAAGCCCTCCGCCTCGCTTACGCCGACGGCCAACTCGATCAAGCCGCTGCCCACGCCCAAGCTCTCATCAAACTTATCCAACGCTTCGCCGGCCATCCCCGCTACGGTGACGCCATCTTCCTCGCCCACCAAACCCTCGGCAAAATCGCTCTCCAAAAGGGAGACACGAAAACCGCCGTCGCCGAACTCTTCGCCTCCACCAACAATCCGGGCTCAGACCGGCTCACGCACGGGCCCATCCCCATGGACCTCGCTCGCGCCCTCGTCGACCTCGGCGAACGTAAAGCCGTCGCGCACTTCCTCGACCGCTGCTCCCACTTCAACCTCGAACGCGACAAGCTCATCGATTGGGGCGTCCTTATCCGCAAAGGCATCAATCCCGATCTGGTTCCGTACTCACCGGGTTGTGCTCCTGGTCCCTGCTAAACTCCTCCTCCGCTTGCCGCCAGTCCGCCTCTGCTGACCCGTCCTGGTCGACGCCCGCTCGCGACAAGTAAATCTCATAAGCCCGCTGCGCAGTCCGCGTCCTCCGCTCGTCTTCCATTTCTAATGGTTCCATGCTCGAATCCATTGCAATTCGTGGACCACGCGCGAACCCCATATGTTTCGACCCCAATTGCCTCATCCCATCCACTCCGATCCGATATACTGACCCCTCATGGACACTCTCGCTCGCCGGGCCTTCTTTCAGTTCCTCGCCGCTAGCCCTCTCTACTCCCAACCCGCCCCCATCATTACCAAACCCGACGAAGCCATCAACGTCTTCGATTTTGAACTCGCCGCCCGCCAAATCCTGCCGCCCGCCCACTTCGGCTACCTCCAAACCGGCGTTGTTGACGACGCGACCCTCCGCGCCAATCGCACCGGCTACGATCTCTACCAACTCCGTCCCCGCCGTCTCATCGATATCTCAAAGGTCGATCTCTCCCTGACCCTCTTCGGCGCTCGCCACGAAACGCCCCTTCTTCTCGCTCCCATCGGGAACCAAGGCGCTTTCCACCCGGAAGCCGAACTCCCCGTCGCCCGCGCAGCAGCCGCGCAAAAGACGATGCAGATCCTATCAACCATGACTAATAACAGCGTCGAAGCCGTCAACGCCGCCGCTGGCCGCCCCGTCTGGTATCAGCTCTATGCCACCGGCAGCCTTACCGTCGCCGATCGCCTTTGGCGCCGCGCCGAAGCCGCCGGGTGTCCCGTCCTCGCTCTCACCGTCGATACCCAGGCCGGTCGCAACACCGAAACCGCCGAACGCTCAAAGCGCCTTGACACTCGCAAATGCGTCACCTGCCACGACCCCGCTCCCGGCGGCTTCTTCAAACGCAAAGCGATGTTCTCCGGCCTCGACATGGCCGGTATCCCCACCGCCAACGCCGCCCTCACCTGGGACTTCGTCCGTCAACTGCGCCAGTCCACCAAAATGAAACTGCTCATCAAGGGCATCGTCACCCACGAAGACGCCCGCATCGCCCTCGAACACGGCGTCGACGGCATCATCGTTTCAAACCACGGCGCCCGCGCTGAAGAATCCGGCCGCGGAACCATCGAGTGTCTCCCCGAAGTCATCGACGCCGTCGGCGGAAAAATGCCGGTACTCATCGACGGTGGAATTCGACGCGGCACCGATATCTTTAAAGCCCTTGCCCTTGGTGCCACCGCCGTTTGTGTCGGCCGACCCTACATCTGGGGTCTCGCCGCCTTTGGCCAACCAGGGGTGGAAAAAGTCATCGAACTCCTTCGTGCGGAGCTCACCCTCATCATGAAACAGTGCGGTCGCCGCTCCCTTGCCGAGATCAACTCCTCCGCCCTGGCCCCCACAAAATTCGCCCCTCGCTAGGATTAATCCTAAGAGAAGAATCCCCTCAATTCCGCACTTGGTACTAAATGTCCGAGCACCCCGCTGAGGAATTGCTGGAACAGTTCGCCCTGCGTCGTCTGTCGGCGGCTTCCGTTATGGGAATCTACCGCCACATCGACGTCTGCGCTCACTGTCGAGAGCGCTTACAGGCCGAACAAGCTTTTGTCGATACCATCCGCACGGTCCTGCGCCAATCGCCCGACGAGCCGCTTGGTCCATCGTCGACCTCATTTCCCTAGGCCCCGGCAGCGAATTGGAATGCCGCCGCCGAGACCGAATCGAAGGGGTAGCTGAGTCTAGAAGCTCAGCCGCAACGCAAACTGCAACTGCCGCGGCGTATTGGTCTGCCGCAGCGCTGTGATCCGCCCAAAGTCGCCCGCCGTTATCGACGTGCTCGGCCCTGCGAAAACCACGCTATTCGTTACATTGAAAAATTCGCTCCGGAAATCCAAGCTCACCCGTTCGGTCAGGCGAAACCGCTTCTCCACCAGCGCATCCCAGTTCCATTGCCGCGGGTTCCGCACATCCGGCAGCGTGCGGCTCACGTTGCCAAACTGAAACTGCGGCGTCCGACGGAACGCCCCGGCGTTGAAGTATTGCACTCCGTTCTTGAACTCCGTCGCTCCCAACCCGGCCTTCTCCCCGGTTGCCATCGGACGCATCCCGCCCCCGCCGCCAAAAGAAGACGAATCGTTGGGCGAACTCACCGTCAACGGCGTTCCACTCTCCATGCTCAGGAAGCTACCGATTCCCCAACCGTTGAGCACTTGGCCCAACATCTTGTTCTTCGTCAATTTCGGCAAATCGTACCGCGTTGACAGCCGCACGGCGTGCGGTACATCCTGATACGAAAGCGCCCGGTCACACCGGAAACAATAGTTGTTCTGGAACCCGGGTGAAGCGCCCAGGAATCCGCCCAACTCGGCCGTATTGTCGATCGTCTTCGAGAATGTGTAGGCAAACAACACCGCCAATCCGTTCGCGTAGCGACGTTCCACGCGCGCCTGCAGCGCATGATAGTTCGACTGGCCCGCGCCGACTTGTGACCCCGCCGCAGACGTAAACTGCGGGAATGGCCGCAGCAGTTGGCCGCGTTGCACCGTCGCCAGGCTCAACGACGACGTCGGATCCGTGATCACACCGAAAAACGGATTCGGCACCGTCTGATTCACGCCGCTTCCCAACTGCGTCACCGTATCGGGCGACAGTTGGTTGTACTGCACCGACGACGGCAATCGATACGCATTGTTCGCCGCGTACCCAACCTCCGCCACCCAACTGCCCGGCAACTGTCGTTGGATGTCGAAGCTCCATTGCAACTGGTACGGCAAACCTTGCGTCCGCAACGGCCCGCTGATGCCTTGACCCAGCAGCGTGTTCAGCCCAAGCGTACTGCCGCTCGGCTGCAACAAACCGGTTGGCCACGGATTATCCAAGTTGAACTGCGGCGTCACGCCGTCCGCCTCCGCTACCAAGGAACTCGTATTCCGAGAGAAGCCCAAAGCAACGTCCGTATTCGGCACGAGCGGATGATGGAACACGCCGATTCCCGTCCGCAACACCGTCTTCTGGTTGAGTTGATACGCCAAGCCGAGCCGCGGATCAATCATGCGGAAATCGACCAATTGCGTCCGCCGACCCGGGTTTTCCTTTGTCCCCACAAAGCCGAGACCGCCGCGCAGTCCCGCCGCCGAAGGCACCGCGCTTTGCAGCGGCGACGACGAATTCAAGTCCAAATAGACATACTGGTTCAGCTTCTCAGTCCGCGGCGTTTCGATCGAATACCGCAACCCGGCCGTCAGCGTAAGCTTACTCGCAATCCGCCATTCGTCTTGGAAAAACCAAGCGTTGTAGTAATGCTGGTGCTGCTCGCGCGGGCGAATGTTGTGATTCACATTGGCGACCCCCAAGAAGAGGTCCGCCAGCCCATGGCCCGACGCCGCGGCCTGCGCCTGCGGGTTCGGTCCACCAGTAAAAGACCCACTCGCGCTGATCCCCAACGGCTGCGGGTTATCAATCGAAACCCGGAATCGCCGCCAGTCATAACCGAACTTAAACGAATGCTTGCCCATCTGTTTGGTCGCCTTGATCTGATACTGCAACGTCCGGGAAACCACCGAGTTCGACGCCGTACCTTGCGGTCCTAATCCGCTCGTCCGTCCGATGCTCAACACCGGAAAGTAAGCTTGCCGGGGAGCCTTCGCAACCGCTGAAGGAACCCCGAGAGTTGTCGCATCAAATCCTAGACTCAGCGGAATTCGGTTCGTCTCGCTCTGGTTCAGCGAAAAAAGGTGCTCCACCAAAAACGTGGGCCGCACGCTCCAGGTGTGGTTCCCGGCCCAATTCGTTCCGGGAATCCGGTTTGGCGTCTGGACGGGCGAAGCAAAGTTACCGAACACGCTCGGCTGGGCGTTCAGATTTTCAAAATAGTTCCACCGCGCAAATACATTGTGTTGGTTCGAAAACTGATGGTCTACTTTGGTGTCGATCCGGTCGCCGTCGAGCGAATTCGGCGCCGAACTGAAGAAGTTGTTGATGTTGCTGCCACCGTCCCCACGTTGGTTCGGCTGGGGGAAAAAGGTAACTGCATTCGTCGCTATCTTGCCCAGCAAGGTTCCGGGAATCACGTTCCCCGTGAACGGGTCGCGGATGTAGCGCGTCGTGCCTGTCGGCCGCGTCGGATCGAGCCGCGTCGTCCGTGGATCGAAAATCTGAATCAAGTTTCCGTCCTGCAGCCGCGTTTGCGAAAAGTCGCCCTTGCGTTCGAGGTCGGTCGGTACGGATCCGGTAAAGCTGCCGATGCTCCGTTCCCGCAGCCCTTCGTAGGCGAAGAAGAAGAACGTCCGGTTCGTCCCGTTGTATAGCTTCGGAATGTGCACCGGTCCGCCGAACGTCCCGCCGAATTGGTTGCGGCGAAAAGTCCGCCGCGGTTGGCCCGCCCGATTGGCATTGAAGCCGTTCGAGTCCAGCACCGAATTCCGCAGAAAATTATGCAGCGTCCCATGGAATCCGTTCGTCCCGCTCCGCATTGCAAAGCTGATCAAGCCGCCGCCGGTCCGTCCATACTCCGGAGCATAAGGCGAAGTGTTCACCTTGAACTCCTGAATCGAATCCACCTGTGGCATCGCCGAAACCTGGTTGTTATAGGTGCCCGTATTCGATGCCCCGTCAATCAAAATCTCGTTCGTCGCCCCGCGCCCACCGTTGATGCGAAAGTTGTTCGTCGTCGATTGCGACGCCGTGTTGATCCCCGCGTTCAACCCGCCCGTCACCCCGGGAGCCAGCGTCAACAACAGCATCGGATTCCGCACATTCAACGGAATCGATTTCAGAAACTGGTTCTCCACCACCGATCCCCGGTCCGCCGACACCACGTTCAACAACGGTGCCGCCGCCTCCACCGAGATCTGCTGCTTCAACTGTCCGGTCTCGAGCCGTAGCGTCACCGTCCGCTGTTGGCCCACCTCCAGCACTAAATCGTTCACCTCGGCTTCGGCAAACCCCGGAGCCCCCGCCGTTAACTGATACTTACCTGGCGCCACCGGCGGCAGAAAGAATAATCCCTGTCCGTTGGTCCGCGTCTCCACCGCGACGTTAGTTGCTAGATTCCTTACCAGGACCTTTGCCTGAGGAATCGCGGCCCCGGACGGATCCAAAATCGTACCCGAAACGGAGGCGTTCTGCCCCCAGACTTGTGCCGCGCAGAACACGAGCGAGAAACCCAAAGTACGAACGAAGACCATACGCCATTATCATCGTTGGCGCTCTCGGTTGAATTACCGCACGACGACCGTCACCCCGTTCTGCGCCGCCACGCCCCCGCGGACCGCTCCGCTCGCCGATCCGGCCGGAATCGTGGCGTTAATCTGGTACAGGCCCACAATGCTGCCCGGTGCCGCGCCCGCGCAAGCTCCCGTCGCCAATTGCCCGCCTATCGTCACCGCAACCGGAGCGAAGATTGTCTTGGTTCAGCGTGAACAGGAGGATTGCCGCTGGCCTTAACGGGATGGTTCCGCCCCGCGGGCGGGGATTTTCGAGGCAGTGGGGTCTATCGACCCGATCTCCGTCGGCCTGCTTGGCTTCGGAGACGAGAGCCGAGACCGCACGATTCGACCGCAAAGCGGGCCCATGGCCGTTTGGCGAGTCCTTCGGAGCGCCGCTCGACTTGGTTTCAAGACGGTTGACCCGCGGAATTCACAGCGCCGGGAAGCCCCCAGAACGTCCTTACCTCAACTCGATACCCCTCCGGTATCAGTCGAGCCGAAAGACAATCGCCTGCGATGCGTTCACGACTCCCGCCCCGTCAGGTAGATCGCAATCGTCGAACCCTTCGCCGCGGCCGCCGCGTTTAGAGCGATACCCGCCTTAATGGAGGCGTTCTGGAAACCCGAACTACCGGCCCCGTATTGGGCGGACTGCAAACTACGTTTGTCCCAGCTCAGGGCCCCGTCAATGCATGCGCTTGTCGTCGATCTCGCCGAGGCTCTATCCCCCTTCCTCGCTCCCGACATTGCTCCGGATCTCTTCAGACGTCGCAGATTTGCCCTCTGTTAAGGCAAGACTTTCGATAGTGCAAGGGATCCAATCAATCTTCGTCACGTACAGTTTTCTGTTTGTTAATCACCGCGTTGTTTTTCAGAAATTGAATTAACACCGTTTCGATTTGATCGCGCAGTTTTGAATCGGGGATCTCAATGTACGCGCCGGTTTCCACAAGTGGTCGTTTGAACCAGAATCGACTGTGATGATCGTTCAGCCGCACCTATTCCGGCGATCTGAGAAGCTTCTTGATTCTCTTCCTTCGATTCAAAACTGCCGCCGAGGGCTTTTTCCAGGGCGGTTATGGTCCGGGAGTGGGGGTTTTCAGCGCGCCCTGCAAGAATATTATAGACAGTAGCGAGACTTAGACCTGCCTTCGTGGCGAGTTCCCCTGCCGTTAGATTCTTTTTCGCATTAGTCCGGGAAAGCCATGCGGACAAAGGGGTCGGTGAATCCGCTTCGATAGTGCTATTTAACGACGGAGTGAGGCGTCCAAGTATTTCGCTAAGCTGCTGTAGCTGCCCGGCCCCGGGGTTAGCTTTTCCCTGTTCCCAAACTGAGATCAGAGCTTGCGAAACTTTAAGGCGGTCCGCAAGCTCGCTCTGTGAGAGCCCATTCTCAAGTCTTCGATCACGGATTTTTGGGCCGACAATTTGAACATTGTTCTTCAACCTAGTGCTGAGACCGCTTGAATGGGTTCCATTAGTATCCAAGCGTTTTTCGTGCGGTTTTTCGTAATTGATTAGCGGCCTCCGGTTCAATAGAATCAATTGTTTCCGTAGCGTCGCCCGACGCCTGTGGCATGATTGTGAGGGGCTCTCTGCGGCACAAACTCCCAAAAATGCTAGGAAACTGGCCCAAATCGGGAGGCGAATGATCCCGAAACCCGCTAATCAAGTACGGTTTTTCTATCGAACTGCCCATTGATATTGGTAGCTGCTTTGATAATACGGCGATGGTCGAAATGATTTATGAAAAC
>JANXMS010000075.1 GCA_025354525.1 Acidobacteriota bacterium
TCAACCGGACCCCGTACGCCCGAAGGCAAAGCCGTCTCCAGCCAAAATCGTCTCGCCCACGGACTCTGCTCCAGCGCGCTCCTACTACCTGGCGAGCTCCAATCAGACTTTGATCAACTCCGGGCCGAAACCCATGCCACGTATCTCCCGATGACCGCCGAAGAAAACGTCCTAACCGACCAACTCACCGAGTCGCTCTGGCGCCTGAACCGCGCCCGCCGCGTCGAAACCAGAATCTCCGCCCTCGTCATGCAAGATGTCTTCGAAGTCCTCAATGACGGCTCCGAACCCGTCGACCGTCACCCCGATCATCTGCTCGCCGCCGGCTTTTTCAACAACAGCTACGACGGAGTTCTCAGCCGGATGCAGCGCTACGTCACTTCTACCGAACGAGGCTATCAACGGGCCCTCAAATCGCTCCAACAAGCCCAAAAGAATCGTCCCGCGCAGCAGCCTAAACCGGAGCCTGTCCCCGTCAAAGTGGCCACCGCAAACTGTCCGCTACCCGAAATTGGCTTCGAACCGCAATTCGTTCCCGTTGCCCCGATCAGTGCCCCGGCCTTTCACAACCGGCCCTGAAACTGGCTTCGTTCCGCAGAACCCCGCCGCCTTCGAACCGCATTCTGATCTTTGACAACTGAAATAACTGTTTTGGCTCAACGTGATCATGAGGATCGGCGTTGAGCGGAAAGGAACCGTTCCGCCCTTCGGGTGAATAATTTCGAGGCATCAGGGTCTACCGATCCGATCTTTCTCTCTGCATCCGGGTGGCGTTCCACTGGGCGAGAAAGTCGGAGCAGCTCAGCATTCCCACAAAATGCACGCCAATGGCATGGCCCGAACACTTCTGGCGCTAGCCGACACGGGATTCTGAATCGCACAGGCGAGCCGAGCGCGCGGGCAAGCGGCCGCTGGCGAGTCGTCAACGTAGATGCAACCCCCTCCTGTTTGGCGACAATTAGAAACGGCCGAAACGACAACTACCAAAGTCGACTTGCCACCGGCGGAGGGTGCTCCCGTGGCTTCATGCCCACTGTCGGCGGTCTCGTAGCCCACCTGGGATGGCAGAATGCGCTAAATCCTGGGGCTTGGGGCAAAGCCCCATCTCAACCAACGCCCAGCGGCATCTGTCGAATTGAAATTAAAACACCTGTTGATGGTGCTGCAAAAGTAATTGTCGTTAGAAGTGGTTCCTACAGCAAGTCTTGACTTAGAAGAGGTCATATCCGCGACGTCTGAAGAGATCAGGAGCGTACTTGATTAGCGGGTTTCCGGATCATTCGCCTCCAGATTTGGGCCAGTTTCCTGACGTTTTGGGAGTTTGTGCTGCGGAGGGCCCCCCGAAATCATGCTAAAGGCTCGCGCGACGTTACGAAAATCATTGATTCTATTAGCAAGTATTGACTTAACAGAGGGCAAATCCGCGACGACTGAAGAGATCCGGAGCAATGTCGGGAGAGAGGAAGGGGGAGAGAGCCTCGGCGAGATCGACGACAAGCGAATGCACTGCCGGGGCCTTGAGCTGGGACAAACGTAGTTTGCAGTCCGCCCAATACGGGGCCGGTAGTTCGGGTTCCCAGAACGCCTCCATTAAGGCGGGTATCGCTCTATTGAGCAGGAGGCCGCTAATCAATTACTCAGGAGCAATGTCGGGAGAGCGGAAGGGGGAGAGAGTCTCGGCGAGATCGACGACAAGCGCATGCAGTGACGGGGCCCTGAGCTGGGACAAACGTAGTTTGACGTCGGCCCAATACGGGGCCGGTAGTTCGGGTTTCCAGAACGCCTCCATTAAGGCGGGTATCGCTCTAATGGTCGCCCATCACCCCTCCGATTTCAGTCGCGCCGGAGACTCACGTTCACCATCGCTAAGCCAGCCCAGGTCAGCGAAGCGAATTCGCCCGAATTAGCAACGGCTGAGCACCAGCGTCCACCGCTGAAGGTGCCGTTGTCACCACGATGTCCACCTCCTGCAAAGAACGAGACACCGTCGTCGCCAATTTCAGCGTTGCCATCTGGCCGTTCTCAAAAAACAGACGCAACCCCACCGGATCCGCCTCGAACAGCCTCACCGAGAAGACCCCCAAAAACAACAAACAGTCCCGCTTCAGCCACGGAACAAAAAATTACATGTCTCGGAGTTGTTGGCAATCTCTCATCCCTTGAAAATTCTTGACGGAGAGTACTTTATCAAATAAAGTGAATTCATGTCGATCACTACAAGCACCCTCTGGCGGATCCACTTCTCCCGCCGCTGGCCCATGGAACTCGATCTCGCCCATCAAGGCCATTGGACCAGCCACGAACGAGACCTCCTCGCCGACTCCCTCCGCCAGTTCCAACTCGGCGAAGGCTCCGACGGCTGCAACCTCCTGCGCTTCGCCCGGACCTTCGCCGCCCAAGTCGCCGACCCCGACCTCCCCGAAGCGATCGCCGGACTGATCGCCGAAGAGCAGCGCCACTCCCGTTGGCTCGGCGAAGTCTTGCGTCACCAGCACGAACCCCTTCTCCAGAAGCACTGGGTCGACGGCGTTTTTCGCCTTGCCCGCCGAGCCATGGGCTTCGGCCTCGAAATCGCGATCCTCGTCTCCGCCGAAATCATCGCCGTACCCTATTACGCCGCCGTCCGCCGAGCCACTACTCTACCCGCCCTCCAGGACATCTGCGACCGAATCCTTGAGGACGAAGCCTTCCATCTCCAGTTCCAGGCCGCGAATCTCTCCCTTGTCGTCCGGAACCGCTTTGGCCTGCGCCACATGCTCCATCGCGTCCTCCAAGCCGCGATTTGCGCCGTAGTATGGAACCAACACGGTCGCGTCCTAGCTGCGGGCGGTTACACCTATACGACCTTCTGGCACGAATGCGACCACCTCTTGGCCGAAGTGCAGCAGAAGAGTCAACGCGCCGCCCGCAGCCGCTGCGCCAGCACCTTCGCCGCCTGAGCCTTGTTCAGGTCGCCCAGCCGAAAATAAACCTGCGCCAGCAGAGCGTACGGTTGCGGATTTTCCGGGTCCAGCCGCGTCGCTTCTTCGAGCGTCTCCGCCGCTTGTGCCGCCTTTCCGGTCGCCAGATACGCGCGGGCCAACCCCACCCGCGCCAGCGTATAGCCGGGGCGGATCCGAATCGCCTCCAAAAACGAGTCCACCGCCGCCGCGTGGCGGTCCTGTCGGAACAGCGCATCCCCGCGGTAATAGTGGGGCTCTTCGTACGCCGGGTCCAACGCAATCGCCCGGTCAAAATACGGCATCGACCGCTGCCACACCCCCGCCCGATGCAGGTCGTAGCCAGCCTCGAACTGCACTCGCGCCGAGTCCGGAAACCGTTCCAAAGCTCGATTCACAAGCGAAGCCGTCTGATCAACCTCCCCCAACGCCCGCCGAGCCACGATCACCATCAAGTACATCGCCTCGCTATCCAGCGCCCCTTCGCTCACCTCCACCACTTCCCGGAATCGCTTCGCCCGCGTGTACTCCGCCGCCATCGCCTGCCGCAGTTTACTATTCGTGGGCTGCACCGCTAACGCCTTCCGCCACCACCCAATCGCCTCCGCGCTCTTGCCCTGTCGAGACGAAGCCGACCCCGCCAAATACAGCGCGTTGAACTCCCCCGGCTGTGCCCGCGCCGCCCGCGCGAACCACTCCACCGCCGCCGCGTCCCGCTTCTGCTGCCAAGCCATAAACCCCAAATTGAAGAGCGACCCATAGTGGTTCGGCACCGTCACCAGAGCCTTCCTCCACAGCGCCGCCGCCTCTTCCATCCGCCCCGCCGCCGCCAACTCGCGACCCTGCTCCGCTAAGTCGTCCGGCCCCGCCTGCCACATCCAAAACGCCAACACCCAAACCATCACTTGCTCGCCTCCAGCGCCAACACCTGGTTCCCGGCCACGTCCAACCGCTCCGTCGTCCGCCCGTCCGGCCACACCACCTTCACCCTCTCCGCCCCCTTCGCCGAACCCAAACCAAACCCCAATCGCCGTCCGTTGTGAGACAGAAAACTCGACTGGCTCGTCACCGTTTGCGCTTGGCTCCTGCCCCCCACTGTCACGGTCACCACCGCGCCCATCGCCTGCCCCATCAGCCTCACCTGCAGCCACCCGTTCCCGCTGCGGTTTTCGTTCCGCAGCAACGTCGGCACCCCGTTCATGTTCATGATCAGCACGTCCACGTCCCCGTCGTTGTCAAAATCGGCAAACGCCGCCCCGCGGCTCGACGCCTTCTCCGTCAGCCCCGCCGCCATCGAAACGTCCTCAAATCGCCCCCCGCCTAAATTCCGATACAGCAACCGCGGGTTCCGATATTCATTTTTTAACTCCGGGAACACATGGCCATTCACCTGGAAAACGTCCAGCCACCCATCGTTGTCAAAGTCCACCAACCCCGTGCCCCAACCCACATATTGCGGGTTCACCGCCAAACCCGCCTTCATCACGACGTCCTCAAAAACCCCGCCCCCAATGTCGCGATAAAGGTTCGGATAATCGCCCGCAAAATTGGTCTTGAAT
This sequence comes from Acidobacteriota bacterium, assembly GCA_025354525.1. Classification (GTDB taxonomy): domain Bacteria; phylum Acidobacteriota; class Terriglobia; order Bryobacterales; family Bryobacteraceae. The sequence continues at coordinate 4,499 of JANXMS010000075.1, forward strand.
AAGTCCAGTCGGCCGTCGTTGTCGAAGTCCCCCGCCGCAATCCCCATGCCGCCCTGTTCGTTGCCGTGCTCGCTAAAAGCCACCCCCGTCTCCGCTCCCAACTCGGCAAACTTCCCGTTCCCCAGGTTCCGCAATAACAGGCTCGGCGAAGAATCGCCGGCCACGTAAAGATCGGTCCACCCGTCCTCATTCAAGTCCGTCGCCATCACAGTGAAACCGTAGAAATCCTTCCACTCTTGCACCGCCGTAAACGTCCCGTCGCCCTTGCCCTTATAAAGCGTTAACCCCCCAAACGGCAGCCCTCGCGGACCACAGAATACAGCCATCCCTTTCCACTGGCAGTTCGCCGCTGCCCCCGCCTTCGGCGTCTTGGCTAAGTCAAACGCCACATACCGCGCCACCGCCAAATCCAAGTGCCCATCGTGGTCATAGTCCAGAAACGCGCACCCCGTGCTCCACTCCTTCCGGTCCGGCCACGCTTCCGCGCGAAATCCGCCTTTGCCCGTGTTCCGGAACAAAACGTTCGCACCCCAATACGTCACGAACAGATCGTCAAACCCGTCCCCGTCCACATCGCCCGCGCACACCCCGTTCCCCCAACCCTTCCGCTGCATCCCAGCCTTCGCCGTCACGTCGACAAAGCGGCCGTGGTCATTCCGAAACAGATAGTTCCCCCCCGCCGCTGGAGTCCCCAGCGCCGAGCTGTTTACAAGGAAGATATCGTCCCAGCCGTCGTTGTCGAAATCGGTAAACGCCACCCCGGTGCCATTCGCCTCCACGATGTACCGCTTCGACGTCTCCCCCCCGCTCACGAATCGAGCCCCCAGCCCGACCTCCGCCGCCACGTCCTTAAACGTAATCGCGAACGGCCTTCCGCTCGCCGCCGGCCGAGCTACTGGTGCCGCACCCTGCGTCGCCATCCCCTGCGCAAAAGCCATCACTGACCCGAAGATCAACCACAGTCCAAAAATCTTGCTCACTCCTCCCAGTTTGCCCCAACCGAATGTGAAATAATATTGGTGTTTCAGTTCACTAGTTAAAGGTCTTCGCTTGATTAAAAAAACATTACCACTCTTCTGTCTCATCGCCAGCGCCGCGTTTGCGCAAACTACCAACGCCACCCTCGTCGGCACCGTCGTCGACCCCCAAGCCAGCATGATCGCCAACGCAACGGTTAACGTCAAAGACAAAGGAACCGGTGTCGCCCGGTCTGTCAAAACCGACGGTGCCGGCTCCTTTCGCGTTTTCCCTCTGAACCCAGGCAAATACGAAGTTTCGGCCACCATGCCGGGCTTCAAAACCAAGGTCCTGCCGGAAGTCATTCTTGAAATTGCCTCTATCGTCAAGGTCGATTTCGCCCTCGAAGTCGGGCAAGTCACCGAGACCGTCGAAGTCACCGCTTCTGCCGCCATCCTCCAAACGCAGGAGTCTTCCGTCGGCGGCACCGTCACCGGCGCTGAACTCTCTCGTCTTCCCGTCAACGGCCGGAACTACACCCGCCTAATCTTGCTCATGCCCGGCACGAGCGACCAAGGGGGCTCGCAATCGAAGGGTACCTTCTCCGGAACCCAACTCGTTTCCATCAATGGCCAACGACGCCAGGACAACAACTACACCGTCGACGGCGTCGACAACAACTTCCAGATGATGAACTCCCCCGGCGCTTCCCCGCCCATGGATTCCATCCAAGAGTTCCGCGTTCTCAACAATACCTCCGCCGAGTTCGGTCGTTCCTCCGGGGCCAACGTCAACATCGCCACCAAATCCGGCACCCGCGATATTCACGGCTCCGCTTACGAGTTCCTCCGCAACGACAAGTTCGATGCCAACGACTTCTTCGCCAATCGCCAGCGCATTGGAAAAGTCCCATTCCGTCAAAACCAGTATGGCGTCTCCGTCGGTGGCCCTCTCGTTCTGCCGAAGATCTACAACGGCCGCGACAAGACCTTTTGGTTCGCCAGTTGGGAAGGCTTCCGCCTCCGCCGCGGCGGCACCGCCATCACCACCTTCCCCGTCGCCGAACAGCGCAACGGTGACTTCTCCGGCCAATCACGGACCATCTACGACCCCTTCTCCGGTCGCCTCGATCCCCAAGGCAATATCCTCCGCGACCCCTTCGTCGGCAACATCATCCCCCGAACCCTCATCAGCCCGGCCATCAAGACGTTCATGGACGTCATGGCCCCGCTTCCCAACATTGCCGGCCTACTGCAGAACAACTACATCAACACCGCCGGCCGCTCGAATAACCGCGATGCCGTCGTCCTCCGTGGCGATCACAACTTCTCCTCGAAAGACATCGTCAACATCCGCTACCTTCGCCAGCGCGTCGGGGAAGAAGTGCCCAACGCCAATCCGAACCTCTATGCCCAAAACCGCTACGACGTCGAAAACATCGCCGCCGGCTGGACCCATATCTTCAACTCCACCACCGTCCTTGATGTCCGCTACGGCTACAACAAACCCAATAACCCCGGTGCCACGCTGAACCGGAAGATCACCCGCGGCGAGTTCTTTGATCGCACAGGCATCAAAATGTACCAACGGGAAGTCCTCTTCGATCCCATCCCCAGCTTGAGCGCCGTGGGCGAGTTCGCGGTCGGCGGAGGCGGCGATATCACCGGCGACAAGATCAACCAATGGATCGCTAACCTCTCAAAGTCAAAAGGTCGCCACAGCTTGAAGGTGGGCGCTAACATCACCAAACGCGTCTTCAACACCAACACCTCGAATCCGATGAACGGCAACGGCGACTTCGACCGCCGCCTTACCTCGCTGTTCTCGAACAACAACTCAGGCCACAGCACCGCGACCATGCTCCTCGGCACGCCTACTGAAATCCGGCGCAGTTCGGGCAATACCCTCACAGACGCCCACGTCACCGCCAGCCAAGCCTACCTCCAGGACGACTGGCGCGTTACCAACAAGCTAACCGTCAACATTGGCCTCCGCTGGGAGTTCGCCAACCCCCCCTACGACTCGACCGACCGCATTGGTAATCTGCTCGTCACGCGCGACCCCACCACTGGCCGTTACTCCGGCAACCTGATGTGGGCCACCACGAACCCGTCCATCAACCCCGCCACTGGAAAGGTAAACGATCCTCCCAACCAACGCGGCTACGGTCGGTCCCTGAAACGTTCCAACTACCGCGATTTCGCCCCGCGCCTCGGCATCGCCTACCAGCTCGATGCCAAGACCGTGATTCGAACCGCCTATGGCATCTTCTACAACTCCACCTTCGTCCAGGAGCTGCAGGATTTGCGTAAGTTCTGGCCCTATACGCCCCAAGAACTCTTCACCGCCAACACCGGCACTACGCCCGACCTGCTGATCACCGACGCGGCCAAGGCCGGTACCGTCAGCATCGGCGGCTGGTCGCAAAACCCGGAGAACCGCACCCCTTACTCCCAGCAATGGAACTTTACCGTCCAACGCCAAGTCATGAACGACCTCGCCATCGACATCGGCTACGTCGGCAATGTGAACAAACGCCAGATCGGATACAGCGCACTCAACACCGCGCCTATTCCCGGACCTGGCCCCGTCAATCCCCGGCGCTTGATGCCCGAGTTCGGAGAGTTGGACGCTGGCTACAATCAGTACAACTCGGCCTACCACTCCATGCGCGTCAATGCCGTCAAACGCTTCAGCAAAGGTCTCCAGTTCCAGGCCAACTACACCTGGGGCAAAGCGCTGGATAACCAGTCCTCGCTCGCCGAAACCCGCGCTCAGAACCAGTACGATCGCCGCGCCGATTGGGGCCGGTCGTCCATCGACCTCCGCCACATTTTCCAGGCGTCCTACGTCTACGAACTCCCCTTCGGCAAAGGAAAGCGGTTCGGCGGCAACTGGTCCGCGCCCGTCGCCTACGTCCTCGGAGGATGGTCCGTCGAAGGCATCACGCGCCTCCAAACCGGCGCGCCGTTCAACGTCGTCGTCGGTCAGGATCGGGCCAACGTTGGTCGCTCGCAACAGCGTCCCAATGTAGTTCGCAATCCCAACAACGGCGGCAGCCGCAACGTGGATATTCCCTGGTTCGATACCTCGGCGTTCCAATTGCAACCCATCTACACGTACGGCAACGCTGCTTCGTTTATCACCCAAGCCGATGGCCGCCAAACGTGGGATGTCTCTACGCAAAAGGACTTCCATTTCAAACGGGAAGGCAACATGCTGCAGTTCCGGGCCGAGATGTTCAACATTGGCAACCACGTAAACATGGGCAATCCGCAGGGTAACTTTGCCTCTTCCGCGTTCGGTAAGGTGACTTCGGCCACCGCCGCGCGGCAGATTCAAATGTCGCTCCGCTATGCGTTTTAACTAGCGGGTCCGAGCCATTGCAAACCCTAATGCCGCTAAGCCGTCCACGATAAACTGGACGGCTAGCGCCATTAGCAACATGCCCATAATCCGGCTCAGAATATGAATGCCGGTCTCACCGAGTAACTTGCGCACCCTGGTGGCGGCCGAAAGAATCAGAAACGCCGACAGCGCCGTAATCGCCAGCGCCAGAATCACCAGCGAGATCTTCACTGGCGTCTTCGCGCTGCCAATCAGCACCATCACCGTCGAAATCGCCCCCGGCCCAGCGAGCATCGGCATCCCTAGCGGGACGATCCCGATGTCTTCCTTGTTAGCCCCTTCGTTGGCTTCCTCTTTCGTCTCGTTCGTCGCTGGACGGCGGGCCTGCACCATGTCAATACCGATCAGTAGCAGGATGATTCCACCCGCAATCTTGAACGCCGGCATCGTGATCCCCAGGATGTCGAAGACCAATGTCCCCGCCAGCGCAAACCCAGTCAACAGGCAAAAACAGGTGATCGACGCCCGTTTGGCCATGGACTTTCGATGTTCGTCAGTAGACGACGCCGTCATCGCCAGAAACGTCGGCACCAGCGCAAACGGATCCACGAGGAAGAAAATAGAGGAAAGCGTCACCAGAAAGAACTGGATCGCTTGAACGAGTTCAGCGGGCACTTCCCTCTATCCTACCGTCTACAAACCGTACTTGATTAGCGGGTTTCGGGATCATTCGCCTCCAGATCATTGCCAGTTTCCTGGCGCTTTGGGAGCTTGTGCCGCAAAGGGCTCCTCAAAATCATGCCACCGGCTCGCGCGATGCTACGAAAACCATTGAATCTATTGGGTCGGAGGCCGCTAATCAATTACTACAAACCGCTCGCCTTGATCCGCCAGATATTCTGCTCCCGCAAGTTCGACAGCCACACCCAACCGTTCGCCGCTTGGATCGCGTCGCCGCCCGGGCCTGACCACTGCCCCACCACCTTGTTCGTCTTCACGTCAATCTTCGTGATCGGGTGCTCAAACGAGGTTACCCAAACGAATCCGTCGGCATAATCGATCTCGCCGCCGTCCCCCGGCAATCCGGCCTCAATCGTCGCCGCCACCTTGTTGGTCGCCATGTCCACTCGCGTAATCGTGCCCTTGCCCTGATCATAAGTCCAAACCGCTCCGGCCCCCGTCGTCAGGAAGCGCGGCTTGTCGCCCACAGAAATCTCGGCGATCACCGTATTCGTCTTAGGGTCAATCCGAACCAGCAAGCTCTTCTCTGTTGAGGTCACCCATACGCTCCCATCCGCCGCCACCTCGGCTGCAAACGACCCCACCGGCAGCGGCACTTCGGCCACCACTTTATTCGTCTTCGGGTCGATTCGCGCCAGCGTCCCTTTGTCCGTCGGATACCAGATCGCGTTCTTGCTCGCCGCCAGACCGCCCTCTGAATTCCCCGGCCCAATCGGAATCGTCGCGAGTATCTTGTTGGTCTTCGCATCAAGGCGCACAAGCGCTTTATCGCCGCACAGCGGAACCCAGATCGATCCAAATCCAGCCGTAATCCCCGCGCACGGTTGCTTGCCGACCTCGATCGTCGCCGTGACCTTGTTGGTCTTCAGGTCCATTCGCGACACCGAACCCTTCGGCTTGTTCGATACCCAAACCGAGTCCTTCGTGATCACCAGCCAATCGGGAACCCCGGGCACTTCGAACACCGCTTCCGGCTTCACTTCGCTCATCGGGTGCTTCACCGACGCATCACTCACTCCCGGCCGAGCAACCCGCGGCGGACGGTTACCCTTCTTCGTCTGGGGCTCTTGCGCCCACATGCTCGCCGCCACCGCGACGATGCCGATCCACTTCTTCATGGCGTTGCCGTGCTCCCGTTTGCAAAGTTCCTCGGCGGACGAGGGTAAATCGTAAAGTCGCGCAAAGCCTTCCGCTCCGGCTTGCCACTCATCAATTCCAACTCCCGAACCAGTTCCACCAAGTGCGCCCTGCCTAACTCTAACGAGTGCTCCGCGGGCTGATACGTCGTCCTCACGACGTAGTCGACAAACGGCGTCCGCGCCTGCTCGATATGCGTGCCCAAGACATGACTCACCGGGCGACTTTCCGTAAACTCGAGCAGCCGATTCATGCTTGTCACGAACGCCGGAAAATCGTCCACACACAACCGCCCCGGATACAGCGAATCGCCCGTCAAAAGGATGCCCGTCCGCTCGTCATAAAACGCCACGCTCTTCGCGTCATGACCCGGTATCGGCAGCGCTTCAATCTTCCGTTCACTCAGGTCGATCGTCTCCGCATAGCCCGCTGCCATCACGGTCACTCCCGGCAAAGTCTTCAACTCCGCATCGCCCGCCACATGGTCACCATGGCCGTGGCTATGCACCACAATCACGGGCATCTTTCGACGGAGCTTTTCGATGATCGCCGCCGTGCCCGGATTTCCGGCACCCGTATCAAGCAACATCGCCCGCTCTTTGCCGAACAGCAGATACAGGAACGGCTTTTCGTAATGGACACACCCGCTCTGCCGCAGAATCAGCAGATCTTCATTGTAAGCATGCACCTGCCAATCCGGGATCTCCGCGCAGTTCGGCCCGCCCGACAACCACTTGTCCGGCAACACTCCCATTTGAAATGCGAACGCGAGAGCGAGGAACATTAATCCTCCACGGCCAGCCGATCTTTCGGCGCTGGGTTGTACATCCGCTCAAACTTCGGCTCGATCGCCGTTTGGGTCAACAGGCTTACCCCGATCATCGTCACCAAGCTCACCACCGGAGGCAAAAGCGTATCCAGCCCCGCCAACGAAGGCGCAATGTAGAGAGGGCAGATCAGACGCACGATGGTACCTACCAGTATCGACGCATTGGCTCCCGATGGGGTCGCCTTGCGCCAATATACGCCCAAAAGGAGCGGTGCCACGCAGCACGCAGATACGATGTCAAAGGCGATTACCAACAGGATTCCCGGCTCCGGCCTCACGTAGGCTACCAAGGCACCCGCCGTGGCCGTCGGAATCGCCAACACGCGAGATAGCAGCAGCATCAACGAGTCGTCCACCGCCGTCTTCGACCAGCGCTGATAGACGTTCCGCGCCAGCACCACCGAGATCACCAGCATCGCCCCGTTCGCAGTCGACATCGACGCGCCCAGCACCCCCACGAACACGAGTACCCCTAACCAATACGGCAAATGTTCGGCAGCCATCGTCGGCAGCACCATCCGCGGATCGCCAATCGTCGGCACGAGCGATACCGCCGCCAGCCCCAGGAAAGACGCCGACATTCCAATCAGAATCGTTTGAAAACCCGCGTAGTAACAAGCCCTCTGCGCCGTCCGCGGACTTTGGGCTGTGTGGCGACAATTAGAAACGGGCCGAAACGACAACTACCAAAGTCGACTTGCCACCGGCGGAGGGTGCTCCCGTGGCTTCATGCCCACTGTCGGCGGGCTCGTAATGGGGTTTGGGGCAAAGCCCCATCTCAACCAACGCCCAGCGGCAGATGCGGAATTCGCATCAAAACACCTGCTGATAGTGCTGCAAAAGTAATTGTCGTTAGAAGCGGTTCCTAATTGTCGCCCATTAGATATTACGTACATTCCGCTCTCCGGTGGCTTCCTCTACCTGGTGGCGATTATCGACTGGTACAGCCGCTTTGTCCTCAGTTGGGAGTTGTCGAGCACCCTCGAAACCAGCTTCTGTACGGCGGCGCTGGCTGCGGCGTTTCGCTTCGGCCAGCCCGAAATCTGGAACTCTGATCAGGGTTCCCAGTTCACCGCGATCAACTTCCTGGTGCCCTTGCAGGAGCGGGGGATCGCGATCA